>JAPXRJ010000026.1:0-22485 GCA_033813615.1 Microthrixaceae bacterium | reverse complement strand
CCCTGGCGCCGTGATCCACACCCAACGGACCTTCGCCCGGGTCGACCGACGTGAGTTCGCTGCGCGGATGGCGGCGCGCTCGGTGCTGGTGAACAGGTTCTGGGCGAGGGTCAGCCCCCACGGCGACGGCCCCAACTTCGCGATCGAGGCGACCGCGGTGTCGTTCTTCGTCGTGCTGGTGGTGCCGCACATCGATGCCATCCGGATCGACGAGTGGGTGCTGGTGCCGTTGACGGTGAGCATCCTGTTGTGCTGCTGGGCGCTGTCGATCGTCAGCTACACGCTCCACTACGCCCAGAAGGACATCGACGATCCCAGCTTGGACTTCCCGGGTGATCGCACCGGCGCCTACGGCGACTACCTGTACTTCTCGATCGCGGTCAGCACGACCTTCGGTGCGACCGACGTCGACATCACCAAGCCGTACATGCGAAAGGTGGTCAATCTCCACACGGTCCTGACGTTCCTCTACAACTCCGTGATCGTTGCGCTCCTCGCGTCGTTGCTCATCCGGAGCTGACGCGCCGTGTTGGGCGAGACTGCGTCGATGGACCAGGCGTACAACATCGAGGCGTGGAAGGACTACGCCATCATGGTCGGCGGAGCCTCTGCGGCGTTGGCGGGCATGTTGATCGTCGCGCTGACGATCAACATCGAGGAGATCGTGCGGTTCGCGTACCTGCCCCGGCGGGCGATGTCGGCGCTCGTCGTGCTGATGACGCCGCTGATCGTGGCGGTCTTGGTGCTCGTGCCGGGCCAGTCGGACGAGGCGGTCGGGATCGAGCTCGCCGTGTTCGCCTCGTTGGTCGGCGTCGTGCTGTTCCGGCAGCTCGGTCGCTACGACCCGGACAGCCAGCGCACGCGGGAGCAGTGGTACTTGGGCATCTGCGGGCCGTTCCTGCTGGCGGTCGCCGCGCTGCTGCTCGCCGGAGTGGGGCTGGCCACCGGAGCGATCGGAGGGCTCCTGTGGCTGGTGCCGTTCGTGATCGCTGCGATCGTCGGTGGGACAGCCCAGGTGTGGGTCCTGCTGGTCGAGGTGCGTCGCTGAAGCCTCGCCGTCCGGCTCCCGACCGAGCCGGACCGATCCTCAGCCGATCAGTTCGTATGACACGCCGAGGAACTCGTAGGTGGACACCGCCCGACGGTCGCGTGTGAGCAGCATGCGTTCGTTCACGCGGGCTGCCTCGGCCACGAGTGCGTCGTAGACCGATCCGCCGGAGATGCCGGTGTTGCCGACGGTGGCGAGCAGCGCCTCGTGCTGATCCGGACTGAGCCAACAGGGGTCGGGGAACGCCGCTCGCAGCGCGATCAGCGCGTCGGCGGGCGCGACGGCCGTCGGCCCAGGGAGTCGGGTCAGCACCGACAGCGTCTCGAAGGCCGCGTGACCGGCGAGCGCACGGGTTCTCCCCGCGAGCGCCTCGACGCAGGCCCGGTGGGCGGTGTGCGAGGCGTCGAGGAACGCGACCGCAACGCTGGTGTCGACAGCGATCGGTGTGTCGTTGCGCTCGGCGGTCGCGGGCTGGACCCCTCTCGTTGCCAGTTCAGCGTTGGTCGGCATCGCGGAGCTTCTGGACGTCGAGATCGCTGAGCCGTTGTCCTTCGTCGGCAGCGGCGAAGTACGGCCGACCGTCCTCGGCCCACATCAGTCGACGGGGCGACCGGCGAGGGCGCTCGATCTGGATCTGCTCACCGTGGAGCACCAGCGACAGCTCGGTGTCCGGGGTCAGGTCGAGGCGGTCGCGAACGTCTTTCGGGATGACGATCCGCCCAGCGCGGTCGATGGTGACCATCATGGGTGGCAGCGTACCATCAGTCGTGGATCCGTCGGCCGGGGACCGGGGAAGAACAGGAGGTCAACCGCCGGGCGGTGCGGGGGCGACCTGGTTGAGCTCGGCCTGGGCGAGCGACCATCCAGCTGCCGCGGCCACCTGTTCGGGGGTCAGCGTCACCCGGGGTGCCCGGATCAGGATCGGGTACGGGTCGATCGCCGAGGTGCCACCCGGGTGGATCTCGAAGTGCAGGTGCGGCGACGTGCCCTTGGCGTTGCCGGTGTCGCCGACGGTGCCGAGGACGGTGCCGGCGAGGATCGGCTGGCCGGCGACGAGCGGCGCCCAGTCGCGCAGGTGGGCGTAGTAGTAGCGATAGCCGCTTCGGCCCCGGGTCCAGACCGTCAGACCACCCAGGCGGTTCGTGCCGACCTTCTCCACCCAGCCGTCCTCGACCGCCACGACGGGAGTGCCGGCCCGGGCGAAGAGGTCGTTGCCCTGGTGGGACCGGCTGCATCCGTCGCGGCAGTACCCGTAGCTGGAGACGAAGCTCGTGGGGCCGGCCACCGGGAACACGAATCCGGCGATCGTCGCGGGTGTGGCGGCGAGTTGGCGTTCGGCCTCGCTCGCCTCCGCCTCGGCGGCGGCGAGCGCCTGTCGGGCGCCCTCCAGTGCCTGGGTGGCGGCGGTCTCGGACTCGATCGTGGTCCGCAGCTGCTCGGAGACCTGCTCCCGCTCGGCGAGGTACTGGTCGGCCAGGGACCGGTCCGACTCGGTGACCACACCGGGCAGGACCACGCGGTCGGCTTCGGCGGAGAGGTCCCGCCCCGGACGGAGTCGCAGCTCGGGCTGGCCGGCCGCGATGTACGAGGCGGCGACCCGACGGGAGAAGCGGTCGCGCACAGCGGCGTAGCGGTCGGCAGCGGACTTCTGCGCCCCTTCGATCCGGCTCCTGGCCTCCTGCGCCGCTGTGACGGCGTCGGTGGCCTGCGACACGGCCGTCTGGGCGGCGATCAGCTTGTTCTGGGTCAGGTCCACCTGGGCGCGCAGCCCGGCGAGCACCGGGTTGGTGATGCCCACGCCGTCCCACGGCCCCCTGGGGGTGATGAGGGCAGTCGGGTCGTCGAGCTCCTCGTCCTCGTGCGGGAGGCCGCCGTCGGGTGGCAGCGGGACGAGGGGGTCGATCGGAGGGACGGTGACGCCGTCGGGAAGGGTGGTCGTGGATCCGCCGGGGACGGTGGTCGTGCTGGTCGGGTCGACCGTCGTCGGCGTGCCCGGAGCGGTGGTGGAGGTCGTCGTGCTGGTGCCGTCCGGCGGGACCGTGCTCGAGGTGGTCGAGCTGGTCGTCGTGTCCTGCGCCGAGCTCGTCGACGCGCTGGCCACGAACCCGGCGAGGCACACGACCAGGCAGGCGATCGACGCGGCGCGCTTCATCGGGCCGACCGCAGGGTGCTCGCCGTGGCCAGCACCGACACCACCGAGCACACCACGACGGTCGCCACGGCGACGACCAGTGCGACCGCGAGCGCATCGGACGCTGGCGGAAGGAGGGAGGTGACGACCTGACTGCTCGATGACCGGGCCCGTGCGGCGAGCAGGCCCAGGCCTCCGGCCGCGACGGCCGCGGCGGCCGCGCCGATCAGCACGCCTTCGATCACGACAGGGGCGGCGACGTACGCCCGACCAGCACCGAAGGACCGCATCATCTCGATCTCGTCGCGGCGCGAAGCGATCGAAGAACGGATCATCGTGGCCGACAGCACCACGCCGACGACTCCGAGCACGATCGCCAGCCAGGTGCCGTAGCCCGACACGGCACCGGAGAGCTCGCGCACGTCGCGGACAGCGTCGTCGGCGGTGACGACCTGGTAGACGTCGGGATCCGACGCGAGCGGCCTCGTGATGCGCTGGATCAGCCCGGGGTCGGCGTCGTCGGGCGACACCCGGAACGACGGCGGGAGCAGGTCCGGCGTCACGGCCTCGACCATCGTCGCCTCGTCGGCGTAGAGCTGCTGGTACTCCTCGTACGCCTGCTCCTGGGAGACCGGCGTGACCTCGCGGACGCCGTCGGCGGAGCGCAGCTCGTCGCCGACGCGCTCGATGTCGGTGTGGCTCGCCCCCGGCTGGAGGTAGACCACGAACTCGACGCCGTCGGCCCAGCGGGACATCGTGGCGTCGACTCCCGCACGGGCGAGTGCGGCGCCCCCCGCGAGCAGCGCGCACAACGAGACGGTCAGCGCGGCGGAGGCCGCCAACGCCGGACGGCGGCGGATGGAGCGCAACGCGTCGCGGAACGCGTACCGGGCCATCGACGCGACCCGGGACCACGGACGTTCGCGGAGCGCGCCGATCGTCGCCTCGCCGGACAGGAACGAGTTGATCGCGCGGTCCTGGCCGATCCCGCTCGGCCGGTCGTCGGTCGAGCCGGGGTCGTCGGCCTCGTCGGTCACCTCGGTCACGTCAGCCACGGCGACGGCGACGGCAGCGCCGGGGCGCGGGCCGTCGGCGCTCGACTCGTCGTCGACGATGTCGACGGGCACCTGGTCGTCGTTCTCGGTCACGCGCGGACGGTCTCCCACCACCTGGATTCCCACCACTGCAGGACCTGACAGGTCCCGACCACGATCATCGGCTGATCGGGCCCGGTTCCGTAGGGGCAATTCCACACCGGGTCGCTGACGCGGCCCGATCCGTGCGCCGGCTCCCGGCGGCACGAGCAGCCACGCTACCGGAACATCGCGGATTCGCACCCGCAGGAGGTGACTTCCGGTGCACCCATCTGACCGACCGGCCGGCGGGTACGTTCCTGCGATGGCGACCGAGGAACGCGTCGATCCGGGGGGCCGGCCCAACCTGATCGACCGCACCGCAGACCGGCTGGATGGGCTCCAGCGCCGGACACCGCCCGTTGCGGTCGTGCTCGCCGTCACCAAGAAGTACGGCGAGGACCGAGGTGGCCAGCTGGCGATGATCCTCACCTACCGGGGGTTCTTCGCCGCGTTCCCGCTGCTCCTCGCCTTCGTCAACGTCGTGGGGCTGCTCGTCCAGAACGACGACGAGCTGCGCGACCAGCTGATCGACTCCACGTTGGGCAGCGTGCCGATCATCGGCACCGAGGTCCTCAAGGCCGACACCGGCGGGAGCGTGGTGGTCGTCGTCGGCTCGGTGCTCGTGTCGCTGTGGGCCGGCCTGGGCCTGCTCGAGACGCTCCAGGAGCTGCTGAACACCGTGTGGGAGGTGCCGCTCTACGATCGTCCGAACTGGTTCGTCCGGCGGGCCCGGTCGCTGCCGGCGGTGGTCCTGTTGGGTGGGTGCCTGATGCTGTCGGGGTCGTCGGCCTGGTTCGACCTGCCGTCGTTGCTCTCCACGGTTGCGGCGGTGCTGATGCCGTTCCTTGCCGGCGCGCTCTGCTACCTCGGTCTGCACTGGTTGCTCTGCTCGCGGAAGGTGCCCTTCGCGAGCCAGCTGCCGGGCGCGGCGTTCGTCGGGCTGTCGTGGTACGCGCTCCTGACCCTGGGCGAGTGGTACATCCGCCGCTTCGTGGTGCAGAGCTCCGACACCTACGGCGTGTTCGTCGTGGTCTTCGGCATCATGTCGTGGGCCTACCTGCTCGGCACCCTGTACCTGTACGGCAACGAGCTCAGCTCCGTGCTCCACCAGCGGCGCTGGCCCCGCAGCCTCACTGGACGGAACCTCACCGACGCCGACCAGGAGGCGTTCGCCGGCGTGTCCGAGCGGGAGGTGCGGGTCAGGGGCACCGAGATGACGATCGACGTCCCTCGGGATCCGGTTCCACCCCCGTCCTCGGAGTGACGGTTCAGCCTCGATTCAGTCCCCGTCGTGAGCGGGTGCCGCTTCGATGCGGTCGATCGTCGGCTGCTGGTCGGGCCCCTCGCTTGCCAGTCCGTTCTCCTCGCTGAAGCTCACCCCCAGCGCGGCAGCAGCCTCGGCCGACGTGTCGCCCTGCTCGTCGGCGAGCAGGAACGGCACGTTCACCACCACGGTGTCCTTGCGGAACTTCAGCGCCAGCTTCAGTGCGAGCGCGGACTGGTTGTGGAACACGCCCTGCCACCAGTGGGGGAGCACGAACTCGGCGATGACCACGGTGATGTAGTCGTGCTGCCAGCGGGCGTCGAGCTCGTCGAGGTAGTCCACGACGGTGTGGGTCAGGTCTCGGAACGGCGATTCGATGATCTCGAGCGGGATCGGCAGCGCCATGCGCTGCCACGCATCGCGCACCCGAGCGGCCTCTTCCTCGTCGATCGCCACGGTGACAGCGACCACGTCGGCCGAACCGACCGAACGGGCGTAGCGGATCGCCGCGAGCGACGATTGGGTGACGCCACCGACGAGGACGACCACGCCGTGCCGGGGCACCGACTGCGACACTCGGAGGTCGGCCGGCACGCGGAGGCTGCGGGCGACGTGGTCGTAGTGCCGCTTGACACGTCTGAACGCCACGACGATGCAGGGGATGAGGACGACGATGATCCACGCCCCGATCGCGAACTTCGACACGATCACGACCGCGGCCACGACGAAGGTGGCGATGGCGCCGAGCGCCGAGTTCAACACCGACAGCCGCCAGCGGCGCTGTCGCTCCTTCAGGTGGTGGCGGACCATGCCCGACTGCGAGATCGTGAAGCTGGTGAAGACGCCGACCGCGTACAGGGGGATCAGCAGGGTCACGTCGCCCTTGAACGCGACGAGCAGGATCGCTGCCGCTCCGGCCAGGATGAGGATGCCGTTGGAGAACACCAGACGGTCGCCGCGGTTGGCGAACTGCCGGGGCAGGTAGCCGTCCTTCCCGATGATCGCGGCCAGTCGTGGGAAGTCGGCATACGCGGTGTTCGCCGCCAGGATCAGGATCGCCATCGTGGCGAACTGCAGGATCCAGTACAGGGGGTTGTCGGCGCCGAACACCTGCTCACCCATGATCGCGAGGGCTGACTTCGATTCGTCGGGGACGACCCGCATCCAGCTGGCGATGATGCTGATCATGAAGAACGTCGAGCCCAGGATGACCGCCATCCAGCCGAGCGTGATCGCCGCGTTCTTCGACGTCGGCTTGCGGAAGGCGGGGATGCCGTTGGAGATCGCCTCCACGCCCGACAGCGCGACGGCCCCCGACGCGAAGGCCCTGGCGAAGATGAACAGCGAGATCCCGCCCACGTACGGTCCGTGGTCCTCCTGGATCGCCTTGATGGACCGGGCGTACTCGGGCTCTGTCGGGTCGAACACCTCCAGGCTGCCGCCGAGGTGCTTCGCCGTCGCCCACACGATGAACACGGTCAGGATGGCGATGTAGATGTAGGTCGGGATCGAGAACACAGCGCCGGACTCCTTGACGCCGCGCAGGTTGCCGACCGTCAAGATGATGAGGAAGAGCAGGCACAGCTCCACCCGGTACGGCCGGAGTGCGGGGAACAGCGAGTACAGCGCCAGGACCCCCGCGGCGATCGACACCGCCACGGTCAGCACGTAGTCGATCAGCAACGAGGCGCCGGCCACGAGCGATGGGGTCTCGCCGAGGTTCTCCCGGGCGACCACGTAGGCGCCGCCGCCGTCGGGGTAGGCGTGGATGGTCTCGCGGTACGAGTTCGCCACGAGTGCCAGCAGGATGACCACCAGGACCGCGATCGGCTTGAGCAGATCGGTCGTCGGCTCGCCGTTGGCCTGGACCATGCCTGCGGCACCGACCAGGACGATCAGGATCTCGCCGGTCGCGTACGCGGTGGAGGAGATGGCGTCGGAGGAGAAGACCGCCAGTCCGACCGTCTTGGAGATCCGCTGGTGGTCTGCCTCGTCGTTCGCGAGCGGCCGACCGATGAGTGCACGCTTGAGCGTCGATGCCATGCGGCGGGTGACGCTACGGCCGGCTCACGTCGAATGGAAGAGTCGGTGTGAAGAAATCTTCATGCCGTGCGTCACTCGCTCGGGCGCTCAACCGGTGAAGGCGGCCCTCGCTGCTGCGATCGACTCGAGGGCGTCGGATCGTCCGGTCCAGTCGCCGATCTCAGAGCCCTTGCCGGGCTCCAGATCCTTGTAGACGCTGAAGAAGTGGTGGATCTCGTTGAGGAGGAAGGGGTCGACGTCGCCGACGTCCTGGATCTGAGACCACCGCGGATCTCCTGCGGGCACGCACAGGACCTTCAGGTCGCGGCCGGCCTCGTCGGTCATCTCCAGCTGTGCCACGGGACGGGCTCGCACGTGGCAGCCGGGGAACGTCGGGTCCTCGAGCAGGACGAGGGCGTCCAGCGGGTCGCCGTCCTCCGCGAGCGTGTCCGGGAAGAAGCCGTACTCGGCGGGGTACACCGTTGCGGCGAAGAGGTGGCGGTCGAGCCACACTCGGTGCGACTCGTGGTCGAGCTCGTACTTGTTGCGTGATCCCTGGGGGATCTCCACCACCACCTCGTACCACTCACCGTCGGGGATCGTCGCCATGTCAGCCGTCTAGTCCACGCATGCCCGACCACGCCAACCTGGACAGCTGCGCGGCCAGCGTGTCGACATCGGGCTGGCGGTCGTGCGCCAGCCAGTGCCGGCTCGCCGTCTCGGTCATGCCGACGATGCCGTGGGCGAGGACGTCGCGATGCGCTGCCGGCTGTCCGTCGACGACGATGAGCTGGGCGATCGACTCCGCGATCGCCTCTTCGACTGAACGGGTGAAGCCGGCGAACTCGGGGTCACGGCGGGCACCGGCGCCGAACAGCACGCGGAAGCTGTCGGTGTGGGAGTCGACGAAGCGGAAGTAGGCCGCCATGCCCTGCTCGACCTGCTGGCGCGGTCCTGCGGCATCGGCGGTCGCCTTGGCGATGGTCTCCCGGAGCTCGTCGCCGATCGACGTGAGCAGCTCGACGAACAGCTCACGCTTGGAGCGGAAGTGCTGGTACAGCACCGGCTTGGTGACACCGGCCGCCTCGGCGACGTCGTTCATCGATGTGGCGTGGAAACCGTGCTCGGCGAACACGTGCACGGCGGTCTCCAAGAGCTGCGTGCGCCGCTGCGCCGCCGGCATCCTCATCGCGGCGGCACTCCGACGTCGACCGGTGACATGAGCTACAGGTTACCCGTCAGTAACAACCGTCGGATGCAAGGGACGCCGGATGCAAGGGACGTCGCGTGCAAGGGACTCCGCGTGCGTAGCCTGCCGACGTGGCCGACCCCACCTCTTCATCGACCCGGCGCACCGGCGCGTTCCACATGGACCTCCCACGGATCCGCTGCGCCGAGTTCCACTTGGGGCAGCGGGTCGACCCGATCGGTTCCGCTCCCGCCTACGACGGGTTCCTGGTCGTCGACGTGGCGTTGCCGTGGGAGTCGGAGGTCACGGCCCAGGAGCCGTTCGTCACGATGGTCGGCGGTCCGACGGCATCGGTCACAGCAGGTGACGGGAGCCGCTGGCGACCGTTGGCCCGCGTCCCTGACCGCGCGGAGGTCGCCGCCGGCATGCGGACCGTGACCGAGCACCGCCTGGTGCGTCGCACCCACGGGGACGTGGAGCTGCGCGGGCCGTTCCGCCGGCGGTCCTGGATCGTGCCCGAGGGCGATGTCGTGGCGCTCGGACGGTCCGTGCTCGGACTCGGTCCCGTGTCCGGATCCAGTGCCGTGTCCGTATCCGGTGCCGTGTCCGTATCCAGTGCAGTCCCGCATCCGGACCCGTCGCTCGACGCCTTGGGCATCGACGTGCTGGTCTGCACCCACGGTCGACGCGACCAGTGCTGCGGCAGCATGGGGACGCTGCTCTACGAGCAACTCGGCGCCGTGTTCGAGGCGTCGGGTGCGATGTCGTCGGGAGTGGTGTCGTCACGCCAGCGCATCTCGCACACCGGAGGGCACCGGTTCGCCCCGACGGCGATCACGTTTCCTGACGGCTACGCCTGGGCGCACGTCGACGCTGAGGTGCTCGACCTCATCGTGGCTCGGGCCGAACCGCCGGAGCACTTCGCTTCCCACTGCCGCGGCGCGTGCTTCGTCGGTGGCGCTCCGGAGCAGGCGGCGGACCGGGCGGCACTCGTCGCGGTCGGCTGGGACTGGGCCGATGGCGCCCGAGAGGCCGTCGTCGTGGGCTTCGACCGGTCGTCGATGGCGACGACGGTGCGCATCACCGGGCTGCTGGTCGACGGGTCGATGCGGGCCTTCGACGTGACGTCGGTGCCTGCAGGGCAGGTCCCGTCACCCACATGCGGAATCGTCGACGGTCCCGAGTACGGCACCGACACGGTCTGGAGCGTCCTGCGCAGCGACGAGGTCGAGCCGGACGACCGGGCGGTTCAGTAGCCGAACTTCTCGCCCCGATCCTCTTTGTCGGCGGCTTTGGCGGCGTAGCCCAGGATCACGGCAGGGATGAAGATCACCGAGCCGACGACCAGAAGTCCGACGATCACGGTGACGGTCCAGGTCGGGAACTGGGCGATGAACGCGACGACGAAGAGCACCACCGAGGCCCCGAAGCACAGGTAGGCGACGCGCTGGCCCAGATCGCTCCAGCGAAGGATCGCGGCGCGTCGGATCAGGACCGGGTCGGTGGGGTCCGGATGAGGAGAGCTCACGGGCTCCAGCCTGCCCGACGCGCACGCCCATCGGCACCTCGCGTGACATGTGTTCAAACTGTTCGAGATGACATGAAACGACATGATCTGGTAGCAAGGTTCATGGCGGAAGTCGTTCGATGGGAGGCGTCGGGATGGGTGCGAAGCGTGCGGAGACCCGAAGACGTGCCGGAACCACCGCGCCGGCGCACCAGTCGGCCGAACGGCTGCTGGTCGAGCACTGCGGTGACGTCCACGTCGTCGAGGTCGGAAGGGGCCTGACGTTCGGTCGCGCCGCGGATCTGGTCGTCGACGTCAACCCGTACCTGCACCGCGTGCTCGGCCGCTTCCGACACGACGGCCGGTCGTGGTGGCTCGACAACGTCGGAAGCTCGCTGACGCTGACGCTGCTGTCGAACGAGGACCTGAGCTCGGCCACGCTCGGTCCTGGCTCGTCCGCTCCGGTCCTGCAGGTCGAGTCGGTCGTGTCGTTCACCGCCGGTCCGGCCAACTACGAGCTGGCCATCACCAACGAGCGCGCCGAGCGCCTGGCCGATCTCGGCGTGCAGCCCGACGGGCCGCTCGTGACCCTCGAATGGGGTCATGTCGAGCTCAGCTCCGACCAGATCGAGCTGCTGGCGGTGCTCTGCGCAGCCCGGCTCGAGCGCCCGTCGGACCAGTGGGCGACGATCCCGTCCAATCGGGAGTGCGCGGTTGCGCTCGGCTGGACGCTCGCCAAGTACAACCGCAAGCTCGATCACCTGTGCAACAAGCTGGCCCGCTCAGGGGTGCGCGGACTTCACGGCGACCTGGGGCTCAGCGCGTTGGATCGCCGCCGCAACCTCATCGACCACGTCGTGCGCAACGCTCTCTTGGATCGAGCGCTGGTGGATCGAGCGCTGTTGGATCGAGCGCTCGAACGGGATCTCACCTCGCCAGCTGCACCGCTTGCACACCGTCGGGGCTGACGACCCAGCCCCGCCCGGTCGCCGGGCTCAGCTCGTCGTGCAACGGCAGCGACGTGTGCAGCAGCGACGGGTGCAGGTCCGGGTCCGGGCGCAACAGGATGCCGGTTCGTCCAGAACGCAGACGACGCATCGAGCTGCCGTAGCAACGTGCCGCAGCGTCGGCCTCGCCGGTGGCGAGCACCCGCACCCCGGCTGCGGGCGCCAGCCGGATGAGGTGGTCGAGCAGCTCATCGGCCGTCGTCCCGTCGGGCGTGTCGAGCAGCTCGGGCAGGTCATCGATCGCGACGATCGCCCGCAGCCGGTCGGCGTCGTCGGGTTCAGCGCTGCGCGCATCGACGCGACCTCGGGCGTCGGCCAGCGCGCCCTCGAGCGCAGCGACTGCGCCGTCGGGTCGGTGGCCGTCCAGCACCACGAGCGACACGTCGCCGTCGTCGGATCGCTCCGTGGATCGGAGCAGCTGATCCGACAACAGCCGTAGCGCAGTGCTGCGACCCGACCGAGGTGGCCCGAGCACGAGCGCGCCGTGGCGTGAGAGGTCGATCGAGGCGGGCCCCAGGTCGTCGTGGCGCAGTCCGACGACGATCTGCCATCCCGACGAGGCGGGCAGCGAGCTGCGTTCGACGACGCTCGGCAGGCGCCCGTCGCCGACGAGGTCCGTCCCGACGTCCCGGCGGGCTGCGATTCGGGCACGGGGCAGCGCCAGCTGGATCAGCTCACCGTCGAGCATCCCGCGACCGGGTGGCAGAGCGGTGTCGACGAGCTCTGCCGCGGCGCCGTCTTCGGTCGCGCAGCGCAGCACGAGGCGGCGGTCGAGGGCAGCGAGCAGTCCCGGTGGCAGCTCGGCCAGACGACCGGCCGTGACGGCCACGTGCACGCCGGTCCGAGGACCCTCGGTCGCGATCGAGGTCAGCAGTTCGATCGCCTCCCCCCTGTTCAGGCGCTCGTGGCGGTCGGCGAAGGCTCCGATCCCGTCGACCAGCACCACGACCCGTCCCGGCTCGGCACCGGTGCCGTCGGTGGCGATGGTCCGGAGGCCGTCGCGGCAGCGCGCCCGCAGCGAGCGCAGGAGCCGGAGCGTCCGTTCGACGTCGTCGGTCCCGATCACCGACGCCACCGGTCCACCCACGCCCGCCTGGCCCACCAGGTCGCTGAGCGAACGTGTCGAGTCGATCGCGTGCACCGTCGTCGGATGCAGCCGATCCCCGAGCGCGGCGTCCGCGATCGTCCGCAGCGCCGTCGAGCGGCCCGAGCGGGGTGCGCCGAGCACGAGCAGCCCGCCGCGCTCCCGGAGGTCGATCCGGGCCGGCGGCTGACACTGCTCGTGCGGGCGATCCGCCAGTCCGACGACGAGGACGCCGTCCCGCCCGGCTGGCCCCGACAGCTCTCCGGGCTCGAGGTGGGTGGGCAGCGGGTCGAGCCACGGTCGACGAGGAGGGGCCAGGCCCGTGACGGCTGCCGCATCGATGCAGCGTTCGACGGCCACCTGCACCTCCGTCGGCGCCCCGGCCATCGACTCCTCGGAGGCGTCGTCGGCACCGCGTGTGCCGTCGTCGTGCAGGGAGCGGCACCGGACCCGGGGTCCGGGATCGGCTCGGCCGGCGGTGGTCGCGATCTGGATCGTCGTCGCGTGGCGTGGGCCGAGGCGCAGCACGGCGCGGCCCGGTCGATCGGTGGGCAGGTGTGCCGCGGTGGGGAGGTCGACCACGTCGCGGCTGTCCTGCTCGTCGGCCACCCGCAACGCCAGGCGGAGGTTCACGTTCGCTCGGATCGCGTCGGTGATCACGCCGGTTGGACGTTGCGTGGCGAGCAGGAGGTGGACTCCCAGGCTGCGGCCTCGCTGTGCCACATCCATCAGGCCGTCGAGCAGCGCCGGCTGCTCGGCGGCGAGGGTGGCGAACTCGTCGACGACCACCAGCAACGCCGGTGGAGCGTCCGGCCCGGGCATCTCGGTGACGTCGGTGACGCCGCCGTGGGCGACGATGCGCTCGCGGCGGCGCACCTCGGCCCTCAGCGACACGAGCGCACGCCGGGCCTCCGCCGGTCCGAGGTCCGTGACCAGACCGACGACGTGGGGGAGCGAGGCGATCGGTCGGAACGCTGCGCCGCCCTTGTAGTCCACCAGCAGGAACGTGAGGCGGTCCGGCGGGTGGTGCAGTGCGAGCGAGGTGACCAGCGTGCGCAGCAGCTCGCTCTTGCCCGACCCGGTGGTCCCGGCGACCAGCGCGTGCGGACCGTCGGCGCGGAGGTCCAGGTGGATGACCCCGGCTCCGCTGCGAGCGACCGGAGCGGGGAGTCCTGGGCCCGCGGCCCTGCTGCGAGCCCAGGCCGCAACCACGCTGTCGTTGCGATCCAGCATCGTCGGATCGGCCAGGACCTCGCGGAGCGTCACCGTCGACGCCGTGGCGGCGCCGTCGCCGCGCGCTCGCAGCGGAGCGAGCGACCGGGCGACCGGCATGCACTCCTCGAGCGTCGCTCGGTCCGGCTCGAACGGGCCGGCCGGGCCGTCGTGGCGTCGGAGCGTCCCCCGGTCGTGGTGCAGCTCGACCACCGTCCCGATCCCGTCGGGCAGCTCGGCCGGCGTGCCCGCGATCCAGATCGTGGCGACGGTCGCCACGCCGTCGGGGTCGTCGGGCACCGCTGCGGGGCCGTCGGTTCGGTCCACCAGGGTGACGGCGAACCGGTCGTCGGAGCGGTCGCCGTCGACCAGCGACGCGATGCCCGTGGCGACGTCGTGGGGCAGCCAGTGCATCCAGTCCCACGACGGCGCACGGTCGGGACCGACGTCGACCACGAACCGGAGGTGCTCCGGACCGAGCGTGCCGACCAGCTGCAACAGCACCGCCCGGGCGAGCGCGGCCGGGCGGTCGCCGGTCCCGCAGATCCCGAGCCCACTCGCCCCCAGGTCGGCCACCGTGGGCAGGAGGACCTCGGCGAGGTCCTCTGCCGCTGCGACCAGCAGCGACCGCAGGTCTGCCCGGCCGCCGTCGGGCACCAGGACGGGATCGATGCTCGGCGCCGGTCCGACCCCGAGCGACACGCGCAGCGGCATCGGCTGCTGCGGCCACCGCTCCCACAGGCGACCCTGGTCGCCCCGTGCCCACGTGGCGACCTCGTTGGCTGAGGGGAGGTCCCGGTGGGCCCGTCGCAGCTCATCGGTCCGCAGCGCTCGGATGTCGGCGACCTTCGTCGCCAGGTCGTCCCGGAACTGCTGCTCGCGGAACCGGCGCTCCTTGCGGTGCTCCCGACGGACCTCGATGCCCGAGGCCACCACGAACGCCACGCTGAACAGGACGAACCCGGCAACGGCGAGGCTGCCGGTGGCGTACCACATCGCCCCGCCCATGAGCAGCGGGACCGCGGCCGACAAGAACGGGAATCCCGGCAGTCGATCCGCTGTCGGCGGGGTGGGGAGCTCGATCGGGTGCGGCTCGTGGGACTCGACGACCGCTGGGGTCCTGCCGTGCTCACGCCACGGACCGCCGTCGGCGGGCGGGTCCAACGGACCGTCGACGCGCACTGCGAACGAGTCGGCTCCGACGCGCAGCAGCGCCCCGTGGCCCACCCGAACGCTGCCACGGACGGGCGTGCCGTCGACCTCGAGGCGGTCGAGCGACCCTGTCGCCGCGACGGTCAACGCCGTGTCGACCCGGATCCGCGCCGCGCCCACATCGGTCGAGCCGTATGCCAGTCGCACACCGTCGCTGTCGGTGTCGACACCGAGGGGCCGGAGCACCACGGGCGACCTCGTCGGTGCCGCAAGCTCCTCTGCGCGGGCGGCGACGACCTCGATGGTCGCGCCGCAGCGGGGCGCGCCCTCACATGCCGCGAGGGCGGGATCGACCGGCACGGGTCGGGACCGACTTCGGTCGTCGTCGGGGCCCGGTCGCTCGACGAGGGTCGGGTCGGGTTCGGGGACCGACGCCCCCACGTGGGCCGCGATGGCCCGGGCGAGCTCGCCGACGGTGGTCCCGTCGGCGAGCTCGACCTGCACGTCGGTGGTGGTGCCGTCGTGCTGGATCCGGTACGTCAGCTCCGCCATCGTCGCTGCCTCCCGTCGGGACCGGCAGCCGTCAGGACTGGGAGGCCTGGTGCTGCTGGCTCACGTTGGCGGCGACGGCCTGGGCCGCGGCCTCCAGCGCGGCGGCGACCTTGGCCAGCTGCGCCTTGTGGCCGCCGTCCCACTCGCTGCGGAACTTGGTGGCATCCGAGCCCTCCCACCACGCCGAGCGCAGCAGGCCGTCGAGCTTCTTCGTCAGGGTGGAGATCGTGCCGGCGTCGGTCTGCAGCTGCTTCTGCAGCGCCGACATCGCCTCCGGATCCAGTCCGAGCCTTGCCATGGTGTTCGCCTCCTGTGCGTCGTCCGACGGGACATCCGTGGACCCAAGGAGGGAACAACACGCGCGGTCCGCTTGTCATCGGGGACCGATCCCCGGTGGGGAACCCTTGACCAGGGGCGTTCGCGGCGGTACAAGCCCTTCGCCGAGACGGAGCTCAGCGGCCGCGCCAGACCGGAGGGCGCTTCTCGACGAACGCGGCGATGCCCTCGGCGGCGTCGTCGAGCTCGGTCGTGACGGTGAGCATCGGGTGCAGCAGGGCCAGCGCGTCGGCGGCGGACTGGTCCCACACGGCGTAGAAGCTGTCACGCCCGAGGGCCATGACCGACGGCGACTTCGCGGCGAGCGTGGCGGCCAGGTCGTCGACCGCTCGATCGAGGCCGTCGACGGGCACGAGCCGGGTCAGGATGCCGAGGCGA
The DNA here is from genome assembly GCA_033813615.1 of Microthrixaceae bacterium. Lineage (GTDB taxonomy): Bacteria > Actinomycetota > Acidimicrobiia > Acidimicrobiales > Microtrichaceae > Dermatobacter. Next base: position 6,467 of record JAPXRJ010000026.1, on the reverse strand, counting down.
TCGGCCTCCTGCGCGTCGATGCGTCGCCCCGTCATCATCAGCTCCAGCGCTCGCTTGGGCGGCATCGACCGACAGAGCGGAACCGTGATCATGTACGGCCACAGGCCGACGTCGATCTCGGGGGTGGCGAACGTCGCGTCGTCGGCTGCGATCACCAGGTCGCAGCTCAGCGCCAGGCCGAACCCGCCGGCCAGGCAGTACCCGCGGACGCGGGCGATCGTGGGCTTCCCCAGGCTCCAGAGGTCGTCGAACAATCGGGCCAGCTCGCCCCGGGCGTGGTGCAGCTCCGCGTAGCTGGTGTCGGCGCGCATCGTGGTCAGGTCCGCTCCCGCGCAGAACGCCCGGTCGCCGGCACCGGTGAGCACCAGGACCCGGACATCGGGGTCACGACGGGCTGCGGCGACGTGGGAGCGCAGGCCCTCGATCACCGACCAGCTCAGCGCGTTGCGCCGCTCCGGCCGGTTGATCGTGATCGTCGCCACCCCGTCGGTCAGGTGGTAAAGCAGTTCCGACATCTGGGTGACGCTAGTTTCCGACGATGGCACTCGTCCCCACGCTGCTCGCGCTCGGGATCGGCGTGGGCCTCGGCCTGTACTGGGGCGGCAGCGTCTCCAACCTGCTCGAGTGGGTGCCGCCGCTGTGGGAAGCGCTCGTGGCCGGTGTGGTGGTGACCGTGCTCCTCGACGTCGTGCCGTGGTCGGGACCGGTCATGACCCTGCTGTCGATCATCGCCACAGGCGCGCTGCTCGCCTTCGCCGTGGTCAACATCCGGATCGGCGGGATGGTGCTCGTGGCCGCCGGGCTGGGGCTGAACCTGTTCGTGACCGTCATCAACTGGGGGATGCCGGTGAGCACATCGGCCCTCGTGTCGGCAGGCGTCCTCGACGAAGCCGACACGGCTGAGGTGGTGCTCACGGGCGGGCGGACCGCGGACGGGGCCCTGCTCGGATTCCTGGGTGACGTGATCCCGCTGCCGTGGGGTCAGGTCATCTCGATCGGTGACGTGCTCGTGCTGGTCGGACTGGCGCTCGTGGTCGCCAGCGTCCTGCGTCGCTACGAGGTCGGTCGCCCCGTCGGCGGAGGGGGACGAGGCCAGGGCGACTACCGCTCCGCGCTCGACGCCCTCGGCCGAGGCCCGGCACCACGCCGGGGCCCTGGCCTGCACCCGTCGCGGATGTCCGGCTCGGATCGTCGTCGACGACGTTGACCCACCGGTAGTGTCGGCCCGCATGGTCTTCTCCACCGGCTTCCAGATCCTCCTCCTCGTGCACATCCTCGCCGCCGTCGTGGCGTTCGGCGGCAACTTCGTGCAGCCGATGCTGGCCCGGGCCGGAGCCGACGACGAGGCGCTGGGCAAGGTCAACATGTTCGTCCAGCTGCCGGCCCTGGTCGTGCTGTGGGTCGCGGGGATGGGCGCCCTCGGGATGAGCGAGAAGGTCTTCACCTTCAGCCAGACGTGGGTGTCGATCGCCATGCTGGTGTGGATCATCGCCCTGGTGCTGCAGTTCCTCGTGGCCAGGGGCTACCAGTCGGGCAAGACCGACATGGTCCCGATGCTCACCGGCGGGTTGCACCTGTGCCTGGTGATCTCGCTGTACCTGATGATCTTCAAGCCGGGGTTCTGAGTCCGATCCCGGTCGGCGCTCACCGATGGCCATCGTCAGCTACTCCCGGGACGGCTTCGTCGCCCGACTCACGATCTCCCGCCCGGAGCGGCGCAACGCGCTGAACCACCAGGCGCTCGAGGAGCTGCACGAGGGCGTCCGGCGGGCCGGCGACGGCGACACCCGGGCGTTGGTGATCACCGGTGACCAGGACCACTTCTGCGCCGGTGCCGACCTCAAGGAGCTCGAGGACCTGGCGTTCACCCGGGCGCTGCGCGCCGCGCTCGACGACCTGGCCGCCCTGCCGTTCCCCACGGTCGCCGCCATCGCCGGTGCGTGCATGGGCCTCGGCACCCAGATCGCGTTGAGCTGCGACCTGCGGCTCGCCACGCCCGACGCCCGCTTCGCGGTGCCGGTCGCGAAGCTCGGCCTCATGGTCGACCACTGGACGATCCAGCGTCTCGCCATGCTGGTCGGGCATTCGACGGCACGGTGGATGGTGCTGACGGCCCGTCCGGTCACCGCCGCCGACGCCCACCGGATCGGATTCGTCCACGAGCTGGTCGAGGTCAGCAGCGACTCTCCGGGGATGAGCGTGGCGACCGCGGCCGACGCGCTGGCGGTCGAGATCGCCGCCCTGGCCCCGATGGCGCTGGCCGGATCCAAGCTCGGACTCGACCTGCTCCAGCGCTCGGCGGCCGAGACCGATCCCGACGGCGAGTACCAGGCCGCGTTCGAAGCGGCATGGTCCTCCGAGGACCTGGTGGAGGGTCAACGGGCGTTCGGTGAGCGCCGCACTCCGGTCTTCAGGGGCCTCTGAGCCGGCTCAGGCGCCCGAGCCACGGGCGGTGCCGGTCGTCCGCCCGCCACTCGACGGGTACGTCGTGCAGATCACCGTTCGGTCCCGGCGGGCCCAGGACTCAGCGGACGGCCACCAGGTCTCGATGTCGAAGTCCGAAGCCGTCCACGCCTCGCCGACGAAGGCCTCGAAGCCGGCGTAGCAGCTCTGCTCGGCCCAGTCCTGCACGACGGTGGCACCGGGGTAGGCGCCGCCCTTCGGCGCCGTGCCGTCGTAGGTCAGCACGGCGTACACCTCGTGGGTGTGGGGGTCGGTGCAGCTGAGGACCCAGACGGCGCGGTCCTCGGCGCCCGGGTCGTCACGTGGCAGCTCGAAGCACTGCCCGACCTCGAGGTCGCGGAGGCCGGTCGCCTCGGCGTCGACGGGGATGCCGGTGGTGGTCGTGGTCGCCGCTTGGGTCGTGGTGGTCGTCGGTGTGGTGTCGTCGTCTCCGCCCGAGCACGCGCCCACGACGGCTGCGAGCGACACGCACACGACCGCGGCACCGACGATCCCCAGTCGCGCCGGCCCCGGTCGGCTGGAGATCACAGCGATGGAAGGTAGCGGTCCAGGTACACGTAGCTGAACCAGACCAGGGCGAGCACGACGGGGGTGCCGATCACCCACATCGGCCAGCGCTTCCAGTGCTTGCCGATGAACCACGCCGCGAGCCCAGCAGCAAGGGCGCCGAGGGCGAACGCGATCGCCGGCAGCAGGGCGGAGTCGTCGCCCGACATCCCCTCGTCGAGCGCGGTGTTCGACGCGGACACCGCTTCGGACACCACCTTCGACGGCGGCGAGGTCGGAGCAGGCGACGTGGAGAGGACCGCGTTCACGATGATGCGCTGGCGGGCCGAGTACTCGGGGTGACACGCGGTCAAGGTGATGCGGTTGTCGCCCTTGTCCTCGAGCACCGACACGTCGCTCGGTTTGACGATGTAGGGCGCCGCATCCGAATCGGGTGCCTTGATGACCGTGTAGGTGAACCGGCCCTGCGGTGTGGTGATCGTGATCTCGTCGCCCGGGACCAGCTCGTCGATCCGGTTGAACGGTGCGCCGTAGGTCGTCCGGTGACCGGCGATGCCCGAGTTGCCCGCCTGACCGGGGAGCGGGGTCCCCGGGTAGTGGCCAGGACCCTTCTTGAGGTCGGCCTTCGAGACGCCCTGGACGATGACTCGCTCCAGGCCGATCTTCGGGATCTCGATGATGCCGACCGGTTCGCCCTGGGCCGGCGCGGGGGTGACCGGCGCCGTCGCCGCACCGGACTCGGCGGTCGCCTTCTCCAGCGCATCGGCGATCTTGCCCGCATCGGCGTCGCCGGAGATCTTCGCGGTCTGGCGGACCGAGGCGGCCAAGCGGTCGGCCAGGTCCGACTGGCTGCGGCCTTCCTCGAAGCCGGTGCCCCAGAGCTGGAACGCGACGAAGCCGAGGATGAAGAGGCCGACGATGATGCACGCCCGCCCGACGATCCCGAGGACCTTCGACAGCACGAGCGCCCACGCTACCGGGGCTTGGCCCCGGTCCCATGCCAACCGGTACCGTTGCACGACCCCGTTGGCACCTTGGAGCACGCAGTCCACCTCCGCGAGGCCGTCACCCTGCTCGGCCGGTTCCCGGCGTTGGCCGGGGCGGACCTCGACGTCGCCCCCGGCGAGGTCGTGCTGCTCCGGGGACCGAACGGTGCCGGCAAGACCACGCTGCTGCGGGTGTGCGCCGGTCTCGCACCGGTCAGCTCGGGCACCGTCGAGGTGCTGGGCGTCGACCTGGTGCGCCACCGGTCCGGGATCCGTCGCCGGGTCGGGCTGCTCGGCCACGCGACCTTCCTGTACGACGACCTGTCGGTGATCGAGAACGTGGAGTTCTGGGCCCGTGCGGCGGGGGCCGACGCCGATGACGGGCGACGGGCGCTCGACCGGTTGGAGGTCCCGGCCCGGCTGCACGACCTGGCGGTCCACGCGCTGTCGGCCGGCCAGCGTCGCCGTGTGTCCTTCGCGGCGATGGTCGCCCGCCGTCCGGAGCTCTGGCTGCTGGACGAACCCCACGCCGGCCTCGACTCGGCGGGGCGTGACATCGTCGACGGCCTGGTCCGCGAGGCGGCGTCGGTCGGTGCCACCGTGCTGTTCGCGTCCCACGAGCTCGATCGGGCTGGTGACGTGGCCGACCGCACCGTCGAGGTCGTCGCCGGCACCGTCCTCGCCCCACCGGCGCGTACCCGCTCCGCGATGCGTTCGTCGTCGAGGCGCGCGCCAGGCACGTCACCGGGCCCCGACGGCGGGGATGGCACTCATGGGTGACGCGCTGCTCGTCATGCAGAAGGACCTCCGGTTGGAGTGGCGGTCCAAGGTGGGCATCGGTCAGGTGCTGCCGTTCAGCCTGCTCGTCGTGCTCCTGTTCGCGTTCGCGCTCGACCCCGACCGCGGGGTGCTCGACAGCGTCACCTCCGGGTTGTTCTGGGTGGTCGTCCTCTTCTCGTCGGTGCTGACGATCGAGCGGGCGTTCTCGGTCGAGGCCCACGACGGGATCTTCGACGCGCTGCGCCTGTCGGGCATGGCGCCCGCTGCGATCTACGCCGGCAAGGTCGCTGCCCTCACCTTGCAGCTGCTGGTGGTCGAGGCCGTCCTGGCCGTGGCGGTCGCGGTGTTCTACGACACGACGTTCCGCGGTCCGGCGCTGAGCATCGCCGTGGCCGTCGTGGCCACCCTCGGCATCGCCGGATCAGGGGCGGTGTACGGCGCGATCGCCGCCCGCCTGCGCAGCGGATCGACGCTGCTGCCGCTGCTGCTGCTGCCCCTGTTGGCCCCCGTGCTGATCTGCGCGACCCGCGGCTTCGAGGTGGCGCTGGGGCGCGAAGCTGGTCCCGGCTGGCCCTGGCTCGCCCTGTTGGGCATCTTTGCAGCGGTCTACTTGACACTTGGAGCGCTCCTTTTCCGTCCGCTCCTGGAGGACGCATGACAGTGGAGAACCCTGCGCCGGGCACCGAGCACACCGACGCGCCCGACCGAGCGCCAGACAGCGCGGGCGATGCGGCGACGTCGACGTCGTCGACGGTCACCCGCGTCCTGGGCGTCATCGGCTTGATCGGTGCCGCGGCCCTGCTGCTGTTCGGCCTGGTCCTCAGCCCGCCCGACAAGGAGCTGGGCGAGACCATCCGCATCCTCTACATGCACGTCCCGACGGTGTCGACGGCGTACCTGGCCTTCGTCATCACTGCGGTCGGTTCGGTCATGTACCTCTGGAAGCGGACCGAGTTCTGGGATCTGCTCGCTGCATCGTCGGCCGAGCTCGGTGTGCTGTTCTTCGGTCTCACGATCCTGAACGGGATGCTCTGGGGGAAGATCACCTGGGGTGTGTTCTGGCGCTGGGAGCCTCGGCTGACGTCGACCGCGGTGCTGATGCTCACCTACATCGGCTACCTGGCCGTTCGCCAGATCCCGACCGGCACCCGGACGCGGGCCACGGTGAGCGCCGCCATCGGCATCATGGCGGTGATCAACATCCCGATCACCCACAAGGCCGTCGACTGGTGGCGGGGCCTCCACCAGGAGAAGACGATCTTCGGCACGGTCGACCCCGACATGAAGGGCCTGCAGCTGTTCACCGCCTACCTCGGCCTGACCGTGTTCCTCGTCATCTTCGCCTGGCTGCTGATCCATCGCTTCCGGGTGGCGTGGCTGACCGAGCGTGCGGCGGACCTCGGTGTGGACGCCGCGATCGCCGAGCGGCGCGCCGAGGTGGCGGTCGGCTCGAACCCCGGCCCCGACGGCGACCCTGGAGGTGGCTCATGAGCACCGACGCCTACATCGCCACCGCGTGGATCTCCACGTTCGCGGCGACCGGTCTGTACGCCCTCTGGGTGCTGCGACGCGGCCGCAAGCTGTCCAAGGCGGTCCCGCCCGAGCGTCGGAGGTGGATGTGAGCACCTGGCACACCGACGACGATCCCGAATCCGCCGACGCAGCAACGGTCGAGCCGACGGACCGCTTGGACATCACCCCCCGCGCCGTATCCGGCACGACGCCCGGTGG
>JAPXRJ010000025.1:0-23040 GCA_033813615.1 Microthrixaceae bacterium | reverse complement strand
GCTCACCCGCCTGGCCGCGGACGTCGCCTCGACCGGTCCCGGCGGCGCAGATGAGGACGACGACGCCCACGAGCACGCGCTCGCCGCCTACGGAGAGGTGCAGCACCGGTTCGAGACGCTGGGCGGCTACGGCGTGGAGGCCGAGGGTCGGCGGGTGCTGCACGGCCTGGGCTTCACCGACGCCGACGCGGATCGCCCGGTCAAGGACCTGTCGGGCGGTTGGCGCATGCGGGTGGCGCTCGCCCGGCTCATGCTGAGCGCCCCCGACCTGCTCGTCCTCGACGAACCGACCAACCACCTCGACGTCGAATCGGTGGCGTGGCTGGAGCAGTACCTGCAGGACTGGCCTGGGGCGATCCTCTTCGTGTCCCACGACCGCGACTTCCTGGACGCCGTGTCCGAACGGGTCGTCGAGGTCGCGCAGGGCCGTGCCACCGAGTACGTCGGCGGGTTCGCCGAGTTCGTGGTGCAGCGCGAGGAACGCCATCAGGCCGCGATCGCGGCAGCGGAGCAGCAGCAGCGACAGATCGCCCACGTCGAGCGGTTCGTGGAGCGGTTCCGCTACAAGGCGACCAAGGCGCGGCAGGTGCAGTCGCGCCTCAAGGCGCTGGAGAAGCTCGAACACCTGGAAGCGCCCACCGTCGAGCAGGTCCAGGCCCGGTTCGCGTTCCCCAAGCCGCAGCGGTCGTCGCGGGTGGTGGCCGAGGCGGAGGATGCCACCGTCGGATTCGACGGCGTCGCGGTGCTCAGCCACGTCGACCTGGTGCTGGAGCGGGGCCAGAAGCTGGCGCTGATCGGCCCGAACGGCGCCGGCAAGACGACGCTGCTGCGGCTCCTGCTCGGCCGGTTGGCGCCCATGAGCGGCCACGCCCAACTCGGTGCCAACGTCGACGTCGCCGAGTTCGCCCAGCACCAGGTGGAGTCGCTCGACTTCGAGCGCACGGTGCTCGAGGAGCTGCGTTCGGCCGTCGGTGAGGATCACAACCGCAACCTGCGCAGCGTGCTCGCGGCCTTCGGCTTCAAGGGCGACGCCGTGGACCGCAAGATCGCAGATCTGTCCGGCGGGGAGCGCACCCGCCTGGCGCTCGCCCGCATCATGGTGAACCCGGTGAACCTCCTGGTGCTCGACGAGCCCACGAACCACCTGGACCTACCGAGCTGCGACGTCCTGGAGGACGCGCTCGTCGCGTACCCGGGTGCCGTGCTGCTCGTCACGCACGACCGCTACCTGATCCGTTCGGTCGCCGACGCGCTGCTCGAGGTCCGCGACGGTCGAGTGGTCTTCCACCCGACCGTCGACGAGGACGTGCTCGCCCCCAAGGGGATCACCGCAGCCGCCGGGCGGGCCGCGCCGGACTCCGCTCCGTCGCAGGCGGTGTCGGGTCGGCGGGCCAACAAGGCCGACGCCCGACGTGCGAGCGCGGGGGAGCGGCGGGCCAAGGAGCAGTCGACCAAGTCGCTGCGCGCGACGGCCCGGTCCCTGGAGCGCAAGGCCGCCGAGGCCGAGAAGGAGGCCGGGGTGCTGGCTGCGCAGCTGGCCGATCCCGAGATCTACGACGACCATGCGCTGGTCCGGGACCTTGCCGATCGCCACGATGCCGCCGCCGCCCGAGCCGAATCGCTCCTCGCCGAGTGGATGGCGGCACAGGAGCGGCTCGACGCGGCCGACTCCTGAGGCCGGTCCTCGGCCTCCGACCCGGTTCTCGGGTCGGAGTCCGATCGTGGAGCCCCCGGATGTGACCCGAGTCGCGGGTGGCGGACAGCGACGTCGGGAGTGCGGTCACGGCGACAGGTCGACGTCGTGGAGGATGATCCGGGTGGAGCTCTCACGAGCGGCACCGGCGAACTTCCAGCCGGTGAGGATGCGGTCCAGCGCGGCGACATCCGGACACGCCAGCTGCAACACGTAGTCGTGCGCGCCGGTCACGTGCGACGCCGAGCGGACCTCGGGGGTGCGGGCCAGCTCCTCCTCGAACGCGTCGCTGTCGACGCCCGACTCCAACTGGAGCTCGGTGAAGGCCCGCAGCCCGATGCCGAGCACCGACAGGTCGACGTCTGCGTGGTAGCCGCGGATCACGCCCTCGCGCTCCAGTCGACGGACCCGATCGGCGGTGGCCGTGGGGCCCAGCCCAACGCGTTCGCCGAGCTCCCGCCAGCTCGCTCGACCGTCCTGCCGAAGGGCAGCGAGGATAGCCCGGTCGATGACGTCGATTGCAATGGAATCCATGGTGACAGAAGTTATTCGACGAGGAACAACCTCGAAAGACCGCCTTCGAACCGTGCATGCTCGTTCCATGAACGGCTTCGTGCACGACATCGGTGTCGGTGTGGCCATGGGCATCCCGATGCTCGTGGTCGTCGGGCCCATCGCCCTCCTCCTCGTCGACCTGGGGAGCCAGCGCGGCGTGCGCGCCGGCTCGCCGGCAGCGCTCGGCGTGGCGCTCGGCGATCTGCTCCTGGCCGTCGTGGTGGCGGTCGGTGGGTCGGCCCTCGCGGCACTGATCGCTCCGATCGCCTCCGGGTTCCGGATCGTCGCAGCAGCCATGGTCGCCGGAATGGCGCTGCACGTCGTCCATGCCGTTCGTCGCTCGTCGGTCGAGCCCGTGGTTGCACCGCCGGCCGATGACGCAGGCCTGGCCATGGGTTCGGGTCGCCTCCTCGGTGGCTTCACCGCGCTCACGGTGGCCAACCCGCTGACGCTGCTCGTCTACGTCGGTCTGGTGCTCGGTGGGGGAACCGGCGTCGGCACGGCGGGCTGGGTGCTCGGGATGGGGGTCGCCTCGCTCGCGGTGCACGGCGGCTGGGTGGGCGTCGGCCACCTCATGGGCAGCGCGGTTCCGGCCGCGGCCCTGCGGGTGATGCGCTACGTGGCCGCCGGGCTCCTGCTCGGGCTGTCGGTGCACCTGCTCGTCAGCTGACCGGTACCGTCGAGTCCATGCGATGGACGGTCCACGGCGAACGGGCGATCTACCAGTCGGAGTGGATGGATGTGGTGCTGACCGACGTCGAGGTCCCCGAGGTCGCCGGTCGACCGTCGGAGCGCTTCGAGCACCACGTGGTCCGCTCCGCCCCTGCCGCCGGCGCGGTGGTCGTCGACGTGATCGACGGCGTCCCATCGGTGCTGCTCCTCTGGCGCCACCGGTTCATCACCGACTCCTGGGGCTGGGAGATCCCTGCCGGTGGCATCGACGGCGATGAGCCGTCGCTCGACGCCGCGTTGCGCGAGGTGCTCGAGGAGTCGGGGTGGGAGGTCGGGGGCGAGGTCGGCACCATCGAGCACCTGATCGACTACTTCCCTGTCAACGGCCTGAGCGACAAGCGCTTCGACCTCTACCTGGCTCGCGGTGCTCGCCACGTCGGCGATCCGGCGGACCCGTCGGAGTCGGAGCGGATCGAGTGGTTGCCGCTCGAACGGCTGCGCGACGAGATCGCGGCGGACAACATCCGCGACGGGTTCTCGCTCACGGCCCTCCTCTGGTGCCTGGCGTTCGACCTGATCTGAACGATGCGGGCCTGAACGATGCGAGCCTGAACGATGCGGGCCTGAACGATGCGGGCCTGAACCGGGGATCAGCTGACGCGGGCGTCGCCGGCCTCGGCCAGTTTCTTGGCCCACGGGTAGTCGGGCTTGCCCGACGGAGAACGGACGATCTCGTCGACCACGTGCAGCTCGCGGGGCACCTTGTAGCCCGCGACGAGCGTCCGCGCATGTTCGGTCAGGTCCTCCAACGTGGCCTCGTGGCCGTCGCGGAGCTGCACGATCGCGGCGACCCTCTGGCCCCAACGCTCGTCGGTGACGCCGACCACGAGGCAGTCGTACACCGCCGGGTGGCCCTTCAACGCGGCCTCGACCTCTTCGGGGAAGATCTTCTCGCCACCGGAGTTGATGGACACCGATCCCCGGCCGAGCATGACCAGTCGACCGTCGTCGGTCCAGCGGGCGAAGTCGCCGCCCATCGAGTAGCGGTTGCCGTCGTTGGCGGTCACGAACACCTCGGCGGTCTTGGCCGGGTCGTTGTAGTAGCCGAGCGGGATGTTGCCGGTGCGGCCCAGGCGCCCGACGGTCGTGTCGCGGGCCGGGATGACGTTGAGGTCGTCGTCGAGCACGGCGACGTCACGACCCGGGTTCACGGTGGGGCCGCCGCCGTCGACCTTGGCGCCCTTGGCCGCGTAGGTGACGCCGTTGAAGCCGCCCTCCGTGGAGCCGATCGAGTCGGTGATGATCAGGTCGGGGAAGCGCTCGAGGAAGCGCTCCTTGACCGATTGGGAGAAGAGGGCCGCGCTCGAGCTGACCGAGATCAGGCTGGAGGCGTCCCAGCGCCCGGCATCGGCCTCGAGCGCCTCGATCATCGGGCGGGCGACGGCGTCACCGGTGATGATCACCGAGTTGATGCCGTGGGCGTCGACGAGGTCCCACACGCCCTCCGCGTCGAACTTGGACACCAGCACGATCGTGGAGCCGATGAACCACTGGCTCAGCATGGCGATCTGCGCGGCGCCGTGCATGAGCGGCGGGATCACCCCGAAGATCAGCGGCGTCTCGGACGCGGCGGCGATCTCGGCCTTGGTGAACTCGGAGGAGACGCGTTCGTTGGTGAGCGCGTCGATGCCCTGGCCGAGGGCGAAGAAGATGTCCTCATGGCGCCACATCACACCCTTGGGCATCCCGGTCGTGCCGCCCGTGTAGATGATGTAGACGTCGTCGTCGGAGCGTTCGTCGAAGTCGCGCTCAGCGGAGCGATCGGCGCAGGCGTCGTCGAAGGCGGTCGAGTCGAGCGTGCTCACGTCGGTTCCAGAGCCGTCCTCGACGTGCACGAGCGTGCGCAGCTCGGGTGCCCCGTCGACGACGGCGGCCATCCGGGGGGCGTAGTCCTGGTCGAACACGCATGCCACCAGGTCCGCGTTGCCGATCAGGTAGGCGAGCTCCGCCTCCACGTAGCGGTAGTTCACGTTGATCGGCACGGCCCGGATCTTCAGGCTTGCGAGCATGGCGGTGACCCACGGCTCGGAGTTCACCGCGTAGATGCCGACGTGGTCGCCCGGCCCGACGCCCTGGGACTGCAGGTAGTGGGCGAAGCGGTTCGCCCGGGCGTCCAGCTCGGCGAACGTCAGCTCCTTCCCGTCGCAGATGATGGCGACACGGTCCGGCACGGCGTCCGCTGTGTGCTCGAAGAGGTCCGCGATGTTGTAGGCCACGTCGGAAACCTAGAACAGGTTGCACTCAGGCGGGCGAGGGCGTGGCCCCGTCCGCCGTGGCGCGAGCGCGTCGGCGCGTCGCCGTCACCGGTGCCGGCGCCTTGGCGATCGTGGGGTCGATCGCACCGGCCGCCGTCTTGATCTCGTCGAACGCCGTGCCGACGGCACCGGCCAGCTCCCAGATGTCGGGCACCAGGTCGGTGCAGCCGAGGAAGCCGAAGTCGACGCTGTCTCGGTAGCTCATCACCGTGATGTTGAGGCCGGCGCCGTCCATGATCGGTCCCATCGGATAGGCGGCGACCATCTCGGCCCCTGCCATGTAGAGGGGGAACGGCGGGCCGGGAACGTTCGAGATCACCAGGTTGTGGATGGGCCGGTGCGAGTTCGCCAGGTTCATCGAGCTGTACAGGCGCGCCGCGAGCCCGAAGGTCCGGGGAGCGGCCCACTCTGCCCAGTCGGTGAGCGTCAGCGCTCCGACAGCGTTGTGGTCCTCCTTGGCCCCGACCGTGGAGGTGGCGATGGTCTGGATCCGCTCGAGCGGGTCGTCGACGTCGGTCGCCAACGTGGTGAACAGCGCCGAGACGTGGTTGCCCTGGACGTGGCGCTGGTCGTCGGGACGCACCGAGACGGGGCAGACGGCGATCAGCGACTCGTCTGGGAACGCGTCGATGCTCTGCAGGTAGTTGCGCAGCGTGCCAGAGCAGATGGCGAGCACCACGTCGTTGACCTTGACGCCGAGCGCCTCCTTGACGGCCTTCACCTCATCGAGCGGGACCCGGGCGAAGGACACGGAGCGGTCTGGGGTGATCGACGCGTTGAACGGGGTGCGCGGGGCGGTCAAGGGGATGGCGCCGTGGCGCCGCTGCGGGTTGCGGATGCCGGAGACCAGGTTGTTGACCGACCTGGCGGTGCGGCCGATCAACCCGATCGCGTCCCCGTAGACCCGGGCCTTGGACGCCGCGGCGTACGACAGCAGCTCGATGTCGCTCGGCACGTGCTCGGTCGGCACCGGATCCAGGTCGATCTCACGGCCATCGGCGCTGAGGTCGAACAGCTCGGTCATGATCTCGGCGCCTGCGGCCCCGTCCACAGCCGAGTGGTGGACCTTGATCACGAAGCCGAAGCGGTCGTGCTTGAGGCCCTCGATGACCCACGCGTCCCACAGCGGACGGGTCCGGTCGAGGGGGACCGACGCGATCTGCCCGGCGATCTGGGCGAGCTCCTGACGCCCGCCGGGTGCCGGGCACACGACCCGGTGGACGTGCTCGTCCAGGTTGAAGTCGGGATCCTCGATCCACACCGGATGGTGGAACTGGAACGGCACCTCGACCAGCCGACGCCGGAACGGCGGTACGAGCGGCAGCCGCTCCTCGATCGTGGTCCGGACCTTGTCGAAGGTGTAGCCCCCATCGATGGACGACGAGTCGTAGATCGCGGTCATCGCCACGTGCATGTGGCCGGCCGGTGTCTCCAGGTACAGGAACGTGGCGTCGATCCCCGACAGTCGCTCCACCGTTGCTTCCCCTCGTCCGCTGCCCGTGCGCTCGGTCGCGCCGCGATGTCCCACATCATCGCCGTTCCGGCCCGACTCTGCCCGTCGAACGCGAACTGGCTGTCACCTCGGCTGTTCGAGCAGTCGAAGCGACAGCCAGCTCCGGGTTCGGACCCGATCGGTGGATCCAGGCTCAGGCCTTGGGTCGGACGGCCTCGACCTCGAGGGCGATCTTGACCTTCTTGCCGACGACCAGGCTGCCGGTCTCCAGCGCCTGGTTCCACGTGAGGCCGAAGTCGGTGCGGTCGATCTCGGTCTCGGCGGAGAAGGCGATGCGCTCCATGCCGAACGGGTCGTCCAGCGCACCCTCGAACTCGGTCTCGAGCTCGACGGAGTTGGTGACGCCGTGGATGGTGAGGTCGCCGGTCACGACCCAGTCGTCGCCGTCCCGACGCAGTCCGGTGGAGGCGAACGAGAGGGTCGGGTGGTTCTCGACGTCGAGGAAGTCGGCGCTGCGGATGTGGGCGTCGCGCCCCTCGTCGCGGGAGTTGAACGAGTCGGCGGCGATGCTCACCCTCACGCTGGAGCTCTCGACGGGGTCGGCGATGGTGATGGTGCCGTCGACCTTCTGGAACTCGCCACGGACCTTGGAGAGCCCGAAGTGCTTCACGGCGAAGCCGACGTGGGTGTGGCTGCCGTCGATGTCGTAGGTGCCGGCGGCGGGGAGATCGCTCATGGGGGTGCTCCTCTTCGGTCCCGGATCGTCGGTGGTCGCTGTCCGGGAGTAGTTGGATGTCGTGTCAACAAACATATGCAGCAACAATTGCGATGTCAACTATTTCATCCGCAATGAAGTCGCGGTACGGTGCGGGCATGGCTGACACCCAGGAACCCGGATGCGGCTCCGACGAGCGCATGCGCACGTTCGGGCTCCTGCTGGAAGCCCACCAACGACTCACCCGTGTGCTCGACGCCGACCTCCAGCGCACCGACGGCATCAGCCTCCAGACCTTCGAGGTGCTGCTGCGGATCTCCCGGTCGCCCGAACGTCGCCTCACGATGAGCGAGCTGGCGGGGCAGGTCGCCCTCAGCGCGGGCGGTGTCACGCGGCTGGCCGATCGCCTGGAGCAGGACGGGCTCGTCGCCCGTCAGGCGTGTCCGAGCGACCGTCGGCGCATGCACCTCGTGCTGACAGACGACGGCGACCGCGTGCTGGGATCGGCGATCGAGCACCACTCGGTGGCGCTCGACGAGCACCTGTGCTCGAGGGTCGATCCGGCGGACCTCATCGTGGTCGATCGGGTGCTCGACACGCTGCGACGACCGGCGGCTGCGGCAGCCACCACCTGATCGTCGGCGGCTGCCGGTCGGTCGCCGCTGTGGTAGCCCGATGCGATGGGGTCTCGCACCGGATCGAGCGCATCGTCACCATCTGGATCGTCGTCACCCTCCGAGCCGTTGTGGACGCCGTCGCCCGAACGGGTGCGCGCCTCTCGGATGCACGAGCTCGCCGTGGCAGCGGCGAACCTCGCGGCGCCGGGCGCGGGCGGGCACGAGCGGTCCGGCGCGCTCGACGCCGCCGAGCTGCACCGCTGGTCGGTCGAGCATCCCGACGCGTTCTGGCACCTGGCGATGTCCGAGCTGCTGCCGTCGGTGCCGTTGCACGGTCCGGTGCTCCACCGCGGCGAGCACATCGCGGACGTGTCGTGGTTCCCCGACGTCCGCCTGAACGTCGCACAGCAGATCCTGCTCGGCGGCCCGCTGGAATCCACGTTGCTGGTCGCCGTCGACGAACGGGGTCGTCGACGAGAGCTGAGTCGGGCCGACGCGCTCCACCAGGTGGGCCGCGTCGCCGCCGCGCTGCGGGCCGCCGGTGTGACCGAGGGCGACCGGGTCGCGGCATGGATGCCGAACACCGCTGAGGCGTACCTGCTGATGTTGGGCGTGGCCTCGGTCGGAGCGGTGTTCAGCTCCACCTCGCCCGACTTCGGGGCCGACGGCGTGATCGACCGCTTCAGCCAGATCGAACCGACCCTGCTCGTCGCTGCCGACGGCTACACCTACGGCGGCAAGGCGTTCGACCGTCGGGCTCAACTCGGGGAGGTGCTCGACGCGCTGCCGAGCGTGCGCTGCTCGGTCGTGGTCCCGTTCCTCGACGACGATCCCGATCTGTCGGGCGTGCACGCCGGTGCCGGTGGTGCCAGCGGACCGGTCATCTGGGACGACTGGTTGGCGCCGTACGACGGGGAGCCTCCCGACTTCGTGGCGGTCCCGTTCGACCACCCCTGGTACGTCCTGTTCAGCTCCGGCACCACCGGCGTGCCCAAGTGCATCGTGCACCGAGCCGGCGGCGTGCTCCTGACCCACGCCAAGGAGCAGCAGCTGCACCTCGACGTGCGCACCGGCGACCGGGTCTGCTGGTTCACCACCACGGGATGGATGATGTGGAACTGGCTCGCGTCGGTGCCCGCATCGGGTGCGTCGATCGTCCTCTACGACGGCAACCCCGCCCACCCCGGACCTGGTCGACTGTGGGACCTGGTCGAGTCCGAGCAGCTGAACCTGCTGGGCGTGTCGGCGAAGTACCTCGACGCGGTGCGCGCCTCGGGGTACCGACCCGCCGAGTCGGCCGGCCTGAGCTCGTTGCGGACGTTGGCGTCCACCGGTTCGCCGCTGTCGCCGGAGGGCTTCGACTGGGTGATGGCCGCCGTCGCCACCGGGGCGTCACCCGACGGGCTGCACCTGGCATCGATCTCCGGCGGCACCGACCTGTGCGGGTGCTTCGTCGGCGGCGATCCGACGCTGCCGGTCTGGTCCGGAGAGATCCAGGGCCCTGCGCTCGGCATGGCCGTCGACGTGTGGACCGATGCCGGTGAGCCTGCAGCGGTCGGCGACCGCGGCGAGCTGGTGTGCACCGAGCCGTTCCCCTCGATGCCGCTGCGCTTCTGGGGTGACGACCCCGACGGCGCTCCGGACGGCCTGGGTCCGAAGTACCGGGCTGCCTACTTCGAACGCTTCGCCGGCGACGACATCGGCTCAGCCGTGTGGGCCCACGGCGACTTCGCCACCTGGACCGAGCATGGGGGGATGGTCATCCACGGCCGCTCCGACACCACCCTCAACCCGGGTGGGGTCCGCATCGGCACCGCCGAGATCTACCGCCAGGTCGAGCAGGTCGACGGCGTCGAGGAGGCGCTGGTGTTCGGTCAGCAGGTCGACGGCGACGTGCGCATCGTGCTGCTCGTGCGGCTCGCTTCGGCCTCCGACGGATCCGTCGGCGTCCTGACCGACGAGCTGCAGGCCCAGATCCGCGAGCGCGTCCGCACCGGCTGCACACCCCGGCACGTCCCGGCGGTGATCGTCGCCGTTGCCGACCTGCCCCGGACCCGCTCGGGCAAGCTCGCCGAGCTGGCCGTGGCCGACACCGTCAACGGCCGCCCGGTCCGCAACACCACGGCGCTGGCCAATCCCGAGGTGCTCGCCGACATCGCCGCCGCGGTTCCCGAGGCGAGCTCCTGACGCCAGGAGCGTGGCGTTCTGTGTGCAGCCAGTTCGGTCCTGGCCAACTCGTTGCACGCAGAACGCGTCGACATGGGAACTGACGTATCGTCAGCTCCCGCTCGCCGCGACCACCAGGGGGACCCTCACATGGCCGACGCTTCGACCGTCGACGCCGCACACGCCGCGGCCTTCCAGTTCCAGGGTCAGGACATCCCGTGGCTCGTCGACCACTGGGCCACCCACCGGCCCGACAAGGCGTTCCTGATCTGGGAGCCCAAGGACGGTCCGTCGCGCACCTGGACCTACGCCGAGTTCTCCGAGGAGACCCAGCAGGTCGCCGCCGGCCTCGCGGCCCGGGGCGTCGGCGTCGGCGACATGGTCCTGATCCACGCCGAGAACTGCCCCGAGGCCGTGATCGGCTGGTACGCGTGCGCTCGCCTGGGCGCCGTCGCGGTGACCACCAACACCCGCAGCGTCGCGGCCGAGGTGAACTACTTCGTCACCCACACCGGCTGCGTCGGTGCGATCACCCAACCCCGGTACGCGTCGCTCGTCGCCGAGGCGGGCCCCGACCTCGGCTGGATCGTCGTGACCTCCGACAACTCCGGCGTTCCCGCCTCCACCGAGGAGCTGGCCCACGGCCGTGACGGTTGGGACGACCTGCACCTCGATGCGGCCGATGTGCCGCCACGGGACCGCGACCCGCTGGCGCCCGCCGGCATCCTGTTCACCTCCGGCACCACGTCGAAGCCCAAGGCGGTGGTGCACACCCACGCCAACGCGCTGTGGGCCGCCAAGGTGAACCCCACGAACATCCAGCTCGAGGCCGACGACGTCTACCTGGCGTCGCTGCCGTTCTTCCACGTGAACACGCAGAGCTGGGCGATCTGGTCGATCCTCGGCGTCGGCGGCACCGTCGTGCTCCAGCCCAAGTTCTCAGCGTCACAGTTCTGGCCGGTCATCGAGAAGCACTCCGTCACCCACATCTCACTCCTGCCCTTCGTCATCCAGACGGCGTTCGAGCAGGGCATCCCCGAGGACCACACGGTCAAGGTCGGCGTGTTCGGCCTGATCATGCCGGTGCTCGACCAGATGATGAACATGAAGGTCATCGCCGCCTACGGGATGACCGAGCTCGTGACCCACTGCATCCACTCGAACCCGTGGGAGCAGTATCCGGAGATGGCGATGGGCAAGGTCTCGCCCGGCTACGAGATGCTGATCGTCACCGAGGGCGGGGAGCTGGCGCAGGTCGGCGAGATGGGGGAGCTGTGGATCCGTGGCATCCGCGGCGTGTCGGTGTGCAAGGAGTACTTCCGCAACGACGAGGCCAACGAGAAGTTCTTCACCGATGACGGCTGGGCCCGCACCGGCGACATCGTGATGCTCCTCGACGACGGCAACATCCGCTACTGCGACCGGGACAAGGACGCGCTCAAGGTCGGGGGGGAGAACGTGTCGGCCCGAGAGGTCGAGGACGCCATCCGCGCCGCTGGCGTGCCGCTCGCCGACATCGCCGTGGTCGCCCAGAGCGACAAGCGCCTCGACATGGTTCCGGTCGCGTTCGCCATCAAGGGCGACCCGAACCTGGACGACGAGGCCACCGCCGCGCAGATCATCGAGCACTGCGCGGCGAACCTGGCCGACTTCAAGGTGCCCCGAGCCGTCTACTTCGTCGACGAGTTCCCCACCGCCGAGCTCGGCAAGGTCTCCAAGAAGGACCTCCGCGAGCTGGCCGACAGCTACCTCGAGCCCTGACCGCCCGGTCGCGTGGCGAACTTGTACGTCAGGGTGCGCCGGGGTGCTCGATGGCGTACAAGTTCGACGGATCGACGGCGAGCCGGCGCATGGTCAGCCGAGGAGGACCGTGGAGATCGCGTCCGGCACGCTCGTCGGGCCGGCCAGCTCGGTCCATCTGGCGCCCAGCGCAGTGGCCAGGGCCTCGGCATCCGCGGTGTCGCCGAGCGGCGCCAGCACCGCGAGCTCGTGGGTGCCGGCGGCGTGGGGGAGCGGGTCGCCGCCGGTGGTGGCCCGGCAGTCCGACATCAGGAGGGTGATGCGCCGCCCGGCGTCGGAGCGCGCGAGCTGGGCGCCGGCGACCCGCAGCGCGAGGGCGAGGTCGGTGACGCCGAAGCCGCGGAGCCGCAGGAGGTCACCGACCACGACGTCGGGCGATCGGACCTCGTCCTGGGCTTTCACGACGACGGCATCTTCGGCGAACGCCACGACGGAGCAGTCGAGCGGTGCTCGGAACAGCACCGACGCCGCCGCCACCGCGGCCGCGGCCAGGCGATCGCCGGCCATGGAACCCGAGCGGTCGACCAGCAGGCACACCGCGGTCGACGGGCGCTGCCACGCCTGCACGTGGAGCCCGTCTGCCTCGTCCACCGCGCCGGCTCCCGATCGTGTGGCGACGATCGCATCGAGGGAGGCGTCCACGTCGATGTCGCCCTCTGCCTCGCGCGCCGGCACCGACCGCAGGCGCGACACGCCGCGGCGACGCTGCGGACCGATCCGGCCCAGGTCGACCATCAGGCGGCCGGCCAGCTGGCGGGCCATCGCCCGCAGGCGCTCGTCGGTGGCGCCGGTGAGGTCCGCCAGCAGCGCGAGCGTCTGGTCCGGGTCTTCGTCCATGGCTTCGGCGACGGCGTCGGGGTCGAGGACGCCGAGCTCGGGCGACAGCTGTTCGAACCGCTCGTGTCGCGCCAGGTCCCGTCGCGACGTCGTGCGACGTCCGGCGTCGGCCACCGCCTGACGGGCATCGTCGCCTTCCCTGACGTCGTCGCCGTCCTGGCCACCCCCACCCGGGGGCGGGGTCAGGCTTTTCCCGTTGCCGACCCGTCCTCGGCGGCGCCTCCACCATCCCCGTCGTCGCCATCGCTCCCACCGCTGTCCGCATCGGGCGCGAAGTGCCGATCCCACAGCTCGGTCACGACGTCGTCGGCAGTCCTGCCACCACCCTCGCGAAGTCGGACCCGACCCGACAGCGCCAGCAGCGCGGCGTCGAGCGTGACGCCCGGGTCGACCGCATCGAGGTCGCGGAGCGCGGCCAGCTCTGCGGCGACAAGCACGAAGTCGATCGCTCCCCGGACTGACGACCCGGTCCGGACGTCGGGGTGCTCGCGGCTGTCGCGGACCATGGCGACGGCCCTCAGCACGCCATCCCTGCCGAACGCCGATGCCGCGTCGTGTGCGTCTGCCTCCACGATCATCGCCTCGTCGGCGGCGGACTGGTAGCCCATGGCCAGCCGGCACACCCGGTCGTAGACCGCGGAGGCGATCCGGGCGGTGCCGACCGCGTCGAAGGGGTTCATGGCCGCCACCAGGCGGAAGCCCGGTGCTGCGACCACGTGGCCCAACCGAGGAACGTGCAGCTCACCCTCGCTCATCACGGTGATCAGCACGTTGAGCGTCTCTTCGGGGATGCGGTTGATCTCCTCGACGTAGAGCAGCGAGCCGTCGCGCAGCGCGGAGACGAGCGGTCCGTCGACGAACACGTCGGGGGAGTACCCCTCCGCGAGCACAGCGGCGGGGTCGAACGCTCCGACGAGGCGGGCGGGGGTGAGCTCCGCGTTGCCCTCGACGAACTCGAAGCCCACGCTCGACTCCTCGGCCACCGCCCGCAGCACGGTGGACTTCCCGGTGCCCGGCGGGCCCTCGAGCAGGAGGTGCCGGTTGGCCGCGAGCGCGGCGACGACCGCCTCCAGCTCGCGGCGCCGCCCCACGACCCGGGCCGTGAGGCGGCGGAGCAGCTCCGTGCCGCCAGGCGCGGGAGCTCGCTGCGGTTGGGCGGCGGTCACGTGAAGTCGAGGACCCCGCGGATGTTCTTGCCGTCGCGGAGGTCCTGGTAGCCCTTGTTCACGTCGTCGAGCGGGTATCGGTTGGTGATCAGCTCGTCGAGCTTGAGGTCGCCCTCCCGGTACATCGAGAGCAGCGCGGGGATGTCGTAGCGGGGGTTGCCGGAACCGAAGATCGTGCCCTTGATCTCCTTGTTCATCATCGAGAGCATGAACAGGTTGAGGGCCGCGTCGGTCTGCAGCATGTTGCCGATGGCGGTGACGACGAGCGTGCCGCCCTTGGACGTGAGGGTCAGCGCCGGCTCGATCATCTCGCCGGTCACCACGCCGGGCACCAGGATGACGGCATCGCACATGTCACCCCAGGTGAGGTCGGGCACCGCGAGCTGCGCTTCCTCGATGGAGCTGTAGGTGTGGGTGGCGCCCATCTCCATGGCCTTCTCGCGCTTGAACTCCACGGGGTCGATGGCGATCACGCGCTTGGCGCCGGCCATGCGGGCGCCCTGCACCGCGTTGATCCCGACGCCGCCGATGCCGATGACCGCGACCGTGTCGCCGGCCTTGACGTCGGCCCGATGCACGGCCGAACCCCAGCCGGTGGCGACGCCGCACGACACGAGTGCGGCGACGTCGAGCGGCAGGTCGGGCTCGACCTTGACCAGCGAGTCCTGGCTGACGAGCAGCTTCTCGGAGAACGTGCCGACCTGAGCGAAGCGGGCTGCCTCGACGTCGCCGATTCGGTGGGAGACGTCGCCCGGCTCCCGGGTGATCATCTGGAGGTCGAACAGCTTCGCTCCGAGGTCGCAGATGTACTGACGGCCGCTGGAGCACCACTTGCAGCGACCGCAGCTCGGCACGAACGACATGGCGACGTGGTCGCCGGGGGCGACGGTCGTGACGTCGGGGCCGACGGCCTCGACGATGCCGGAGCCCTCGTGCCCGCCGACGAACGGGAAGTGGGGGACGAGCATGTCGCCCTGCACGACGTGCTCGTCGGAGTGGCACAGCCCGGCGTACGCGGTCGTGACCAGCACCTCGCCCGGGCCCGGATCATCGAGGACCATCTCCTCGATCTTCCAGTCCTCATGGTGGCCCCACAGGACGGCGGCACGGGTGGTGGTCGGCATCGGTTGTCCCCCTGATCTGCGGCGGACGGGTGCATCCGCCGTCGAGCGGCGACTCTATCCCCGCGCCGACGCCCTGCGAACGGCGTCCGGGCGAACGATCGTCCTCATCAGCTCGACACGCCGATCGTCACGACGACACCCATGAGGAGGGTGTCGGCACGACCACCTGCCAGGCGAACCGAAGGTCGTCCTGCTGCGAGCGGACCTCTCGGATCTCACGCTCTCGGTCATGGCTCGCCTCGGGGATCTTCGGCCGGCAGGATCCGTGCCTCGACGCCGAGCACGCGATAGGTGTCGACGGCACGTCGGTCGAGGCTGACGAGGATCGCGCCGTGCTCTCGTGCGGCGGCGCCCACGAGGGCGTCGTAGATCGCACCGCCGGCGATCTCGCCGCCGGCGAGCTCGGCCATGAGCTCCTGCGTCGCTCCCTCTGACAGGAACCTCGTCTCGGGGAAGTTGGTGGCGAGGAGTCGGGCGATGGTCGCCGGGGGGCGGCGCGCCGGAGGCGGGAGTCGGGTCAGCACGGAGAACGTCTCGAACGCCGCGTGCCCTGCCAGACCGAGCCGTCGGCCGCGCAACCCGTCGACGATCGCAGCGTGGTGGACGTGGTCCTCGACCGACAGCGCGACCGCGGCACTCGTGTCGAGCAGCTCGACCGGAACGTCACCTCTGGTCGGCATCTCGGAGCTCCTGCACCTCGTCCGCGGTGATCGGTTCGCCGGTGGCGGGGATCACGAGCCAGTCGTCGACCGTCACGAGCGAGCTCCCGGTCACGGGCTCGACGCGCAGGGCAGCACCGTCGGGGGTCACCTCCACCTCGCCGGGTCGGAGCCCCAGTCGGTCTCGAAGTGGCTTCGGGATGACCAGGCGTCCTGCCTTGTCGATGGTGGTTCGCATGCCATGAGATTACCAATGGATTGGCTCCTCGGTGGCGCCCGCGTGCGTCGGCGTCCGTGGGGTGGGTGTCGGCGCGCGGCGCCAACCTCGGCGAGGGACAGCCCTGGGGGCGCTGCATCGACTCGGTTCGGTCCTTCCTCGGGACCTGCACGCCGAGGTGCTGTCGCCGCGCGAAGTGACGGCGGACGCTTCGCGTGCTCTCCGAATACGATGACGCGGTATCCGCACCCGCACAGGAGCCAGCGATGTCGATCGACACCACCACCCAGGACGCCGAGATCGTCGAGGCGACCGATGCCGCGACCGCCGACGACGTCGGCGTCACCGAGGGGACCTTGGTGCAGGAGGAGCTCCTCGTCGAAGAGGTCTCCATCGACGGGATGTGCGGCGTCTACTGACGCCCCGGACCGTCGCCCTGCCTGCCCGCCCGATGACGCGATCCGTCGCGCTCGACGACCACCTGCGGCTGCACTCCAGCGTGTCGCTGCGGCCCGAGCGGTTCGGCGCGCTCGCCTACAGCTTCACCACGCGCAAGCTGTCGTTCCTGAAGCACCCGGACCTGGTGCGAGTGGTCGAGTCGCTCGACGGCACGCGCACCGTCGGCCAGGCGCTCGACGCCGCCGGGATCGACGCCGCGCGGTCACGATCGTTCCTGACCGCTCTCGGCACGCTCGTCGCCTCCGAGATGTTGGAGCCCACCCCGGTTGAGGAGCCCGCGTGAAGATCGCCCCGCCGCAGCTCACCGTCCAACCCCCGACCGCCACCCGGCCACTGGTGGAGGAGTTCAAGGAGGGCCTCGACGCCCCGATCTGCCTGACCTGGGAGCTCACCTACGCCTGCAACCTGAGCTGCGTGCACTGCCTGTCGAGCTCAGGTCGCCGCGACCCGCGGGAGCTCAGCACCGAGGAGTGCTTCGCCGTCGTCGACGAGCTGCAGCGGCTCAAGGTGTTCTACGTCAACATCGGTGGCGGCGAGCCGATGCTGCGCTCGGACTTCTTCCCGATCGTCGAGTACGCAATCGACCACCAGGTCGGCGTGAAGTTCTCCACCAACGGCACCTTCATCGACGCCGACGCCGCCCGCCGCTTGGCCGGCATGGACTACCTGGACATCCAGCTCTCGATCGACGGCGCCGATGCATCGGTGAACGACCTCGTCCGCGGCGACGGCTCGTTCGCCGCGGCTCGCCGGGCGATGGACCACTTGGCCGACGCCGAGTTCGGCCCGTTCAAGATCAGCCTGGTCGTCACTCGCCACAACGTCGAGCAGCTCGACGAGTTCAAGGCGCTCGCCGACTCCTACGGCGCTCAGCTGCGGGTCACCCGACTGCGCCCGTCGGGCCGCGGTGCCGACACCTGGCACGAGCTGCATCCGACCCAGGCCCAGCAGCGCGACCTGTACCACTGGCTGCTCGGCCGCGACGACGTCCTCACCGGCGATTCGTTCTTCCACCTCTCCGCGTTGGGGGACCCGCTTCCCGGGCTCAACCTGTGCGGCGCCGGTCGGGTCGTGTGCCTGATCGATCCCGTCGGCGACGTGTATGCCTGCCCGTTCGTGATCCACGACGAGTTCCTCGCCGGCAACGTCCGCGACCCCGGCGGGTTCACGGGGGTGTGGCGCGCCTCGGACCTGTTCTCGTCGCTCCGCGAGCCCGACAACCCTGGCGCCTGCGCCAGCTGCGGCAGCTACGACGCATGTCAGGGCGGGTGCATGGCGTCGAAGTTCTTCGTCGGCCTGGAGCTCACCGACCCCGACCCCGAGTGCGTGCACGGTCATGCCGAACCGCTGCTCGCGGCAATCGGTGCTGGCACGTCGTCAGGGGCGCACGAGTTGCCGGTCCCCTCGGCGGACCACTCCCGCCCGGGCGTGCCGGTCCCGTCGCCGGTCACGCTCAAGCCCACGCGTCGCCACACCCGCTGAACGCGTCGTCGATCTCGGGCACCAGCGACCGCTGGCTGGTCTGTGGTGCCCAAGTTCGACGGTGCACGGGGCCGTCGAGCCGATCTCGGGCACCAGCGACCGCTGGCTGGTCTGTGGTGCCCAAGTTCGACGGTGTCGAGGGGTGGACCCCGAATAGTGTGCGGACATGGCTGGCAAGGGCATCACGGTCACCGACGAGCTGATCGAGTACCTCCTGGCGCACTCCCTGGAGCGGACACAGGTGCACCGCGACCTCGTCACCGCCACCAACGAGGCCATGGGCGACCGGGCGATCATGCAGATCTCCCCCGAGCAGGGTCCGTTCCTGACCTTCCTGGCCCGCCTGATCGGAGCGACGGAGGCCATCGAGGTCGGCACGTTCACCGGACTGTCGGCGCTGTGCATCGCCGAAGGCCTCGGGGATGGTGGGCACCTCACCTGCTTCGACATCTCCGACGAGTACGTGGCGGTCGGCCGCCCGTACTGGGAGCGCGCCGGTGTCGCCGGGCGCATCGACGTGGTGATCGGACCCGCGGCCGAGACGCTCGCCGCGTTCACGCCGGCCCGTCCCGTCGACCTGGCCTTCATCGACGCCGACAAGCCCGGCTACGCGGCCTACTTCGAGCTCGTGTTCGAGCGCATGCGGCCGGGTGGCCTCATCGTGTTCGACAACTCGCTGTACTCCGGAGCGGTGCTCGACCCGTCCGACGACGAGAACACCCGGGCGATCATGGCGGTGAACGACGCGGTGGCCGCCGACGCGCGGGTGGAGACCGTCCTCCTGAACGTCGGCGACGGCCTGCTGATGGCCCGCAAGTTGTGACGTTCTCCCCGTTGCGCACGATCTTGCAAGCGGTACCCTGAGCCCAGCGGACGCAGTCACCGAGACATAGCGGATGGACCTGCGGAATCGACCGGTCGCACGGTCGCAACAGGGAGACGGGAAATGATCGAGACCACCAAGACCGCTGTCCAGAGCACGATCAACCAGGCCCTCGAACGGGCCAAGGCGGCGAACAGCGCGTTCCGCACCCACGACGACGTGGCGGTCGCCCTGCCCGGCGGGTTGTTCGGCCACGTGCGCAACGGTCGCCTGGTGAGCTTCGGCCTCGAGCCGGTCGGCGACGTCTACGTCGACCAGCAGGACCACGTGTCGGACCTGCCCGATGGCGGTTCCGGTCACTTCCTCTGGGGTCGCGTCGCTGCGGTCGCCGGTGGTGCCACCGCCGCTGCGTCCGCCATCGCCGGTGTGGTCGCCCTCGTCGTGGGTCGACGTCACGGCACGACTCCGTCGGCTTGACCCGAGCGCAACCACCCACCGCGAACTGATCAGTTCGCAACGCGCACGGCGAGCTCGGGGGATCTCGACGGCTCACACGCCGGATTCCCCCAAGTTCGCACCTGACCATCGCTTCCGACCTCCCGGACACCATGGCGTGTGTGTGAGACTCCGTCGGTGACCGACGACGCCGGGATCGCCGCGCTGCACGTCCCGGCGTGGCGACGGGTGCTGGGCTCGTGGTGGCTGCTCGCCGTCGTCGTGCTCGCCACCTATCTTCTCAGCCCGGTCCGCGACGCCACCGAGCACGACCCGGCCTTCGTGCCGCTGACCGCGCACAGCCTCGTGCACCAACGCGACGTCGCGCTCGACGAGTTCGGAGCGCAACGTCTGCTCGGCCACCCGATCGTGGTGACCGACGGATCGCTCGACCCCGGCTTCGTGGTCGGTTTGGTGGGCGCAGATGGATGGACGCAGCTGCAGGCAGCGGTTGCGGATCCCGATGTGGACGTCCTCGACTACTTCCCGTGGACCTCGGCGGTCGTTGCGGTGCCCGGCGTCCTCGTGACCGACCTCCTGGCCGCAGTCGGCGGCGGCCCCGACAGCGAAGAGCTGATCGCTGAGCACCGATTCGCGTTCGTCCACACCGCCAGCGCATCGGTGGTCGTCCTGGGCGCGGTGCTGGCGCTGCGCGCTGCCGCGCTGGTGGTCCTCTCGGGATCCGTGGACCGTCGTCGGGTGCTGGCCAACGCCGTCGCACTGGTGGTCGCGTTCGGGACCTCTGCGTGGTCCACCGCCAGTCGGGCGCTCTGGCAGCAGACGCCGTCGATCCTGATGCTCTCGCTCGCGCTCTGGTGCGCCGTGCGCGTCGATGCCGAGGTCGAGGCCGATGACGGTGGGGGAGCGTCGCGCTCCGACCCGTGGGTCCTGGGGTTGGGCGCGGCCGCTGCCGGCTCGGCGATCGCCCGACCGACCAACCTGGCCTTCGCGGGGATCCTCTTCGTGTGGGTGCTGGTCCGTCGCCGACCGACGGTGGCCACGCTCGCCTCGGTGCTGACCGGTGCCCTCGCCGTCGTCGGAGCGTTCGTCGTGGTGAACGTCGTGTTGGTCGACCGGCTGGTGCCCGCCTACTACTCGGCGGGTCGCGTCCAGTTCGGCGGGTGGTTCGCCGAGGCGGTCGCTGCCAACTGGGTGAGCCCCAGCCGCGGCCTGTTGGTCGCCTCACCGGTGCTGCTGCTGGCGGTGCCGGGCGCGATCGTCGCGTGGCGCGACCCGGAGCGACGCTCGCTCGTCGTCGCGCTCTGGACATCGGTCGCAGCCGTGACGCTGTCGATCTCGGCGTTCCCGCAGTGGTGGGCCGGTCACAGCTTCGGGCCCAGGTTCATGACCGAAGCGGTGCCGCAGCTCGTCGTGCTGGCGCTGCCCGCGGTCGACGTCGTGTTCGCTGCCGACCGCCTCCGCGCCGGTTCGCCACGACGGGGCCGATCGGTCGCGGCGGCGGTGGCGGTGGTGGCGCTCGCCGCCTGGTCGATGGCGTTCCACGCCACCGGCGCGGTTGCCGGTGCGAGCGGGTGCTGGAACCGCTTCCCTGTCGACGTCGACTCGGATCCAGGGCGGATCTGGTCGATCGCCGACGCGCAGGTCCTCGAGCCGGTGCGGCGCGTGCTCGACGACGAGCGGCGGGCGGCTCAGGACGCCGCCTGTCTGCTCGCCGCGCCGACGTGAGTGCGGCGAGCTCGAACCGCGTCTGGCTGTCGTTCCGGTCGTGGGGCAGCCGTGTCGTGGAGCAGCCGTGCCGTGGAGCAGCAGCTCTGCCAGCCAGAACGGCTGTGACCCGGGCGTCGAGCAGCTACCAGTCGAGCTCGTCGCAGCCGCGGTGGTCCTCGGGCTCCACCTGCAGCGTGGCGTGGTGGATGCCGTGGTCGTCGGCCAGCAGCACCCGCGCCCGGTCGAGCACGGCGTGGTGGTCGGCGTCGTTGGTGACCATGACGTGCGCGGTGAGCACGTCCATGTCGGAGGTGAGGGTCCACACGTGCAGGTCGTGGACGCCGACCACGTCGGGGATCGCGCTGAGCCCGTCGGTCACGGCGTCGAGGTCGACGCTCGCCGGCGCAGCCTGGACGAGGACGCGCAGCGCGCTGGCCGCCAGGCGGATCGAGCGGGGCACGATCCAGACGGCGATCGCCAGACCGATCCATGCGTCGACCACGGTCGCCCCGGTGACCACGATGATGGCGCCGCCGACCACGACACCTACCGATCCGACCGTGTCGGCGAGCACCTCCAGGCGGGCGCCCTCGGCGGCCAGCGAACCGCCACCCGAGAGCAGCCGGAGGGCGACCACGTTGGTGAGCAGGCCGACCATGCCGACGACGAGCACCGGCCAGCCCGGCACGTCGGGCGGGTCCTGGATGCGCTCGATCGCCTCGAACATCGCCCACGCCGCGACCGCGAGCAGCAGCAGCGCGTTGGCCAGAGCGGAGAGCACCTCCAGGCGGTAGAGCCCGAAGGTTCGCTCGGGTCGCCTCGAGCGGGTTGCCATCACGACCGCAGCGAGAGCCAGGGCGATGCCCAGCCCGTCGGTCAGGACGTGGGCCGAGTCGGTCAGCAGGGCGAGCGAACCGGTGCTGAACCCGACGACGACCTGCACGACGAAGGTGAACAGGCTGAGGCCGAGGGCCAGGGTCAGGGGTCGCTTGGCGGCCTCACCGCTGCGGGCAAGTGCGGAGCCGTGGTTGTGCGTGCCGCCGCTGTGCGTGCCGTGGTTGTGCGTGCCGTGGTTGTGCGAGCCGCCGCCATCGGAGTGCGGACTCCGTTCGGGGCCGATCAGGTCGTGGTCGTCGTGGTCTTGGTTGTCGTGGTGGTGGTCGTCGTGGTCTTGGTCGTGGCTCTTGAACTCGGCGTCGGACGGTCCGCTCGTTCCCATCGGTTCCCATTCTGTCAGCTCGCGGCCGAACCGCGGCTACCGTCCCGCGCATGGTGGACTCTGCCCCCCGCCCTCACGGCGCCGAACAGCAGCGCGGGCCGAGCCGACGGGCCCGATGGAGCTGAGCTCGCTCGCGTGGCCGGAGGTCCCCGACGGGTCGATCCTCGTCGTCGCGGTCGGGAGCTGCGAGCAGCACGGTCCGCACCTGCCGTTCGACACCGACACCCGCATCGCCGTCGCGCTCGTCGAGGAGCTGGTGCGGCAACTCGACGACACCGGTCCCGCGCCGGGCGACACCGATCTGAACGACACAGCTCCGGACCACACAGCTCTGGACCGCACAGCTCTGGACCGCACAGCTCTGGACCGCACAGCGCCGATGGTCATCGGTCCGCCGATCGGGATCGGAGCGTCGGGCGAGCACGAGGGGTTCCCCGGGACCCTGTCGATCGGGACGGTCGCGCTGGAGGCCGTGCTCGTCGAGCTGGTCCGCTCCGCGCTGCCGTCGCCCGGCTCACCGCGCCCGGCGCGGTTCCGCGGGGTGGTGTGGGTGAACGGCCATGGCGGCAACGTCGAGGCGATGGGCCGAGCCGCCGCGCTGCTTTCCGACGAGGGACGGCCGATCCTGGCCTGGCACCCGAGGATCCCCGACGGAGATTCCCACGCGGGTCGCACCGAGACGTCGCTGCTTTTGCACCTGGACCCCGGCGCGGTGCGCATGGACCGGGCGGCGGTCGGTTCGACGGCCCGGTGGCGCGACATCGGCGACATCGTGGTCGCCGAGGGGCTGGCGGCCGTGACGCCCAACGGCGTGCTCGGGGACCCGACAGGTGCGTCCGCTGCAGAGGGTGCGACGATGTTCGAGCGTCTCGCCGGCCAGCTCCGCGACTCGGTCGTCGCGTGGC
>JAPXRJ010000024.1:0-23667 GCA_033813615.1 Microthrixaceae bacterium | reverse complement strand
TTGCGGATCTCAACGACAATCGACTCGACCGAGGGCGTCTTCGTCGAGCAACCGGCCTTCACCCGCCAGACCTACGCCCGCAAGATCCTCTGACGGTCCCCACCACGTGGCCTGACAACGTTCGAGCAAGGGCTCGACCCACGGCACGCACTGTGCCGAATGGCGTGCAGGGTCCGCGCTGATGCGCGTCCAGTGCGTCCGACAGCCAGGGCCTCGACGACGCCACTGATCTGCTCGCAGACCTCGGCGATGCGGGGGGGGTGGGCGAAGGGGGCTGTGATCGTAGGGTAGGTCACGCCTGTGAGCACCGCCCAAGCCGTCGGCGAGTCCACCAGGACACGTCGCGACAGCTCGACTGGCACCTCGGCATCCGGGTCGACGCCATCGATGGTCAACACCACCGCACGGCGCATCACCACTTCTGCCGTCTCACCGTGCGGCCCCGACCCGCTCATGGGATCCGCGATCATCGAGTCCGTCTCCAGGTCGGTTCACTCCGACGCGTCCAACGCCTGGCGCACCTGTGCCGCGTCGTGACCCAGCCGGACCCCCCCTATGGGCAACAGCGTCGAGCCGTGCGATGGGTCCAGCCTGCGGCGATGCAACTGCAGCGGCCACCAGCGCGTCGGCTTCTGATTCGTTCACCCCGCACGCGCCGAGGTTCGCCATCAACGGGGCGATGAACGCGTCGGTGCCTGCGTAGCCGCGTCACGCCGAGGTCCCCACGGTCATCTCGTGGCGGTACAGGTCCCGCCGCAACGACGCCAGGGTCACCCAACGCCGTCCGGACGCCGGGTCCATCACCTCCACCCATCGACCCTTCCGGCCCCAGACCACCACGAAATGCAGCAGCTTCCCCGGCAACTCCGTCACCACCACCGCCGGCAGCAAGCCACCTGCCACAGCGCCCAAGTGATCCACCGGAACCACCACCTGTCGCCAGCGCAGGCCGCACGCAACCGCCAGATCGGTCAACACGTCGATGCTCGTGCCGTCCACCCCGGTTGCACACAGATCCCGCACCCCCTCGAGATCCGCAGCCAACCCCACAACCCCGCAGCACCGACGTCAGCGCGGCAGGACCACAGTCCATCGCCGAGGTCTGCACCACCTGCGGCACGCGCGGCGTCTTCACCCTCCCCAACTCCACCGCGGCGACCATAGCGGCCCTTCCGGGATCGTTGACCAGAGAGAGAGATCGCAGAATGTCGGTCAAGAAGGTTCACGACCTCGGAGAGGAGGGACGACCATGGAAACCCGCACCGACATCACCGGCGGCCCGTACAAGCGGGGCGCTTGAGCTGACCGCCAGCTCCAAGAAGCACGACGAGGGGACGAACCATCCGGTCCGTCCCCTCGCCCGCGCCCCGGGCACCCACGACGGGACCAATCGGCGCTCACCATCCGCCGTTCCGACCGACGGCGCTCGCGTTCTGAGCGAGCCTCGAGGGCGCGAATCCGCTGTTCTGTCCGTAGCCTCTCAGCCGGTCGCCGCGTGGTGGCCGCTCACCCGGACGACCCATCGTCCTCGTTGGCGCTGCACTGTCGGTTCTGCGTGCGGCACCCGACTCCAGGTCAGGTCGAAAGCGGCGAAGCCCTTGCGGTTGCAGGGGTTCCGGACCGTCGGGCTGGGGAGATTCGAACTCCCGGCCTCTTGACCCCAGTCACGGTCCCGCCGTGATGACCGGTCCGTCGAGTGGTGCGGTGTCGCCAGAAGCCTGCATTCACAGGCGTCTCGCGTCCGGGCAGTCCCGACCGGTCCGCCCTGTCGGCACCGGTCTCCATACATCCTGCATACATCGCGGCGGACCGACGCCCGACCGAACCGGCCAGTGCTGCGGTACTGCGCAGCTCGCGCCTCGTACACTTGCGTCATGTCGCTCACCATCGATCTCCCGCCTGACGTGCTCCGTCGGCTCGAAGCCGAGGCGACGCGGCGCGAGGTGACGATCGACGACGTGATCGCCGAGTTGGCGGCCGGGCTGCCTCGCGAGGAAGCCGCAGCGCCGAAGCGGTCGCGGCGACTGAGCTTCGTCGGGATCGGTGCGTCAGGTGACACCCGGCCCTTCGACATCCACCGCGAGCGGGACGAGCTCGCCAGCCGCAAGCTCGCCGACGGCATCTGATCGACGCCGCGGATGCTCCTGGTCGACAAACCTGAAGCTGGGGCTCGTCGACGCCTCTGTGGTCGCGCTGTCGGAGCGTCTGGCGCTGACGACGGTAGCCACCCTCAACCACCGCGACTTCGCCGTCGTGCGACCGAGGCACCGCACCGCCCTCGTACTGATTCCTTGAGCCCAACGGTCAGCTTCACCCATCTGGTGCAGCGTCGATGCTCTCCGATCTGTGGATGTACGACGTTCGATTCGCAGCGCCAGCCTCGACTCTGAAGTCAGACGCAACGCAGCAGTCCCTTCGAGGTGAGCTGCGGCACACCGGCTCGAACGGTCAGCTGTTGCATCAGCCGCCGGAAGTTGTTGCTGCACGACCGTGATCCGACCAGCGTCGAGGTCGAGGTGCTCCCAGGCCAGTCCGAGCAGCTCGCACGTCGTGGAGGTACCCGTCGAGCGTCTCGGCCTCTCCCCCGGCCCGCTCTGCACGTCGCGCAGGAAGGCGGCCGCCGGCTTCTTCGTGGAGAACGTCCCGAGCTGCTGGACCCGCCGTCGGCCCGTCGACACGCGTCGTAGCCGCTTCCCGGACGACCCATCGTCCTCGTTGGCGCTGCACCGTCGGTTCTGCGTTCCCCACCCAGCTCATGAGTCGCACCGTACGCAGGGGGTGTAACTGTCCTGCATTCATGCTGCATACATGGCCCCAGATCGAGCCTCGCCCGCCTTGCCCGGCCGCAGCCGAAAAGCGGCGAAGCCCCCGCCGCAGCAGGGGCTTCGTACCGTCGGGCTGGGGAGATTCGAACTCCCGACCTCTTGACCCCCAGTCAAGCGCGCTAACCAAACTGCGCCACAGCCCGGGAAGTCGGCCACTGTAGCCCGGACCCCGAGGCTGTCCGAACCCGCAGGCCGCCGATTCCGCTGACGGAATGCGACCACCACGGTTGCGTCCCGTCACGAGAATGCCGAGCCCGACGATCGAGCCCGGCGATCAGCTCAAGAGCCACTCGATGCCCTGGATCAGCCGCCATCCCAGGTAGATCACGACCGCCGCCAGGAGGAGCCAGAAGTGCCACGGCACCTTGGAACCCTCGTCCTCTTCGCGTGGCGCCACGTCGGACTGCGTGATCGCGGCATCCGGATCGGCCACGTGGTGACCGGCGGGGCAGTCGCCGCCGGGCGTCAACGTCGACGGGGTGTAGAAGCGGCTGCAGTCCTCGCACCAGGGCACGTCGCAGATCCCCTTCCGATCGACGATCAGACCGGCGGCACGCCGTGGCGGCGCACCGAGAACGTGCGGTCCTTGCCCCCCGCCCGCTGCAGTCGCCGGGCGACGTCGCCGCGCAGGTCCTCCCAATCGACCACCGCGTCGACGACGAGCTCGGAGGCGAGCCGCAGCAGGTCGACGTCATCCTCGTAGAGCACCCGCTGCTCCTCCACGAACGCGGCGCGCTCGGCCTCGTCGGAGATCGCTGCGATCTTGTTGGCGAACACGGCGTTCACCGCCGCCTCGGGACCCATGACGGCGATCTTGGCGGTCGGTAGAGCGATCGTGGCGACGGGCTCGAACGCCGGGCCTGACATGGCGTAGAGCCCGGCGCCGTAGGCCTTGCGCACGATCACGGAGATCTTGGGCACCGTCGCCTCGCTGACGGCGGTGATCATCTTGGCGCCGTGGCGGATGATGCCCTCCCGCTCGACCTGCGAGCCGATCATGAACCCCGGCACGTCGGCCAGGAAGATCAGCGGCACGCCGAAGGCGTCGGCGAGCCAGATGAAGCGGGCGGCCTTGTCGGCCGAGTCGGTGAACAGCACGCCGCCCTTGTGCATCGGGTTGTTGGCCACGATCCCGACGGGTCGCCCCTCCAGCAGGCCGAAGCCGACGACGAGCTCGGGAGCGAAGAGCGGCTTGATCTCGAAGAACGACTCGGCGTCGAGCAGACCGTCGAGCACGTCGTGGACGTCGTAGCCCTGCGCCTCTTCCTCCGGCACGATGCCGGGGTGCAGGTCGTTCGCCGGCGGCACCGGGTGATAGGTCGGCGGGTCCTCGCTCCAACGGCTGGGCAGGTACGTGAGGTAGGCGCGCGCCTGGGCGATGGCGTCCTCGTCGTCGACGGCCAGGTTGTCGCCGCATCCGGAGATCGTGGCGTGCATCCGAGCACCACCCATCTCCTCCAGCGACACGATCTCACCGATCACCATCTCTGCCATCCTGGGCGACCCCAGGTACATGGATGCGTTGCCCTCGACCATCACCACCAGGTCGCAGAAGCTAGGGATGTAGGCGCCACCAGCCGCCGAGGGCCCGAACAGGCAGCACACCTGGGGCACCTTCCCCGACAGCTGGACCTGGTTGTAGAAGATCCGACCCGCTCCCCGGCGCCCGGGGAACAACTCGACCTGGTCGGTGATGCGGGCGCCGGCCGAGTCGACCAGCCACACCACCGGGATCTCGTCGCGCAGCGCCGTCTCGGTCAACCGCACGATCTTCTCCACCGTGCGGGCTCCCCAGCTCCCCGCCTTCACCGTGGGATCGTTCGCCATCACCGCCACCGGTCGGCCGTCGATCTCGCCCACCCCGGTGACGACACCGTCAGCGGGCAGGTCGGGGCTCATCCCGTCGCGATAGGCGGCGTTGGCCAGCAGCTGATCCTCGACGAAGGAGCCGGGATCGCAGAGCAGCTCGATCCGGTCCCGGACGAACAACTTGCCCTGTGCGGCCAGCTTGTCCGCTCCGGCGTCCAGGTTGCCCCGACGAGCGCGAGCGGATGCCGCGGCGAACCGGGCGACGGGGCCGCCGAGCGCCCCGTCACCCCCACCCGCATCTGCGCCCACGCCCGCCTCGTCCCGGAGCCTCTCGGCACCTGCCGCTGTGTCGGGAGCAGCCGGGTCGTCGCCCGCAGAGCCCAACTCAGCTGACCTGTTCGAGGTCGACGGTGAACACGAGGGCAGAGTCGGCAGGGATGCCGGGACGGCCCTGGGACCCGTAGGCCATCTCCGCCGGGATGATCAACGTGCGACGGCCGCCCTCCTTCATGCCGATCAGACCTTCGCTCCAACCCTGGATGACGCCGGACAAGGGGAACTCCACTGGCTGACCCCGGGACCACGACGAGTCGAACTCGGAGCCGTCGGCGGCAAGGACGCCGCTGTACTGCACGCTCACCGTCGAGTCGGCCGTGGCGGCCTTGCCGGTGCCGACGACGTCGTCGATGATCTGGAGCTCGGTGACGGGACCGTCGACCTTGGACATCGTCGGTTCACCTCGTGCCTGGATCTCCTCGGCGAACTCCGAGTCCGAGGTGGAGCTGTCCGACGACGAGCTGCCTGACGATGAGCTGTCCGACGACGAGCCCGATCCAGAGGAACCGGCGCCCTTGGACTCGATGGTCGTGGAGGTCGACGACGACTCGTCATCACCACAGGACGCGGCCACGCCGCTGAGCACCAGCAGACCCACGGCGACCGTGGCAACCGCTCGACGTGCGGGAGCGGTCACCGCCACGAGACGTCCACCAGGTCGACGGTGAACACGAGCGTCTCGTTCGGAGCGATGCCCGCGCCCGGAGGCGGGTTCGCCCCATACGCCCAGTCGCCGGGGATCACCAGGGTGCGTCGACCGCCGACCTTCATGCCGACGAGGCCTTCGCTCCAGCCGCGGATCACGCCGTCGAGGGGGAAGCTGATCGGAGCGCCGCGGTCCCACGACGCATCGAACTGCGCACCGCTCGAGGCCGACACGCCGACGTAGTGGGCCGTGACCGTGGCTCCCGGGGTGACCTCGTCGCCGGTGCCGACCACGTCGTCGGTGATGACGAGCTCCAACACCGCGTCGGTCGCGCCGAGCTGGGGCTTGCCGCGCGCCTCGATCTCATCACGAACCTGGCTCATCGTCCTCCTCAAGGGGTTGTCATCTGGGGTGTCGGCGGGCCGAAAGCGACCCGGGTCGATCGTATTGGCTTCGGGGGCGACCCAGTCATCGCCGCACCTGGTGCGTCGGTGGGGACCGGCCGGGGGGCGTCAGGACCCGCGGCGGCGCACCCGCAGCTTGATCGGAGTCGCCTCCAGCCCGAACGCCTCCTTGAGCTGGCGCTCCAGGAAGCGGAGGTAGCTGGGCGGGATCGTCTTGTTGGCGAACAGGGTGAAGGTCGGCGGGTCGGACGCGCCCTGCGTGGCATAGAGCACCCGAGCACCATGAGGTCCGGGCTGGGCCTGCTGCGCCCGCCGGATCACGTCGTTGACCTGCCGAGTGGGGATGCGCGTGTGATAGGCGTCGATCGAGTCCTCGAGCGCCGGCAGCAGGCGATGCACTCCCCGCCCCGTCAACGCCGAGATGCGCAGCACCGCCGCCTCGCCCAGGAAGTGGAGGCGTTGGCCGAGCTGGTACAGCACGTCCTTGCGCTGGTCCTCGTCGAGGAGCTCCCACTTGTTCAGCAGCACCACGATCGGGCAGCCCGCGCCGTCGACCCGCTCGGCGAGGCGCTGGTCCTGGTGGGTGACCCCTTCGGTGGCGTCGATCACGAGCAGCGCCACGTCGGCCTCGTCGACCGCCTTCAGGGCCCTCACCATCGAGAAGTACTCGGTGCCCTCGTCGATGCGCGACTTGCGCCGCATGCCGGCGGTGTCGACGAAGCGCAACGGACCGATCTCGGTGTCCACGACGGTGTCGACCGCGTCACGGGTCGTGCCGGGCATGTCGTGGACCACGGCGCGGTCCTCACCGATCATGCGGTTGAACAGCGTGGACTTCCCGACGTTCGGCCGACCGACGAGCGCCACGGAGATGATCCCCTCGCCCTCATCCATGTCGCTCTGCTCGACATCGCGTTCGACATCGTCCCCAGGTGCCTCTTCGGGCAGTTCGGCGACGATGATGTCGAGCAGGTCGCCCGTCCGGCGGCCGTGCAGCGCGGAGATCGGTATCGGCTCACCGAGCCCGAGCGACATCAGCTCCCAGATCAACGCCTCGTGGCTGATGTCGTCGACCTTGTTGGCGAGCACGTGCACGGGGGCGGCGAGCGAGCGGAGCAGCTGCGCGACCTGGGCGTCGTCGTCGGTCACGCCGACCTTGGCGTCGACGACGAGCAGCACGACGTCCGCATCCCTGATCGCCTGCTCGGACTGGCTCGAGACCTTCCTGTCGAGCTCGGAACCGCCGCTCATCCACCCCCCGGTGTCGACGAGCAGGAAGTGGCGCCCCTGCCACTCGGCCTCGACCTCCTTGCGGTCACGGGTCACGCCGGGCTTCTCCTCGACGATCGCCACGCGCTTGCCGAGGATGCGGTTCATGAGCGTGGACTTGCCGACGTTCGGCCGACCGACGATGGCCACCACTGGGAGATCAGGCACCGGCAACTCCGCGGTAGGTGGACGCAGCTTCCGCCGACCCGAGCAGGGCCTGTCGCAGCGCGACCCCATCGGTGCCGATGACCTCGACGTGGTGGGGTAGGTCGTCGGGTCCGAGGCCGTCGAGGAACACGCCGCGGGACAGGCAGACGTCGGGCAGCAGGTAGCGGTGTCCCGCGGGCTCCCCTGCGAGGGTTCGCTGGAGGTCGCTGCCCACCATCAGGCCGGCGACGCCGATGTTGCCGCCGAAGAAGCCGTTGTCGACCTCGACGATGCGCACGCCTGCCTCGGCCATCCCGCCCCGCCCCTCGTCGCCGAGCATCCGCTCGACGAGCGGAGCGAGCACGCGTGCGCCGTAGGCGCCGGTCAGGATCGCCACGGGCGCATCCGCGCTCGGGCGTCGCGCTCCCAACCGCACCGCTGTCGCGTGCAAGTCGCTCGTGGTTCGGGGAGCCCGGTACCCGTCGGCGGGAGCGCCGTCGACCCAGTTGAAGAACCCGGTCTGCACGCCGATGCCTCGCTCGGTCGTGCCCAGCAGCTCCGCCTCGAACGCCCGGGCCATGCCGATGCCGTCCTCGTGCATGCTGAAGTCGCCATACGTCGACGCGTCGGGGAACGGGCGGCCCGCGAGCAGGTGGTACTCGTCGGCAGCGAAGACCATGCGGTGCCCGAGCACGTCGAGGAAGGTCTCCTGCCACCGCTCGACGACATCGCACACCGCCCGGGCCTCGACATCTGTGTGGGGTCGCATCCGAGGCTCGTTGTTGAAGGCGCTCACCCCGAGCGGCACCACTGCGATGTCGGCCAGCCCGGAGTACTGGTCCAGCACCCCGGACAACGTGTCGTCGAGCACGTCGCCGTCGTTGATGCCCGGGCACACCACGATCTGGCCGTGCACCTCGACGCCGTGGTCGAGCAACGCCCGCAGCCATCGCAGGCTCGTCGCTCCACGACGATTGCGGAGCATCTCGACGCGGACCTCGGGATCGGTGGCGTGGATGCTGACGTAGAGCGGTGACAGCCCCTCGACCAGGACCCGTTCCAGATCCGCCTCGGTGAAGCGGGTCAGCGTCGTGAAGTTCCCGTAGAGGAACGAGAGCCGGTAGTCGTCGTCCTTGAGGTGCAGGCTTCGGCGCATGCCCGGCGGCAGCTGGTGGATGAAGCAGAACTCGCAGTGGTTGTCGCACGTGCGAACCTCGTCGAACACCGGCGAGTCGACTTCGAGGCCCAACGGTTCGCCGTGCGCCTTGGTGATCTCGACGTTCAGGTCGATGCCGCCCCGGCGCAGCTCCAGCTCCACCTCGGCCTCGTCGGACAGCACGCGGAACTCGATCACGTCCCGCAGCGGCCGCCCGCCGATGGCGACGAGCTCGTCGCCGGGCGCGACGCCGCCATGGGCGGCCGGAGATCCGGGCGCGACAGCGACGACGGTGGCAAGGGGCACGGTCGGCAATGCTACCGCCGGGACCCCGTGGCCTCCGGATGCGTGCGCTCGTCCGCCGTCGCCCGTGTCCAGGGGTCCTTGTCCGCCCTGCACCGAAGCCGCCCACGCGACGACGCCGCGCGCACGGCCTGTGGCGGTTCCGCCCGTAGGCTCAGCGACGTGAACGACGCCCACACCGCACCCCCGAGCGCCACGCCCGCGCCGGACCTCGTCGCCGACGACCGAGCGAACGCCGATGGGGGTTCGAACGGCGTGGAGCTGGTGCTGCTGGCTGCGCCAAGGGGCTTCTGCGCCGGAGTGGAGATGGCGATCAAGGCCCTGGCCTGGATGGTCCGGGCGTTCGACGGCCCGGTGTACTGCTACCACGAGATCGTCCACAACCAGCAGGTCGTCGAGCGCTTCCGAGAGCAGGGCGTCGTGTTCGTCGACGACGTGTCGGAGGTGCCCGAGGGTCGACCGCTCATGCTCTCGGCGCACGGTTCTGCGCCCGATGTGGTCCAGGCAGCCCGGGACAACGGCGGGTTCGTGGTCGACGCGGTGTGCCCGCTCGTCACCAAGGTGCACCACGAGGTCAAGGTGCGGGCCGGCAAGGGCTATTCGATCGTCTACATCGGCCACGACGGACACGAGGAGGCCGTTGGCACCATGGCCGTGGCCCCCCAGGCCATCCACCGGGTGGAGTCGGTCGCGGAGGTCGACGCGCTCCCCGGATTCGAGACACCGGTCGCGCTGCTGGCCCAGACCACGCTGTCGCACCGGGATTGGGCCGATGTGGCCGCCGCCACAGCGGAGCGCTTCCCCGACGTGTGGACGCCGGGGCGCAGCGACCTGTGCTTCGCGACCACCAACCGGCAGTCCGCCCTCATGGAGATCGCACCGCGATGCGACGCCGTCGTGGTGATCGGCTCGGCCAACTCGTCGAACACCCTGGCCCTGGAGCGACTCGCTCGAGGCGCCGGCTGCAGCACCGTCCTGCGGATCAACACCGCGAACGAGCTCCCTCGCCGTGCTGACGGCTCCGTCGACCTCCACGGCACCGTCGGAGTCACCGCCGGAGCATCCGCGCCGGAGGAGCTGGTCGATCAGGTGATCGCTGCGCTGGCCCCGACCCGAGGTGTCGAAGAGGTGCGCCTGACCGACGAGGACGAGTACTTCCCTCCCCCGCGCAACCTGCGGGACCTGCTCGTTGCGATCGACGCTGCGGGCGGTCTGGGCCTCGGCGCCGATCCCGGCGGTCGACCGGCATCGGACGATCGGTCCCTCGCCGCGAGCGCGGTGCTGGCGGACCTGGTCTGACCGCCACCACTCCCGTTCTGACCGCCACCACTCCCGTTCTGACCGCCACCACTCCCGTTCTGTTCGTCGTTTCACAAGGTTCTCCTTGTGAAACGACGAACAGAACAGGGGGGAGCGCGGCGCGTGGGAGGCTGAGCCGCGTGACCGCCCTCCGACTGTTCCTGCACGTCCTCACCGCCTCCGTCTGGGTCGGCGGTCAGATCGTCCTCGTCGGGCTCGTGCCGACGGTCCGTACGCTGGGCCCGGACGCGCCCAAGGCGATCGCCAATGCGTTCAACCGCATCGCGTGGCCGGCGTTGGGCCTGGCGGTGCTGACAGGGCTCTGGAACATCATGGCGATCCCGGTGACCGACCTCCCACACCCGTGGGTGGAGCTGCACGTGCTGGCGGTCATCCTGACGGCAGGGGGAGCGGCGCTCCACATGCAGGCACGGGGGAACAGGACCATGCTGGCGGTGGGCGGTGCCACGTCCTCGCTGTTCGCCGTGGCTGCGATGTACCTCGGGATCCTGGTCACCGCCAACGTCGGATGACGAGGAGACCCTCCCGATCCCGCCAGATCAGCGGACTTGGCTGTACAGCCGCTGCAGCTCGCTGCGCAGCACGTCGGTGGTCTCGCTCACCGCCCGCCGTGGTACCCGACCCGTCGCCGACACGTCGGGATAGATCGGCTCGCCGATGACCACCCGGATCCGAGACGGTCGGACCATCTTGGCGCCACGGGGCAGCGCGTGATCCGTCCCACCGATCGCGATCGGAACGATCGGGATCCGATTGCGGCAGGCGACGAAGGCCGGGCCGTCGAACAGGTCCTCCACCGTCGGGCCGTCCTTGCGTCGCCCCTCGGGGAACATCACCACGGGATCACCTCCGGCGACGACCTCCTCGCACCGGCGCAGTGCGTCGCGGTCGGTGTGCGTCCGATCGACAGGGAACGAGCCGTTGAACTCGATGAAGCGACCGAGGGGCCGCGACGTCCAGAGGCTGTCCTTGGCCATGAACCGCATCACCCGCGGGATCACGGCCACGAGGACGGCGAAGTCCGCGTTGGAGCGGTGCACCGGCGCGACGACGTAGGCGACCCCTGTGGGCAGCCGGTCGATCCCGCTGACCGTGATCTTCCAGACCGGTCGCAGCAGCAAGC
The DNA here is from genome assembly GCA_033813615.1 of Microthrixaceae bacterium. GTDB lineage: Bacteria > Actinomycetota > Acidimicrobiia > Acidimicrobiales > Microtrichaceae > Dermatobacter. The sequence continues at coordinate 12,329 of JAPXRJ010000024.1, read as the reverse complement.
GCCCGAACGCACGGATGCTCCGGTACGAGGCCCGGCCGGAACGTGTGATCGGCCGCAGCGGTCCGGTCCCGATCCGTGCTGTGCTCATGCGCCGCGGCTCCCTCCGCCACCAGTCGAAGCCGTCACCCCGCACCCCGATCGCCCCGATCGCCCTGGCGCGCCTCGACCAGCTCGGCGATCAGCTCCACGACCTCGACGATGTCCATGCCCGTCGTGTCGACGGTGACGGCGTCGGCGGCCTCCACGAGGGGGCTGTCGGAACGCCCCTGGTCCGCAGCATCGCGCCGGGCGATGTCGGCGGCCACCGTGTCGTACTCGAGATCGGTCATCTCCTTGGCCCGGCGAGCCGATCGCACCGCCGGGTCCGCCGTCAGGTAGACCTTGAGGAGGGCATCTGGGAACACGACGGTGCCGATGTCACGGCCCTCGATCACCCCGCCGCGGTGCTCGACGGCCCACACCCGCTGACGGGTCCGAAGCTCCTCGCGGACGCCGGGGTTGGCGGCGACCACGCTGACCGCCCGCGACACCTCGGGTCCACGGATCTCCACGGAGGCATCGACCCCGTCGACGGTGACCTCGCCGTCCACGACCGACATCTCGACGGTCGACGCCAGAGCCGCGACCGGCTCGACGTCCACCGGATCGAGGCCCTGGCGGATCGCGGCGAACGCGATCGCCCGATACATCGCCCCGGTGTCCAGGTACTTCAGTCCCAGCCGGTCGGCGAGCCGTCGGGCGACGGTCGACTTTCCGGAGCCCGCGGGCCCGTCGATGGCGATCACTGGCACGTCACTCGGTTCCACGACGCAGATCCTAGGGACGTCCCGGCCCACGGAGGCGAGCCAGGTCGGCCCAGAACCCCGGATAGGTCTTGGCGGTGCACTCCGGCTCGAGGATCGTGATGCCCGGGGCACGCAGCCCGATCAGGGCGAAGCTCATGGCCATCCGATGGTCGTCGTAGGTGCGAACCGCAGCGGGCTGCGGCGCTCCCGGCTGCACGGTGAAGCCGTCGTCGTCCTCGGTGGCGGCGATCCCCATCCTCTGCAACTCGGCCACCACCGCGGCGATCCGGTCCGTCTCCTTGCCCCGGATGAAGCCGATGCCGGTCACATGGGTGGGTCCATCGGCGAACACCGCGACCGCGGCAAGGGTCTGGGCCGTGTCGGAGATGTCGGCCATGTCCACGGTGATCCCCCGAAGCGCTCCGCTGGAGCGGACCACCACGTCGTGGTCGCTCCAGGTGACCTCGGCGCCCATCTCCTCGAGGACGGCGACGAAGGCAACGTCGCCCTGCTCGCTCGTTCGGCGGAGTCCCTCGATCCGGACCGCCCCGCCGGCGATCACCGCGGCTGCCGCCCAGTACGACGCGGCGGAGGCGTCCGGCTCCACCTCGAATCGGCTCACCGCCCGGTACCCGACCGGCGGAACCCGCAGCACGGACCATCGGTCATCGTGGTCGACCGTCGCGCCGAAGGACGCCATCACGTCTGCTGTGAGGCGCACGTACGGCACGGACACGAGCGGCGTGGTGACACGGACCTCCAGTCCATCGTCCAGGCAGGGACCCGACAGCAGCAGCCCGGACAGGAACTGGCTGCTGACGTCACCGCTGACCTCGACCGCTCCTCCGAGCACGTCGCGATGCGATGCCGAGATCCTCACCGGGAGGTGGCCAGGATCGCCGAGCGGCTCGATGAGGGCACCGAGTTGCTCGATCGCGTCGAAGAGCGAACCCATCGGCCGACGCCGCAGCGGCGCTCCACCGTCGAGCACCACGGTGCCGCGGGCCAGTGCCGCCATCGGAGCGACGAAGCGCGAGGTGGTCCCCGACAACCGCGCGTCGAGCAGCGCGCCGTCGACCGGCGGACGCCCGCCGCAGCCACGAACCACCCGGACCGGCACGGCGGGATCCGCCACCCCATCCGCGTTGCCGACCTCGTCCTGTTCTGCAGAACCGACCACAACCGGTCGGTCCTGCAGAGCAGGACGAGGGGAGATCTGGACGCCGAGGGCGGTCAGGCAGTCGATCATCGCTGCGGTGTCATCGGCCTCCAGCACGCCGACCAGCTCCGTGGTCCCCCGGGCCAGCGCAGCGCACACGAGCGCCCGGTTCGTCACGCTCTTGGACCCGGGCGGCCGGATCGACGCGTCGAGCGGGCTGTCGACCGGTTCGATCAGGAGGCCGGCTTCGTCGCTCATGCGCGGACCTGTGTCATGCGCGGACCCGTCTCACGTGGCGACGCAGTCATGCCAGCTCGTGCACCGAGGCGAGGCGACCACGACCGCGCAGCGCATCGGCCAGGTCGCCGGCGCGGTCCGACGCGACCACCAGTGACAGCAGACCCCTGCGCACCCCCGCGGCGTGGACCACCTCGATGTCGTAGACGTTCACGGCCAACTCGGTCGCCAACGTGGTGACCGCTGCCAACTCGCCGGGCCGGTCGGGGATCGCGACACGGACCTCGGCCAGGTCCTCGGCCGGCGGTGCTCCGGTCGGCAGGTTGCGACGGGCCACCTGCGCGGCGAGCAGCCGATCCCGCAGCGCTGCGTCGTCGCCGAGCGCGACCACCTCGCGCATGTCGCCGAGCCGGTCGATCAGGTCGTCGAGCACGTCGAGGATCGCACTGCGGTTGTCGTCGCAGATGTCGAGCCAGATGCCGGTGTCGCCCGCCGCGATGCGGGTCATGTCCCGAAACCCGCCGGCAGCGAGGCGTAGCAGCGCTGCCTCTTCCTCGGCTCGCTGCGCTGCCAGGCCCATCAATGTGACGGCGGTCAGGTGCGGCACGTGCGACACCGTCGCGACCAGGCGGTCGTGGTCCTCCGGGGCGAGCGTGACGACATCAGCGCCCATCGACCGAACCACGCTGTGCACCAACGCCTGAGCCTCCGGGTCGGTCGCCTCGGTGGGCGTCAGCACCCATGATGCGCCCTGGAACAGCTCGGCGCGCGACCCGGCCACCCCTTGGGCCTCGGAGCCCGCCATCGGGTGTCCGCCCACGAAGCGGCTGTGCGGCAGCGACTCGACCACCGGCGACTTCACGCTGCCCACGTCGGTGACGACGCCGCCATCGGCCAACGCCGCTCGGGCCGCGTCGACCACTCCGCCGACAGGGACCGCCACGAACGTGATCTCGGCATCGGGGTCGTGACCGATCACATCGATGGCCCCGGCGTCAACCGCAGCGGTCGCGCGGGCAGGGTCGGCGTCGCGACCGGTGACGTGCCATCCCTGCCCGCGGAGCGCCTTGCCGATCGATGCCCCGATCAGCCCCGTACCCACCAGGCCGGCGCGCCGGGTCACTGCGGCAGGTCGTCACGCAGGTCGCGTGCGCCTTCGAGGTAGACGTGGTGCAGCTCCGCACGGGAGCGAGGCGACGTGACGTGCATCATCACCCGGATGCACAACGGCTTCGCCCCCACGATGTCGAGCTCCTGGGCGCAGATCAACGGCACGTCGCCCATGCCCATCTGGCGGGCGGCCAGCGCCGGAAAGACGCTGTGGACGTCGGGGGTGGCGGTGAACAGGATCGAGATCAGATCATCGTGAGCGATCCCGTTGCCCTCCAGCATGTGGCTCAGCAGCGTCCGCACGCGCTCGAGCAGGTGGTCCTTCTGGTCGACGTCGAGGGTGGTCGCCCCACGGAGGGCCAGCACGGAGGTGTCGGACACGGCGGCGAGGTTACCCGGGCACCTCGTCGGACCGGTCACTGGCAACAGGAGCGGGACGGGTGCCGCGAGGCGCGGCCGCTCGGGGTGCAGGTGCCACCGCTCGTTCGAGCGACCGCAGCTCGTCCTGGGTCAGCCGACGCCACTCCCCCGGTCCCAGCTGCGGGTCGCGCAACGTGGCGATCCGCGTCCGGACCAAGCGGATCACCGGATGACCGATGGCCTCGCACATCCGACGCACCTGACGGTTGCGTCCCTCGTGGATGACCAGCCTGAGCACGCCGGGCGACGGCTCGGACACCCTCGCCGGAGCGGTCATGCCGTCGTCGAGCTCGAGGCCCTCCCGCAGGAGCCGCAAGGCGCCTCGGCCCGGTCGGCCCTCCACCTCGGCGACGTACTCCTTCTCCACGCCGAAGCTCGGGTGGGTGAGGCGATGGGTGAGGACGCCGTCGTTGGTCAGGAGGAGCAGGCCCTCGGTCTCCATGTCCAGCCGGCCGACGGGGTGCACGCGGGGCTGGTCCGGCACGAGGTCGACCACCGTGGGTCGTCCATGGGTGTCCGCGGCAGTGCTCACCACACCCGCCGGCTTGTTGAGCAGGTAGTGCACCAGGACGGGACTCACCCCGATGGGCGTGTCGTCCACCGCGATCGTCTGGTCCTCGACGCGGACGCGGGCACCCAGGATCGCCACCCGCCCGTCCACGGTCACCCGGCCCTCGTCGATGAGGTCCTCGCACACGCGCCTGCTGCCGAAGCCGGCCCGGGACAGTACCTTCTGGAGCCGCTCCCCTTCGTCAGAGGCTGGGTTCGTCACCCCTCGGCAGGAAGGTCGATGTCGGCAGCAAGATCGATGTCGGCAGCAAGATCGATGTCGGCAGCAAGGTCGATCGGCTGGGTGACGTCGATGACCGGTTCCTCGGCGGTCTCTGCCCCGTCGTCGATCGATGCTGCGTCGTCGACCGATGCTGCGTCCTCAGCGATGGTGTCGGCCTCCGCACGCAGACCGTGCTCGAGCATCTCGACCACGTCGGCACCGGGGATGAAGTCGCCGAGCGACGGCAGCTCATCGACGCCGTTCAGCCCGAGCTTCTCCAGGAAGAGCGAGGTGGTGCCGAACATGGAGGGCTGGCCAGGACCCGGATCCTTGCCGACCTCGTCGATGTAGCCACGCTGCTGCAGCGTGCGCATCACCCCGTCGACGTTGACGCCGCGGATCGCAGAGACCTGGGCCCTGGAGATCGGCTGCTTGTACGCCACGATCGCCAGCGTCTCGAGTGCGGCCGCTGACAGTCGGGCGGACTGACCGCTGAGCACGAACCGCTCGACGTAGCGGGACAGGTCGTCGTGGCTCTGGTAGCGCCAGCCGCCCGCCACCCGCACCAGCTGGAAGCCACGGCCGTCCTCCTCGTAGGAGGCCGCGAGACCCGCGAGGAGGTCCTCGACCTGCTGTGGGGATCGCTCGACGAGCTGCGCCAGGAGCGAGGCCTCCAGCGGCTGGTCGGCGACCATGATCACGGCCTCGAGCGCCCGGCGGGCCTCGTCGCCCAGCGGATCGCCGATCCCGCCGTCGACCACATCGTCGGCCACATCGTCGGTCACGTTCGCTGCCACGACGGAGTCCTCGTTCGACGCGAGTTCGTCGGCTGAGGTCGCGGGGGTCGCGTCGACGGGTTCGTGCTGCTCGGGATCGCCTGCCATCTCAGCCATCGTAGGCATCGACGAGGGCGAGGTCGTCGGCCGCGACGTCGGCACCGGCGATCCACACGATCTGGATGTCACCGAAGGTCTCGGGCTGGTCGAGGTCGACGAAGCCCTGCTTGAAGAGCTCGAGGACGGCCAGGAAGTGCACGACCACGTCGATCCGGTCGACGAGCGACGAGGTCAGCTCACGGAACGACACCCGGTGAAGGCCCGGCAGCTCTGCGCACAGGTCAGCGACGGTGTCGAACACGCTGATGCGGATCGGCGCCACGTGGAAGAGGTCGATCGTCGGCACCGGCTTGGGCGTCATCGCCCGCTGGAACGCGGCGAGCAGGTGCTGCGGAGTGACCCCCTCGAGCATGTCGGGCGTGAGCTCCCAGAAGCGCTCGTCGGGACCGACGGTCCGGGGCACCGAACGGGCGGCGGTGGCGTGCATCGACGCCAGCGTGGTCGCCGCGTCCTTGAACGTCTTGCACTCGAGCAGACGGGCCAGCAGCAGGTCCCGTTCCTCCCACAGCGAGAGGTCCTCGTCGACGTCGACGTCGTCGTCGCCGGGCAGAAGTCGCTTGGTCTTCAGCTCGACGAGGGTGGCTGCGATCAGCAGGAACTCGGTGGCGACGTCGAGGTCGAGCTCCTCCATCCGGGTGAGCTCGACGATGTACGCGTCGACGATCGTCGACAGCGACACGTCGTAGAGGTCCACCTGCTCGCGGAGGATGAGGTGCAACAGCAGGTCGAACGGCCCCTCGAACACCGGGGTGCTGACGTCGTAGGCCACGACCGACAGCGTAGTCCCCTTCCGGGGGTGCAAGTCACACCCGTGTCATTTCAGCACCAGCCCGCTTCACCCACGCTCCCGCTTCGGTTCCACGAGCGGGTGCGAGCGCGTCGGCCAGCGAACAGGCGCGGCAGCGGGAGCAAACGGGGGACGGGGGACGGCGCGGACGCCGGTACGATCGCCGCCCATGCCCCGCGTCTTCTCCGGCATCCAGCCGACCGGCGACCTGCACCTCGGCAACCTCCTGGGCGCCGTGCGCAACTGGGTCCAGGACCAGCACGTCGCGGACAGCTTCTACTGCATCGTCGACCTGCACGCCCTGACGGTCCCGAAGGGCCCCGGCCAGGTGGGCGCGCACACGTTGGAGATGGCACAGACGCTGCTGGCCTGCGGCCTCGACCCCGACGCGTGCACCCTCTTCGTCCAGAGCCACGTGCCCGAGCACGCTGAGCTCTCCTGGCTGATCCAGTGCGTCACCGCCATGGGCGAGCTCAACCGGATGACCCAGTTCAAGGACAAGTCCGCCAAGCAGGCCAACAAGACCGACCTGGTGTCCGTCGGGCTGTTCACCTATCCCGCGCTGCAGGCGGCCGACATCCTCCTGTACGACACCGACCGGGTCCCCGTCGGCGAGGACCAGCGCCAGCACATCGAGCTGACCCGCGACGTCGCCGAGCGCTTCAACGCACGCTTCGGTGAGACCTTCGTCATCCCGGAGGCGACCATCCCCCGAGCCGGTGCCCGGGTCATGGACCTCCAGGAGCCCACCGACAAGATGTCGAAGTCGGCCTCGAGCGACGCCGGTGTGGTGTACCTGATGGACGACCTCGCCGTGACCGCCAAGAAGTTCAAGCGGGCCGTCACCGACTCCGACGGCGTCGTCCGCTTCGACCCGGAACGCAAGCCCGGCGTGTCCAACCTCCTGTCCATCCTCGGGGCCGCCACCGGACGCCGTGCCGAGGACCTCGGCGAGCAGTACTCCCAGTACGGGCCGCTGAAGGCCGACACGGCCGAGGCGGTCGTCGAGCTGCTGACGCCGATCCAGCAGCGGTTCCGGGAGCTCGCCGACGACCCGTCGGGCACTGCTGAACTGCTGGCGATCGGTGCCGAGAAGGCCCGGGCAGTCGCCAGCGGCGTCTACGCCCGAGCGGTCGACCGCGTCGGACTGCTCCCCCGAGCCTGACCGGGTCGGGGTGGACGGGTCGGGCGCTACAGGCGTCCGTCGTCCGCGAGCACCAGGAGACGTCCCGCGTCGATCGGCACCGTCCAACGCTCCTCCGGCTCGTGGTGCTGCGCCGCCCACGCGGCCACGCGCTCATCGGAACCGGCCATCACCAACACGTCGGCTCCCAGCTGCGGGTACTGCAGGTACAGGCCGACCTTGCGGGTGAAGCCACGCGTGTCGGCCCACGACGCGGCCATGTCGTGGCCACCGACCCAACCCGACAGCGTCGCCACCGATCGCCCGTAGACCCCCAGGCCAGCGACGGACTTGCCGACGTCGTGCAGGAGCGCGGCGGCCACGATCCACCGGGCATCGGGCGCGTCCGCGGTGAGCCCGACCCGGTCGAGGTTCGCCACCACGGCCCGGGCGACTGCGATCGAGTGCCGACGGTCGACGGCCGCCATCTTGGCGAACGCCGCGACCTCGCGGTCGCTCAGCCAGCCCTGCGCCCACGCTCCGTCCTCCTCTGACGGCGCCGAACCCGACAGCGAAGAGAAGAACCGCCGGACCCGGTGGCGAGGCTGCAGGTCCGCCGCGCTCACCGACGCCTCGCGGCGGTCGCCCTGGGGTGGGCGTCATGGTAGGCCTGCGCAAGGCGCTCGGTGGCAACCCGCGTGTAGATCTGGGTGGTGCTGACCGATGCGTGGCCGAGCAGCTCCTGCACGGTGCGGATGTCGGCGCCGTGGTCGAGCAGGTGCGTGGCGCACGAGTGACGCAGCACGTGCGGGCTGATGTCGCCCTTCAGACCGGCCGCAGTCGCCCACCTCCGGATCGCGTCCCATGCGGCCTGACGGCCGAGTCGACGCCCTCGCCGCCCCAGGAACACCGCGTCGGCCGCGTCCCGGTCCACAGCCTGCCCCCCGAGCAGCACCGGCCGACCGGAGTCGAGGTACCCGGCCAGCGCTTGCAGGGCCGGGCGACCGATCGGCACGAGGCGCTCCTTCGAGCGCTTCCCCAGCACCCGCGCGAAGGAGGTGTCGGTGTCGAGGTCGCCGAAACCCAGGCCGCATGCCTCCGACACTCGGATCCCGCTCGAGTACAGGAGCTCCAGCAGCGCTCGGTCCCGGAGCGCGATCGCATCGACGATGCGATCGCCGGTGGGGGCGTCGCACGCCGCGCCGACCGTGTCGAGCAGGGCTTCCACCTGGGCCTCCGCCAGCGCCCGCGGCAGTGCCGACGGCCGGCGAGGGGTTTCCACGTCGGCGGCCGGATCCGCAGCGGCGAGCCCCTCGGCCGCCAGGAACCGGTGCAGCGATCGGACCGTGCCGGTGATGCGGATCACCGACGACGACGCCAACCCGCCAGAGCGCAACGACGTGACGAACTCCACCACGTCGTCGTCTCGAACCCGGTCGACCTCCAAGTCGCGCTCGCCCAGGAACGCTCCGTATCGACGGAGGTCCTGGCGGTAGGCCCGTAGCGTGAGCTCGGATCGACCCTTCTCCACCGCCAGGTGGGTGAGGAACGGCGCCGCCGCCAACGGCACCCCGTCGTCGTCGACCCGGGGACGGTCACCGACGAGGACAGGGGTCGCCGCGCTCACGGCCCGCTCCTCTCGACCAGCCGCAGCGCCAGGAGGAGACCGATCACGGTCTTCGCATCGGTGATCGCTCCCGATGCGATCATGTCGGGCACGTCGACGAGCGGGATCCGCTCCTCGGACATGTGCTGCTCTTCGATCCCCTGCAGGTCCCGCTCTGCGGCTCGGAGGTCGGTCGCGAGGAACACGTGGCTCTCCTCATCGGAGAAGCCGACCGAGTTGTGGAACACCGCCAGCGGAACGAGCACGCCGGGCAGCAGCCCGACCTCCTCGACGAGCTCCCGTCGGGCTGTCTCCTCGGGCGGCTCGTCGGCCACGTCGCGCTTTCCTGCCGGGATCTCCAACAGGAACCGGTCGAGCGCAGCTCGGTACTGGCGCACGAGCACCACGTTGCCGTCGTCGAGCAGCGGCACCACCGACACGGCGCCGGGGTGACGGACCACGTCGCGCTGGAACTCCTCGCCGTCCGGGGCGCGGAACGTCGAGCGGTACATCGACACGACGTGGCCGTCCGCGACCAGGTCGTCGCGGAGGTGAGAGAACCCGCCCTCCGTGCTCACCCCTGGCGGGCGGATCCGGCGTCGACGGCGTCGTCCACGGCCGCAACGGTCTCGACGGCGGTGTCGTCGGCCTCGGTCAGGCGGATCAGCTGCGGGTTGCGACCCTCGGCGCGCTCCAGCGCGGCGGCGATGAACCCGTCGAAGAGCGGCGCGGGTCGGGTCGGCCGACTCATGAACTCCGGGTGCGCCTGCGTGCCGACCCAGAACGGGTGGCCGGTCAGCTCGATGAACTCCACGAGCCGCCCGTCCGGCGACGTCCCCGATGCACGGAACTCGCTTCCCTCGAAGCGCCGGCGGTACACCGGGTTGAACTCGTAGCGGTGTCGGTGCCGCTCGGACACCACCTCCTTGCCGTACAGCTCCGCCACCTTGGAGCCGGCCTCGAGCTGCGCGATGTAGGCACCGAGCCGCATGGTGCCGCCCTTCTCGGTGACGTCTCGCTGGGAGTCCATCAGGTCGATGACCGGGTGAGGAGTGGTCGGGTCGAACTCGGTGGAGTTCGCTCCGGTCAGGCCCAGCGCGTTGCGGGCGTACTCGATCGTCATCACCTGCATGCCAAGGCACAGGCCCAGGCACGGGAGCCCGTTCTCTCGTGCGTAGCCGGCAGCGGCGACCTTGCCCTCGACGCCCCGTTCGCCGAAGCCGCCGGGGATGACGATGCCGTCGAGGTCGCGGAGCTTGTCGTCGGCCAGCAGGCCCTCCACGTCCTCGGCCTGGATCCAGCTGATCTGGACATCCGCTCCGTGTTGGAACCCGGCGTGCTTCAGCGCCTCCACGACCGACAGGTAGGCGTCGGGGAGGCTGACGTACTTGCCGATGATGCCGATCCGTGTCGGCGCCGTGGCGTCCGCGACGCTGCGAACCAGACGCTGCCAGTCCCCGAGGTCAGGGGTGATGTCCGGAAGGCCCAGGATCTCGCACACGACGGCATCGAGTCCCTCGTCGTGCATGACCAGAGGGATGTCGTAGAGGCTGCTGGCGTCCGCGGCGTTCACGACGGCCTGGATCGGCACATCGCACAGCGAGGAGATCTTCCGCTTGAGGTCCGACGAGATCGCCTCTTCGGAGCGGCACACGATGGCGTCGGGCTGGATGCCCCGGCTTCGGAGCTCGGTGACCGAGTGCTGGGTGGGCTTGGTCTTCTGCTCGCCGGACGGCCCGATGAACGGCACGAGCGTCACGTGGACGTAGCAGACGTTCTGGCGGCCGACGTCGAGGCGGAACTGCCGGATGGCCTCCAGGAACGGGAGGATCTCGATGTCGCCGACGGTGCCGCCCACCTCGGTGATCACCACGTCGGTGCCGTCGACGGCGAGCCGGGAGATGCGGCGCTTGATCTCGTCGGTGATGTGCGGGATGACCTGCACGGTCTTGCCCAGGTACTCGCCACGGCGTTCCGCAGCGAGGACAGCCTGGTAGATCGAACCGGTGGTGGCGTTCGAGTCCCGGGTGAGCTCCTCGTCGATGAAGCGCTCGTAGTGACCGAGGTCGAGGTCGGTCTCGCCGCCGTCCTTGGTGACGAAGACCTCGCCGTGCTCGAACGGATTCATCGTCCCGGGATCGACGTTGATGTACGGGTCGAGCTTCTGCATCGTGACCCGTTGCCCCCGCGCCTTCAGCAGACGTCCGAGCGAAGAGGCGGTGAGGCCCTTTCCGAGGCTGGATGCCACGCCGCCGGTCACGAAGATGTGCTTGGCCACCACTGCTCCTGGGTCGTTTCGCCAAGGCTATCGCGCGCCGCGATGCACGATCGCGGAGCCTCTCCCCCGTTCTGTTCGGCGTTCCACAAGGTTTTCCTTGTGGAACGCCGAACAGAACGGGTGGGGCGGGCGCCGGTCAGGTGCGGAGCGATCCCAGGCGATCGAACCAGCGCAACGGGGCCACGGCGTCGATCACCTTGGTGAACGACACCACCTCGCTGAGGAGGTTGAGACCGAGCACGCCGACGAGCAGGAGCCAACGCGCGGATGGGTCCGGAACGGCCCAGAGCGCGGCGATCCCGCACACGGCGCCGAGCGGGTTCGCCCCTGCGTCGCCGAGCATCCCACGCTCGCGCAGATCAGGCACCACCAGGCCCAGTCCCGCGCCGATCGCGACAGCGGGCATCAGCAGCAGCGACTGGCGGGCGACGAGGGCGAGGACGAGGAACGTGAGCGAGCAGGCCTTGGTCGCACGCCCAGGCGCACGGTCGAGCAGGTTGCCGAGGTTGGCGGCGAGCGCCACGATCGCTCCGTCGCGCAGCAGGCCGAGCGCGCTGCCGGCGTCCTGCTGCAGGAACGACGTCGCGCCGCCCATGACCGCCACGGTGACGACGCCGAGCGCCGCGCCGCCGAGCAGCTTGACCATGCCCGAGCTCACCCGACCCCGGCGCAGCGTGGCGAGGTGCCCCCGGAAGCCGCCCGACTGGCCGACGCCGGTCACGTCGTCGAGCAGCCCGAGCAGCGAGTACCCGGTGACGGCCAGCAGCGTCGCCACGCTGAGTTGGTTCCATGCGTACCAGGCGTCATCGGCAGCGGTCACGAGCTCGGCGGCGGCGACGACGACGAGCACCGTCACCGGGATCAGCACGCCGATCGACGTCACCAGCTCCGCGCCGCGGTAGTTCGTGCGCCGCAGCGGCTCCACGTCGAAGCTGGCCTCCGTCGCGGGCCAGGCGAGCGCCGCGACGATCGCGCCGAGGACGAGGCCGATCGCCGTTGCGGTCACACGGTCACCGGCGAGGTCGCCGCCTCGTCGTCGAGACCGTCGCCACCGGCACCGTCGATGTCGCCGTCGATGTCGCCGGCCGTCAGCGACAGGCCCAGCGCCAGGTACGCCGTGTACGGCAGGGCCACGGTGAGCATGAGCGCCGGAATG
>JAPXRJ010000023.1:0-24662 GCA_033813615.1 Microthrixaceae bacterium | reverse complement strand
CCAGGTTCGACGGGTCACCCACCTGTGTCGACGCCTCCGCGTCCAGGTCGACCGTCACCGTGACGGCGCCGGCACCGTCGGGCTCAACGCGGACGTGGACCTCCACGTCGGTCCGACATGCCGCCGCCGCGAGTGCCAGCCCGACCGTCACGACGACCAATAGCACGCGGCGGGCGGTTCGGGCGGGTCCGGACACGACCGGTCACGCTAGTCACTCGCGAACTTGGGGGAATCGGTCGGCTCACGCGTCGGATCCCCCAAGAACGGTCGGTGGCCGCGAACTTGGGGGAATCGGTCGGCTCACACGTCGGATTCCCCCGAGAACGGTCGGTGGCCGCGAACTTGGGGGAATCGGTCGGCTCACACGTCGGATCCCCCCAAGAACGGGCGACGACCGCGAACTTGGGGGAATCGAACGAGATCACTCGCCGCCGGTGGCGGCGAGCTCCTCGATCGGCGGCGGGGTGAAGCCCTCGATCGCCGTGAAGGTGGCGTGCAGCTGGCCCTCGTCCTCGGGGTCTGGCTCCACATCGACGACGATGGTCTGGCCGGCGCGGAACTCCTTCCAGAGCAGCCGCTCCGACAACGGGTCCTCGACCAGGCGCTGGATGGCACGACGCAGCGGACGGGCACCCAGGGTGGGGTCATAGCCGCGCTCGCCGAGGAAGACCTTGGCGGCCGGTGTGACCTCCAGGCCCATGCCCTGGGCCGCCATCTGCGTGGTGACCCGCTCGATCATGAGGTCGACGATCTCGATGACCTCGGCCTGGCTGAGCTCGTGGAAGACGATCACGTCGTCGATGCGGTTCAGGAACTCGGGCCGGAAGTGGGCCTTGAGCGCCTCGTTGACCTTCTCCTTCATGCGCTCGTAGGTGACCGCCTCGTCGCGCTTGGAGAAGCCGACGTTGGCCTTGCGCAGGTCCGCGGTGCCCAGGTTGGAGGTCATGATCAGCACGGTGTTGCGGAAGTCGACCGACCGGCCCTGAGAGTCGGTCAGGCGACCTTCCTCCAGGATCTGCAGCAACGTGTTGAACACGTCGGGGTGCGCCTTCTCGATCTCGTCGAAGAGCACGACGGAGAACGGCTTGCGGCGCACGGCCTCGGTGAGCTGCCCGCCCTCCTCGTAGCCCACGTAGCCGGGGGGCGAGCCCACCAGGCGGCTGACCGTGTGCTTCTCCATGTACTCCGACATGTCGAGGCTGATCATCGCCTGGTCGTCACCGAAGAGGAACTCGGCGAGGGTCTTGGCCAGCTCGGTCTTGCCGACGCCGGACGGGCCCAGGAAGATGAACGACCCCGAGGGCCGCTTGGGGTCCTTGAGACCGGCTCGGGTGCGACGGATCGCCTGGCTGACGGCCTTGATGGCGTCCTCCTGGCCGATGACCCGCTTGTGCAGCTCGTCTTCCATGTGGAGGAGCTTGGCGGTCTCCTCCTCGGTCAGCTTGTAGACGGGGATGCCGGTCCAGAGCGAGAGCACCTCGGCGATGGCCTCCTCGTCGACCTCGTCGAAGAGGTCCACGCCCGCGGCCTTCATCTCGAGGTCCTTCTCCTCCTTCTTGGAGAGGAGCTCCTTCTCCCGGTCGCGCAGCTGTCCAGCGGCCTCGAAGTCCTGGGACTCCACCGCTTCCTTCTTCTGGCGGACGACCTCGGACAGCTCGGACTCGATCTCCCGGTAGTCGGGAGGGGTCTGCATGCGACGGATGCGCAGACGGGAACCGGCCTCGTCGATGAGATCGATCGCCTTGTCGGGCAGGAATCGGTCCGAGATGTAGCGGTCGGCCAGGTTGGCCGCGGCGACCAGCGCCTGGTCGGTGATCGTCACCCGGTGGTGCTGCTCGTAGCGCTCGCGCAGGCCCTTGAGGATCTCGATCGTGTGGGCGACCGACGGCTCGTCGACGACGACCTTCTGGAATCGACGCTCCAGCGCAGCGTCCTTCTCCAGGTGCTTGCGGTACTCGTCGAGCGTGGTGGCACCGATGGTCTGGAGCTCACCACGGGCCAGCATCGGCTTGAGGATGCTGGCGGCGTCGATCGCGCCTTCGGCCGCACCGGCACCGACGAGGGTGTGGATCTCGTCGATGAACAAGATGATGTCGCCGCGGGTCTTGATCTCCTTCAGGACCTTCTTCAGTCGCTCCTCGAAGTCGCCGCGGTAGCGCGAGCCGGCGACGAGGGCGCCGAGGTCCAGCGTGTAGAGCTGCTTGTCCTTCAACGTCTCCGGCACCTGGTCCGCGGCGATGGCCTGGGCCAGACCCTCGACGATGGCGGTCTTGCCGACACCGGGTTCGCCGACGAGCACCGGGTTGTTCTTGGTGCGACGGCTGAGGACCTGCATCATGCGCTCGGTCTCGCGGTCGCGGCCGATCACGGGGTCGAGCTTCTTGTCCCGTGCGAGCTGGGTGAAGTTCCGGCCGAACTGGTCGAGGACGAGCGAGCCCGACGGGGTCTCCTGGCCGGAGCCGCCCGAGGTGGCGCCGGCCTTCTCCCCGCCCTGGGGTTGGTTCGACGAGCCGGGGTAGCCCGACAGCAGCTGGATGACCTGCTGGCGGACGCGTGACAGGTCCGCGCCGAGCTTGACGAGCACCTGGGCGGCCACGCCTTCGCCTTCGCGGATGAGGCCGAGGAGGATGTGCTCGGTGCCGATGTAGTTGTGACCGAGCTGCAGCGCCTCACGCAGCGACAGCTCCAGCACCTTCTTGGCCCGGGGCGTGAAGGGGATGTGGCCCGACGGCGAGCTGCCGCCCTGGCCGATGATCTCCTCGACCTGCTGGCGCACTGCCTCCAGCGAGATGCCGAGGGACTCCAGGGCCTTGGCGGCCACGCCCTCGCCCTCGTGGATCAGCCCGAGCAGGATGTGCTCGGTCCCGATGTAGTTGTGGTTGAGGAGGCGAGCCTCCTCCTGAGCCAACACGACCACCCGGCGGGCCCGGTCGGTGAAACGTTCGAACACTGAGTGCCTCCCGAGAAGACGTCTGGACAGTGTAACGCCCGACCTCCGTCAGTCGTTCCCGCCCTCACCCATCATCCCGGGCGCCCACATGTGACGTCCGCCGGTAGGGGCCCCCGAGCACCGGCAGGTAAGTTGCTGCGGATGGCCGGATCCAACCCCCTGCGAGTCATGCCCTCCATGGAGGGCGACCTGGCGCGGATCGAAGCACGGTTGGTCGACGCCGCGAGCACCGACGACCCTGCGCTCACCGAGATCGCCACCCATCTCATCTCGGCCGGTGGCAAGCGGGTCCGGCCCGGTTTCACCCTGGCGGCGGCCGCGACCGCCCTGTCGCTCGATGCCCCCGCCTCCGAGGACGCCGTCACCGGCGGCGTGGCCGTGGAGCTGGTGCACCTGGGGTCGCTGTACCACGACGACGTGATGGACGAAGCCGAGGTGCGCCGCACCGTCGACAGCGTCAACGCCCGGTGGGGCAACCTGCGCGCCATCCTCGCCGGCGACTTCCTGCTCGCCCGGGCCTCCGAGCTGGCGGCGTCGCTCGGCGTGGAGGTCGCCGCGCTGCTGGCCAACACGATCGGGCGCCTGTGCGCCGGCCAGCTCCTCGAGCTCCAGCACGCGTTCGACGTGGACCGGACCGAGGAGCTCTACCTGCGCTCGATCGACGGCAAGACCGCGTCGCTGCTCGGCGCCAGCTGCCGCATCGGCGGCATCGTCGCCGGCGTGCCCCGCGACCACATCGACGCGCTGACCGCGTTCGGCCACAGCTACGGCATGGCCTTCCAGATCGTCGACGACGTGCTGGACCTCGTC
This sequence comes from Microthrixaceae bacterium, assembly GCA_033813615.1. GTDB lineage: Bacteria > Actinomycetota > Acidimicrobiia > Acidimicrobiales > Microtrichaceae > Dermatobacter. Next base: position 20,902 of record JAPXRJ010000023.1, on the reverse strand, counting down.
GCCTCGGAGGAGGAGATGGGCAAGCCCGTCGGCCACGACATGGAAGAGGGCGTGTACACGCTGCCGGTGCTGGAGACGCTGCGGGGCCCCCGCGGCGCCGAGCTGCGGTCGATGCTCGGAGGGCCGGTCGATGCCGCCACCCGCCTGCGAGCGGCGGAGATCGTGTGCGACGGCGACGGGATCGATCGAGCGATCCGTCGCGCCAACGACTACGCCAGCCTGGGTCGCGAGGCGCTGTCGAACATCCCGGGCAGCCCAGGCGTCACCGGCCTGTCCGCCGCCGCGGACTACCTGCTCGACAGCGTCGAGGCCGCCGCCGCCTGATCGCTCGCCCCGAACTTGGATCAGCAGCGGAACTTGGATCAGAAGCGCCCGAAACGGGCGGATTCCATCCAAGTTGGCGACCATCGACGGAGAGAACGGCCAACGGCCGTCACATGAGGCGGGTGGACTCGCTCACGTCGTGCTGGATCAACTCGACGCCGGTGACCGCCAACCCGCCCATGCCGGACAGGAACGTGGCCATGTGGTCGGTGGCCATGTGCACACCCATCGAATCCGCGTCGGACCACTCCTCGTAGACCCGGAACACACCCGGCTCCGACGGGCTCGCCCAGAACCCGTACGTGACGTTTCCCTCCTCGGCGAGGGTCGCCTCGACGAGCGGGCCGATGAGCCCCACCATGGCGTCGTGGTCGGACGCGTCGACGGAGATGATGCCGGAGACGATCAACATGGGCGGCACTGTAGCGACGGGCAGCGCCGCGGGACGCCCGGTCGCCGCCGAGCTGGTCCGGCCCTCACTCTGGCGTCGCGACCTCCGGCCGCAGCGTCGGGAAGAGGACCACGTCGCGGATCGAGGTCGTGGCCGACAGCAGCATGACCAGGCGGTCCATGCCGATGCCCAGGCCGACCGTCGGAGGCAGGCCGTACTCGAGCGCCCGGAGGTAGTCGTCGTCGAGCGCCATGGCCTCGTCATCGCCGGCGGCCTTCTGCGCGGCCTGGTCCTCGAACCGCGACCGCTGGTCGTCGGGGTCGGTCAGCTCCGAGAACCCGTTGCAGAGCTCGCGGCCGACGACGATCGCCTCGAAGCGCTCGGTGAGCTCGTCGTCGTCGCGGTGGCGGCGCGACAGCGGCGACACCTCCGCCGGGTAGTCCGTGACGAACGTCGGGTCCCACAGCGTGTGCTCGGTGGTCTTCTCGTACAGCTCGAGCAGCAGCTTGCCGGCACCGTAGGTGTCCTTCCACGGCACGCCGTGGGCGTCGCACAGCTGGCGGAGCCGCTCGACCGGCGTGGCCATCGAGACGGGCTCCCCGACCTGTTCGGAGGTGAGCTCGGCGAGCGTGGCCCGACGCCACGGCACCGACAGGTCGACGTCACGGTCGTCGTAGGTGACCGTCGTCGAACCGGTCAGCTCGGTGGCCAGGAACGCGACCAGCTCCTCGGTGAGCGCCATGTGGGTGTGATAGTCGCCGTAGGCCTCGTAGGCCTCGAGCATCGTGAACTCGGGGTTGTGGCGGGTGGAGATGCCCTCGTTGCGGAACACCCGTGCGATCTCGAACACCTTGTCGAAGCCGCCGACGACCAAGCGCTTGAGGTACAGCTCGGGAGCGATGCGCAGGAAGAGGTCGACGTCGAGCGCGTTGTGGTGCGTCGTGAACGGGGCGGCGAGCGCTCCGCCCGGGATGGGATGGAAGACCGGCGTCTCCACCTCCAGGTAGCCCCGGTCCTCCATGAACCGGCGGGTCAGGCTCATCACTCGGGAGCGCATCTCGAAGGTGCGCCGCGCCTCGTCGGTGACCCACAGGTCGACGTAGCGCTGACGGAACCGCAGGTCCTGGTCGCTGATGCCGTGCCACTTGTCGGGAAACGCCCGACGGGTCGGGGCGAGCAGCACCCACTCGTCCACCCGGACCGACAGCTCGCCGCGCCGGGTCGTCATGACCTCGCCCGAGACGCCGATCCAGTCGCCCAGGTGGAGCTCGCCGAAGCGATCGAAGTCCGGCGTGGTCGCCGATGGGGCGAACAGCTGGATGCGACCGGTGCGATCGGCGAGCGTGCCGAACGCGAGCTTTCCCTGCACCCGCCGCAGCATGAGGCGACCGGCGATCGTGACCCGCTCACCGGTCTCGGTGCCCGGCTCCAGATCGGGGTGCGCCCTCGCGATCGACGCCGCGGTGGCGTCGGGGGCGAACGTGTAGGGCTGCTCCCACCCGTCGAGGCGGGTGGGGTTGGAGTCGTCGGATCGCTCCACGTCCTCCCCGCTCGAGTCGGCGTCGGCGGAACCCGGGTGGTCGGTCGCTTCGTCGCTCACTGGTTCTTCTCCCAGATCAGGCGGAGGCCGTGCAGGGTCAGCCACGGCTCCTCGTGCTCGATCGAGGTGGTGACCGGAGCGATCAGGCCCGCGAGTCCGCCGGTGGCCACGATCGTCGCGTCGCCGATGACCTCCTCGATGCGCTCGCACATCCCGTCGACCAACGAGGAGTACCCGTACACAGCGCCCGACTGGATGGACTCGACCGTGGTGCGCCCGACCACGCTGCGCGGCTCGACCAGCTCCACCCGGCGCAGCGCCGCGGCCCGTCCGAACAGGGCGTCCATGGAGATCTCTATGCCCGGGACGATCGCTCCGCCCATGTACTCGCCCTTGGGCGAGATCACATCGAAGGTGGTCGCCGTGCCGAAGTCGACCACGATCGTCGGCCCACCGAACAGGTCGTAGGCACCGACCGCGTTGGCGATGCGATCGGCGCCGACCTCCCGCGGGTTCTCGTACAGCACCGGCATCCCGGTCTTGACGCCCGTGCCCAGCACCACGGGCTCGATGTCCAGGTAGCGCTCGCACATGCGCCGCAGCTCGAAGGTGATGCTGGGCACGCCGGAGGAGACCGCGACACCCTGCACGTCGGTGCGGATGTCCAGATCGCGGGTCTCGAGCAGCTGGCGGATGAGCAGCAGCAGCTCGTCGCTGGTGCGGTCGGGGTTGGTGGCCAGCCGCCAGTGGTCGAGCAGCTGGTGGCTGCGGTCACCGGAATCGTAGAGACCGACGACGGTCTGGGTGTTGCCGGCGTCGATGACGAGCAGCACGGGCCTTCCCTCTGGGTCGAGACGGGTCCGGCGCAACGCGCTGCCGGCTCACCACAAGGATGGCCCGCGACCGACTCGCGGGCCAGAACGATCGCAGGACCAGCGAGCTCAGGTGAGGTCGAGGCCGAGGTCCAGGACGGGTGCGGCGTTGGTGAGCGCGCCGACGGAGATCATGTCGACGCCGGTACCCGCGTAGTCGCCGATCGTGGCCAGCGTGATGCCTCCCGATGCCTCGAGCAACGTGCGTCGCGCCGCTCGCGCGGCGCCCCCGCCGCCCTGTCGAACCTGCGCGGCCGCCACGCACGCCCGGACCTCCTCCGGAATCATGTTGTCGAGCAGGACCGAGTCCGCACCCACTTCGAGCGCCTCGACGCACTGCTCCAGGCTGTCGCACTCGACGTGGACGGTTCGCCCCGGCCAGCGGTCGCGTGCCGTCTCCACGGCCGCGGTGATGCCGACTCCGCCCAGGTGGTTGTCCTTGACGAGCATCCAGTCCGACAGGTTGCCGCGGTGGTTGCGGCCACCCCCGGCCCGGACTGCGGCCTTGGACAGCGAACGCAGCCCCGGGATCGTCTTGCGGGTGTCCCACACCCGGGCGTCACCGCCGGCAGCCGCCGCATCGACGTACATGGCCGTCAACGTGGCGATGCCCGACAGGAAGCCCAGGAAGTTCAGCGCGGTCCGCTCGCCGGTGAGGATCGAGCGGAACGGGCCGCGCACCACGCCGATCGCCTGGCCGGCCGACACCCGGGCACCGTCGTCGAGCACCCAGTCCACCTGCACCGCCCCGTCGAGTTGGGCGAACGTCTCGTCCACGCAAGCCGTGCCGGCGAGCACGCCCTCGGTCCGGGCGACGAATCGGGCCTCGCCGAGGACCGGCGGGACGAGCGTGGCGGTCAGGTCGCCGAGCGGCGTCAGGTCCTCTGCCAGCGCTCGGCGGACGGCATCGACCACGTCGTGGTGCGGCGGCTGCAGGTATCCGGGGTCGATGGCGTCGGTCATGGCGAGAGCCTGCCATCGGCGCCACGACCACGTCGCTCCTGCGTGAGCTGGCATCGCGGACATGGCGTCGTAGGGCGACGGCAGCTCATCCGGTCTCGGTCGCCGTGCCGACCACGAGTCGGTGACGTTGGTCGGGATCCGCGTCGGGGAAGTCGATGCGGGCGTGGGTGCCGCGGGACTCGGTGCGGGTCAGCGCTGCGGCCACCAGCACACGACCGATCTCGACCAGGTTCCGGACCTCGGTCGCCGCGGTGTCGACGGGCCGGGCCGGCAGCTCGGCGGCAGCGCCGTCGAGGATCGCCGCGCACTCGGCCAGGCCGTCGGCCGACCGCACGACCCCGGCAAGGGTCGACATGGCGTTCTGAACCCGGTGCCGCAGCGCGGCAACGGTGGTGGGTGCCGGCTCGGCGGCGTCCGATGGCGACGGCGCCGGTGCCACCGGTAGCGACACCCCGCCGATCTCGAGCTCGGCCACGGACCCGGCGTCGTCGGGGTAGCCGAGCACGCAGCGCATCGCACCGGTCGGGCTCGGTCCGTCGACGCCGGCGGCGATCGCCTCCACGGCTCGGGGGCCGAAGACCATCCCCTCGAGCAGCGAGTTCGACGCCAGGCGGTTCGCTCCGTGCACGCCGGTGCAGGTGGTCTCCCCCGCCGCCCACAGCCCGGGCAGCGACGAGGCGCCTGACAGGTCGGTCACGATGCCGCCGCACTGGTGGTGCGCCGCGGGGGCGACGGGCAGCAGATCGACTGCCGGATCCAGGCCGACTGCGGCCAACGACGCCGCGATGTTCGGGAAGCGGACGCCAAAGTGGTCGAGCCCGGTGGCGTCGAGCCACACGTGGTCGGTGCCCTCCTCGATCATCTTGGCGAGGATGGCCCGCGACACGACGTCACGGGGCAGCAGCTCGTCGACGAAGCGCTCGCCGTGGCGGTCGCGCAGCAGCGCGCCGTGGCCCCGCAACGCCTCCGACAGCAGCGGCCGCGGCATGGCAGAAGTGGCCAGCGCCGTCGGATGGAACTGGAAGAACTCCAGGTCGGCGACCGCCACGCCCGCCCGCAGCGCCATCGCCACGCCGTCGCCGGTGGCCTCGATCGGGTTCGTCGTCACCTCGAAGAGCTGCCCGGCCCCGCCGGTCGCCAGCAGCACGTGACGGGCACGGACCTCGGTGCGGCCGCCACGCCCGTGGGCGACGATCCCACGGCACCGGCCGTGCTCCACGTCCAGCCCGTAGGCGAAGGCGTGCTCGATGACGACCGCCGCGGTCGAGCGCACCGCGGCGACCAGCGCCCGCTCCACCTCGGCGCCCGTCGCCGACCCCGCGTGCACCACCCGGGCGACGGAGTGCCCGCCCTCCCGGGCCAGGTCCAGATCACCACGCTCGTCGCGGTCGAACTCGGCACCCAGAGCGATCAGCTCCTCGACACGGCGCGGTCCCTCGTCCACGAGCACCCGCACCGCGTCGACATCGCACAACCCGGCACCTGCGGCGAGCGTGTCGGCCAGGTGCAGGTCGACCTGCTCGGAGTCGCCGGTCAGCGCCGCGGCCACGCCGCCCTGGGCCCAGCGCGTGGTCGCCTGCTCCAGCTCGCCCTTGGTGAGCACACCAGTGCGCAGCCCGTGCTCGCTGGCGGCGCGCACGGCGGCCGACAGACCGGCCACACCGCTGCCCAGCACCAGGAGGTCGAGGTCGTCGTCGCTGCTCGCCGGCCCGTCGATCACGGCTCGGTCCACCCGTCAGGCAACGCCCGCTCCGGCTCCGTCTCCGGCTGCGATGTTGTCGATCAGCCGCGCCCGACCGAAGCGCACGGCGCCGAACAGGCGGGCCCCTGGGGCGGCCACGACGAGGGGGACGAGCGTGTCGGGATCGGCCACCTCCACGTAGTCGAGCTCGCCGAGCGGCGCGGCGTCGATCAGCTCCGCCATCGACGCCCGGACGGCGCCGGCGTCGGTCTCGCCGCCGACGATCGCGTCGGCACCGGCTCGCAGCGCCCGCTGCAGCACCGGCGCCACCTCGCGCTCCTCCGCCGTCAGGTAGACGTTGCGGCTGGAGAGGGCCAGGCCGTCGGGCTCGCGGACCGTGGGGCAGCCGACGACGTCGACGGGGAACGAGAGGTCGCGCGCCATGCGACGAAGGATCGCCAGCTGCTGGAAGTCCTTCTCCCCGAAGAACGCCGAACACGGCCCGACGAGGTTGAACAGCTTGGCGACGACGGTGCACACGCCGGGGAAGTGCGTCGGCCGGGACGCTCCCTCCATCACGGCGGCCAACGCCGGCACCGACACGGTGCTGAGCACGCCGTCCCGGCCGTCCGGGTACATCTCGTCCTCGCTGGGGACGAACACCAGCTCGCAACCGGCGGGGGCGGCGACCGACAGATCGCCGTCGAGGTCCCTCGGGTAGGCGGCCAGGTCCTCGGTGGGGGCGAACTGCAGCGGGTTCACGAACACCGAGGCGACGACCACGTCGGTGACGGCCGCTGCCGCTCGGATCAGCGAGGCGTGGCCGTCGTGCAGATACCCCATCGTCGGCACGAACCCGACGCTCCGGCCTGCCGCCCGCTCGACGTCCAGCAGGCCGCGCAGCTCCTCGGCCGTCGTCACGGTCCTGATCACGGCGGTCACGGTAGTGCGACGTCGCGAGCGGCCGGACCGACGATCGGACCCCGAGGACACCCACCGCCAGGAGGAGCACCGCCGCACCGCCGTTACCCTTGTAGCTCCACCGACGCCATCGACGGTGGATCAGCACCATGCCCGCGGACGTCTCGCCCCTCCTCCTCGCCCTCGCCGGACTCGGCGTCGGCTTCGTCGTGGGCCTGACCGGCATGGGTGGCGGCGCGCTGCTCACGCCACTCCTGGTCCTGGCGTTCGGGGTCGACCCGACCAAGGCCGTCGGCAGCGACCTACTGGTCTCGCTCCTCATGAAGCCGGTCGGCGGAGGGGTGCACCTGCGACGGGGCACCGTGAACCTCCACATGGTGCTGTGGTTGTCGCTCGGCTCGGTTCCCGCGGCGTTCTGCTCGGTCTGGGCGTTCAGCACCATCTTCGGCGACGACCTCAACGACGTCATCCAGTACGCCGTCGGCGGCGCCCTGCTGCTGGCGTCGCTCGGCCTCGTGGCCAAAGGCGCGTTCGCCACCCGCAAGGGGATCCCCGACGACGGCCTGTCGGTCATCCACATCCGACCGCTGCCGACGCTGCTGATCGGCTTGTTCGGTGGGATGGCGGTCGGCATCACCTCGGTCGGGTCCGGATCGCTGATGGTCCCGCTGCTGCTCATGCTGTACCCACTGCTGACGTCCAAGCAGCTCGTCGGCACCGACCTCGTCCAGGCGGTCCCGCTCGTGGCCGCCGCCGCACTCGGCCACGCCGTGTTCGGTTCGATCGAGCTGGACCTCACCCTGGCGCTGATCATCGGGGCACTGCCCGGCGTGTGGATCGGCGCCCACGTGTCGTCCCGAGCGCCGGACCACGCCATCCGACCGCTGCTCGCCGTCGTGCTCATCGTGTCCGGCCTCAAGATGCTCGGGGTGAGCTCGATCGTGGTGGGGGTGATCGGCCTGGGCATGCTCGCCGGCGCCGGAGCGGTCATCGTCCGCGGCAACCGGTCCGCCCGCGAGACCGTCGACGCCTGACGACCACCGGGCGCTCAGCCCAGCACTCCCGCTCCCGGGCGCTCAGCCCAGCACTCCCGCTCCCGGGCGCTCAGCCCAGCACTCCCGCTCCCGGGCGCTCAGCCCAGGTCCCCCGCTCCCGAGCGCTCAGCCCAGGACTCCCGCTCCCGGGCGCTCAGCCCAGGTCCCCCGGCAGGTCTCGGTCGGCGAGCCGGGCCGCGGCCCGGGCGAGGGCCAGGTAGGCCTCGCGCTCGTCAGGGGCCAGCGCCACCAGGTGCGCTCGCACCGTGTCCCAGTCGCCACGGGCGACAGGCCCGGTGAGCGCGGCCGCCGGGCCGAGCTCGGCGACGTTGCCCAGGCTCCCCGACGCCAGGTCCAGGTATGCATCGAGCGGGACCCCGACCGACGCGGCGATGCGCTCGACCTGGCCGAGCAGCGCGACCAGGTGGTTGGACGCGACGACCGCGGCCGCGTGGTACTCGCCCCGGTGCTCCTCTGGCGGCGAGACGGCGCGGCCTCCCAGATCCGACACGACCCGGGCGCCCAGCGGATCGCCGGCAACGCCGAACCAGGCGCCGCGCAACCGCTCGGCGCCGATCGACGGGGACGGCAACGACACCAGCGGGTGCACCGAAGCCCGTCGAGGATGCAGAGCCAGCACGTCCAGGGTGAGGGAACCGGCGCAGTGCGCGACCACGCAGCGCTCGTCGGGGACGATCTCCGCGGCCACCTCGGCCACCGAGCCGTCGGGAACGCAGAGCAGCACGAGCTCGACGTCTCGGGTGGCGGGGCCCAACGGGACGCCGTGCACGACCAGCTCGGGGACCCAGCCCACCTCGGCGAGCGCGAGGGCGAAGGACCCGCCGGCGCGCCCCGCCCCGACGATCCGGACCCTCGCCACCGCTCAACGGCTCCCGTTCACAGGTCCTCGACGCGTCGGACCGATCCATCCGACAGCTGCAGGTCCCGCTCGGTGACCAGGTCGGGTGCCAGGTCGCGCAGCGGTGCGAGCACGAAGCGGCGTTCGCTCCACCGGGGGTGCGGGATCGTGAGCGCCTCGTCGTCCATCGTGACGCCGTCCATCCAGATGATGTCGATGTCGAGCGTGCGCGGACCCCAGCGCTCGGCGCGGACCCGTTCGGCGTTCGCCTCGATGCGGTGGCAGATCGACAGCAGCGCCCGCGGAGCGATCGCCGTGTGCAGCTCGACCACCAGGTTGAGGTAGGCGGCCTGGCCACCCGGACCACCGAGCGGATCGGTCTCGTAGACCGGCGACACGGCGACCACGTCGGGCAGCGAGTCGACCGCCTGGGACAGCAGCTGGCGTCGGTCACCCAGGTTGGAGCCGAGGGACAGGAAGGTCCGGACCGCCGGTGCGCTCACGAACCGCCCCGGGCGAAGCCGATCGACGACGACCTCGGGCGCTGGCGCCGGATGCGCACCCCGCTCGTGGCCAGGTCGTACGGCACCGGCGGCCGCAGCTTGCGCACGGTGAGCGTCACCGCGTCGATGCGGTCGTCGACGGCCAGCACCGACTCGGCCAGCAGCGCCGCCAGCCGCTCCAGGAGCAGCGGTTCGACCCCACCGGCGCCCGCCGCATCGGCGAGCGCATCGCAGATCGCGCCATAGTCGACGCTGTCGCCCAGGTCGTCGGACACGCCGGCCGCGGTCAGGTCGACCTCGACGTCCAGGTCGACCTCCAACGGCTGAGCCCGTTCGCGCTCCTCGGGGAGGAGCCCGACGACGCCGAGGAGGCGCAGCCCTCGGAGCTCGATCGTGTCGTTCACGGGCGGTCGGTCAGCCGTCGGCCGCGGCCAGGCGGGAGGCCTCGTGCACGATGTTCCGGCCCTCCGCATCGAGCTGGCGGCCCGTCAGGCGCTCGGTGAGCGTGATCGCCTGCGGTGACTCGGGCACCATCTTCGACCACACCAGGTAGCCGGCCATCAACCCGACCAGCCGGTCCGACAGCTCATCGGCGTGCACGATCAGCCGCTTGCGGGCGCCGAGCAGCTGCTGCAGACCGCCGTAGGTCCGGTCGAGGTAGCGGCTCAGCTCGTCGGCGGACGAGATCGGCCAGTGCAGCCAGGTCACACCCATCTCGTCGTAGTTGTGCAGGTTGTGCGGTGCGGGCGACACCGACACGACCAGGTCGAAGCCCTGCTCGCGGATCCAGATGATCTCCTCCTGGCGGCGCACCTTGCGGTGGTTGGAGCCGAAGCCGCCGGGACGCTCGCAGACCGCGAGCTGGTCCTGGATGATCCAGTTGAAGTGGCGCGGCTTGATCCCTTGCGCCCATTTGCCCTTGGCGGCCATCCCGCACCTCCTCCGATCGCTCGCGCACCGCGCTGTCAGGATGCCGCAGCTGCGGCACGCGCCGCGACGGCGACGTCCACAGCCTGCACCGTGGCAGCCACATCATGGACCCGCACCATGCGAGCGCCGTTGATCATGGCCCAGGTCGCGGTGCTCAGCGAGCCGACGAGCCGGTCGTCCACGTCCACGGGGTCCGGATCGTCGAAGCGGGCGCTGCCTCCGACGGGACCGGGGTGAGGGGTCGATCCGGCGTCGGAGCGGGCCAGGAGCACCCCGATCGACCGCTTTCGGCTGGTGCCGACCACCACGGGGACGCCGTCGCTGACGAGGTCCTGGAGCCGGCCCAGCAGGGCGACGTTGTGCGCGGTGGTCTTGGCGAAGCCGATCCCCGGGTCGACCCACACCTCGGCCACCCCGGCGGCGCGGGCGTCGGCGGCGCGGGCCCGCAGGAAGCCGAACACCTCCGTCACGACGTCGACGTAGTGCGGGGATGCCTGCATCGTCTGCGGACGACCGACCATGTGCATGGCCACCCAGCCCACGCCCTCGTCGGCAGCGACGGGCCACAGCGAAGCGCTCACGTCGTTGAGCAGCGTTGCGCCGCGCTGCACCGCGGCCCGAGCCGTCGAGGCGTGGCGGGTGTCGATCGACAGCCGCACCCCGGCCCGCACGCAGGTCGCAGCGATGGACTCCAGCACCGGCAGCACCCGGGACTGCTCGGCGACCGGGTCCACCGGCGACGCCCCCGGCCGGGTCGACTCGCCGCCCACGTCGATGACGTCGACGCCCTCGGCGATCATCTCCTGCGTCCGAGCCAGCGCGGCAGCCGGCAGGTGGTGGTGACCGCCGTCGGAGAACGAATCGGGCGTGACGTTGAGGACGCCCATCACCAGCGGACGGGCTTGATCGTTCAACGACCTCGCGCTCTCAACGACGACGGCCCGAGTCGACGAACTGCATGGCCTCCATGCGTGCCGACACGTCGTCGCGGAACACGCCGCGCACCGCGGACGTGACCGTCGAGGTGCCGGGCTTGCGGATGCCGCGCATGGCCATGCAGAGGTGCTCGGCCTCGATCACCACGAGCACGCCGCGGGGCTGCAACGTGGCCTCGATCGCATCCGCGACCTGCGTCGTCAACCGCTCCTGCACCTGCGGCCGACGGGCGAAGCCGTCGACCAGGCGGGCCACCTTCGACAAGCCGGTGACCCGGCCGTCGACGTTGGGGATGTAGGCCACGTGGGCGTTGCCGGAGAACGGGACCAGGTGGTGCTCGCACAGCGAGTACAACGGGATGTCGCGGACCATGATCATCTCGTCGTGGCCCGCGTCGAACGTGACCTTGAGGTGGTGTGCCGGCTCCTCGTGGAGGCCGGAGCACGTCTCGGCATACATCCGAGCCACCCGCGCCGGCGTCTCGTGCAGGCCGTCACGGTCGGGGTTCTCGCCGATGGCCTCGAGGATCTCCCGGACGGCACGGGCGATCCGCTCCTGGTCCACGGCCGGAGCGAGCGGTGAGTCGGGCTCGGGTCCGAGCGAGTTCAGGTCGTCCAGGGTGCTCATCGGTCTCCCGCAGCTGGGTTCTCGACGGCACGGAGGAGTGCCGCCAGTTGGTCGTCCGCGACCGTCTCCTGCTCCAGGAGCGAAGCGGCCAGGAGGTCCAGGCCCCGACGGTGCGCCTCGAGGATACGGCGCGCCCGATCGTGGGCCTCGTCGAGCAGGCGGGAGACCTCCTCGTCGACGCGGGCGGCGACCTCCTCGCCGTGGTCCGCCGCCCTGCCGTGCTCCATGCCCATGAACGGCTCGCCATCACGGGCCACGAAGCGGCGCGGGCCGAGCTTGTCGCTCATGCCGAACTCCGTGACCATGGCCCGGGCCAGCCGGGTGGCGCGGTCGATGTCGTCGGCAGCACCGGTCGTCAGCTCTGCGAAGACCGCCTCCTCGGCCGCACGTCCGGCGAGCGCCACGGCGAGCTGGTCCTGCAGCTGCGCCCTGCTGTGCAGGTGGCGGTCCTCCTCGGGGAGCAGGACCGTGTAGCCGAGCGCCGCTCCGCGGGCGACGATCGACACCTTGTGCACGTCATCGGCGTGGGGCAGCAGGTGGCTCACCAAGGCGTGGCCCGACTCGTGCACCGCGACGACGCGCCGCTCCTCATCAGAGAGGATCCGGCTCCGTTCGGGACCGGCCAGCACCCGATCGACCGCTGCGGTCAGGTCGGCCGCGGCCACCACCTCGGAGCCGCGACGAGCGGCGAGGAGCGCACCCTCGTTGACGAGGTTGGCGAGGTCGGCGCCGGAGAAGCCCGGCGTCCGACGAGCGAACGTCCTGGCGTCGACGTCCGCGGCGACCGGCTTGCCGCGCAGGTGCACCTGGAGCACCGCGGTCCTCCCGGCCACGTCGGGGACGTCGACGACCACCTGGCGGTCGAAGCGCCCCGGTCGCAGCAGCGCCGGATCCAGGATGTCGGGCCGGTTCGTCGCGGCGATGAGCACCACGCCGTCGGTCTGTGCGAACCCGTCCATCTCCACGAGCAGCTGGTTGAGCGTCTGCTCGCGCTCGTCGTGGCCGCCACCGACCCCGGCGCCGCGGTGACGGCCGACCGCGTCGATCTCGTCGACGAACACGATCGCCGGCGCCTGCTTGACCGCCTGGCGGAACAGGTCGCGCACGCGGCTGGCGCCGACACCCACGAACATCTCCACGAAGTCCGAGCCCGACAGGCTGAGGAACGGCACGCCGGCCTCTCCGGCGACGGCGCGGGCCAGCAGCGTCTTGCCGGTTCCGGGCGGGCCGACGAGCAGCACGCCCTTGGGGATCTTTGCGCCGAGTCGCTGGAAGCGCTCGGGCTCCCGCAGGTACTCCACGACCTCGCGGAGCTCCAACACCGCTTCGTCGGCCCCGGCAACGTCCGCGAAGGTGATGTCGCCACCACGGTCGCCGTCCGCGGTTCGCGCCCTGCCGAACTTCATGGCCTTGCCGCCCCGCTGCATCTGCAGGACGAACCACACGAAGACGCCGACGATCAGGAACGTCGGCAGGAGCCCGAAGACGATGTCGGACCAGATGCTGCCTGACGAGTTGTCGGCCTCGGCCTCCACCCCGGCGTCGAGCAGCTCCTGGGTGAGCGTCTCGCCGTAGGCCTCGGGGAACACGGTCGTGTAGCGGCTGCCGTCGGTCAGCTCGCCTTCGACGGTCGATGACGAGTTCACGATCGTCGCGGTGGCGACGTTGTCGTCAGCCAACTCGGCTTGGAACTGGTCGAGCCGCAGCTCGGTCGGCGGCTCGGGCCGTCGGAAGAACCCCCATCCGAGTGCCGCCACCGCCGCGACGAGCACCGCCACGGCACCGACGCGGGCGCCGGTCGTGGTCCACCAGCGCCGTGGGCCGCCGGGGCGGCGGGGCGCGCCGTCGCCGTCGGCCTCGACGTCGGCCGCCGCAACGTCCTCGTGTGGGGACGCGGATGAGAGCGGCTCGGGATCGGTCACCGAGGTTCAGCGTAGCGACGGGCCCCTGCGAGTGGCACCGGACGGTCGCTACGATCGGGTCGTCGTCGTGCGATCACGCCGTCCGATGCCCACGCGACCGGGTGACACTGTTGACCGCTCCTCCTCCGCCGACGCCATCCGAACGGCACATGGTGCGCTCGCCGACGTCGCTGCTGCGCCTGCTCTTCGGTCTCGGCGTCCTGGCGTTCGGTGTGGTCGTCACGTGGCGCTTCTCCAACACGATGGCGGCGCTGAACCGGGACTGGGAGCAGCTCACCCACGTACTCCCCACGTGGATCCGAGTCATCCCGCCGGTGATCATCGGCCTGGTCCTGCTGGCCGTCCCGGTCGTGGTCAACGTGCAGTTGCTGCGCTACCGGCGGTTCCGGCTGTTCTTCGTGGTCAACCTGGCTGCGGTCGTCGCGTTCGTGACGAGCGACCTGCTCGTGGGGTTCCTCACACGCCGGCCGCCGACGATGTTCCCGCACGCGTACACCGGGACCGACACCTCGGTGAACGACCCGTTCCTCGCCGCGTTCGTCGCCGCGTTCGTGGTGGGACTCCCGTACCTGCCGGAGTCGGCCCGGCGCCTGGCGACGTGGACGATCGGGCTCAGCTTCCTCGCGACCCTCGGCTTCTCCGACATCCCGGCCGTGGCGTGGATCACCGACGTGGGCGTTGGCATCACCTGCGGCGCTGCGGTGGCGCTGTTGTTCGGCACACCGGACTCGGCACCGGACCGGGCGGAGCTGATCGGAGGACTGGCCCTGTCGGGCATCGACGTCGCCGACATCGCTCCGGCGGCGGTCGACGCCAGGGGGTCGACCCCCTGGATCGGGACGACCACCGACGGTCGCAAGGTCTTCGTCAAGGTGCTCAACCAGGACAACCGGTCCGCGGACCTGATGTTCCGCATGTTCCGTGCCCTGTTCCTGCGCAACACCGGCGACGGACGTCCGATGTCGTCGCTGCGTCGCAGCGTCGAGCACGAGGCGCTGCTGTCGTTGCGGGCCACCGCTGCCGACATCCCGACGCCGCGGCTGCTGACGGTCTCGGGCGTCGGCAACGACGGGATGCTGCTGGCGTTCGTGGCGCTCGACGGGGACTCGCTCGATCGCCTCGACGACGACGCCGTCACCGACGATCTGCTCGACGCCGTGTGGGGGCAGGTGGTGATGTTGCAGGACAACGGGATCGCGCACCGGGACCTGCGACTGGCGAACATCTTCGCCACCCCTGACGGCGATCTGCTCCTGATCGACTTCGGGTTCGCGGAGCTCGCAGCATCACCGCTCCTGCTCGCCACGGACCTGGCGGAGCTGATCGCCTCGACCGCTCCGGTGGTGGGCGTCGACCGCGCGGTCGGCGCCGCCGAGCGAGCGGTCGGTGCTGCCGGTCTGGCCCGCGCCTTCCCACGACTGCAGCCCTACTCGCTCGGCGGTGCCACGCGAGCCGCGCTGAAGGAGTCCGAGCTGCTGGAGCCGCTGCGCGCCGAGGTCGAGCGCCGCGCGAACATCCCAGAACCCGCCTACGAGGGCGGGGTGCCGACCTCGGCACGGCCACTGGTCCCGGTCGCTCTGCTGTCCGCGCTGGCCATCGGGGTCGCCGCGAAGCTGGCCATGGACGAGGGGCCGCTCGCCGGTGTCGAGCGTTGGGATCACGTCGGCTGGCTGGTGGGAGCGACGGTGTTGGGCCTCGGTGCGTCGACGGTGGCGTTCAACGGCTCGATGCGAGACCGCATCAGCCCGGGTCACGTGCTGCTGTCACGGCTGGCAGCGCGCTACACGGACGCGCTGGCGCCGTTCCACACCGGCAGCGTCGCGACCCTGATCCAGTTCCTGCGCTCGAACGGGATCGAGACGTCGGCCGCCCTGGGCTCGACGGGTCTGACGATCGTGGTCCGAGTGCTCGCGCAGCTCGGGATGCTCTACCTGGCAGCTCGCATCTCCGGCCGCGACGGCGTGATCGGACTGGACGGGGATCTGCCGACCGGCATCGTCGTGGTGGTGTCCATCGCTGTGGTCGTGCTGGCAGCGACCGCGCTCCTCCCTGCACCTCGCCGGGCGATCACCCGCGACGTGGTCCCGGCGCTTCGGTGCTGGACGACCGGGTTGCGTGGGGTGACGGGGCATCCGAGCCGCATGGCCGAGCTCCTGGTCGGGTCGTTGCTCGTCCCGTTCGCCGCCGTGGGCGCGCTCATCGCGGCTGACCGAGCAGTCGGCGGCGACCTGGATCCGCCGTCCCTCGCTCTCGTGATGCTGGCCGTGGCGCTGGTCGCCGCGTTCCTGCCGTTCCCGGCCGGAGCCGGCGTCGTCGAAGCCGGCCTGATCGCCGGGATGGTGCTGCTGGGCGAAGAGCTCACCATCGCCGTGCCTGCGGTGGTCCTGTTGCGGCTCGTGATCTTCTGGATGCCCGTCGCTGCCGGCGCCGTGGCGCTGCGGTGGCTGCGGAAGAACGGTCAGCTGGCGTCGCCGTCGGCGTCGGGGTCGTAGACGGCCAGGTACCGCAGGTTGCGATAGCGCTCGGCCACGTCGAGTCCGTAGCCGATGACGAAGTCGTTCGGGATCGTGAAGCCCACGTAGCGGACGCCGAGGCCTTCCAGGTCGGCAGACTCCCGGGCGAGGAGCGCGCACACCTCCAGGCTGGCCGGGCCCCGAGCCTCGAGGCTGCGGCGCAGGTACCGCAGCGTCAGTCCGGTGTCGACGATGTCCTCGACCAGGATCACGTCGCGGTCGGTCAGGTCGACCTCGAGGTCCTTGACCAGGCGGACCACGCCGGAGGTCCGCGTGGTCGCGCCGTAGGACGACACGGCGATGAAGTCGATCTCCACCGGCAGATCGATGCTGCGGGCGAGGTCGGTCAGGAACACGTACGCACCGCGCAGCACGCAGACGAGCAGCGGTGCCCGCCCCGCGTAGTCCGCAGTGAGCTGCGCGCCGATCTCCTCGATGCGATGGACGAGCTGCTCCTCGGTCAAGAGCACGCGGCCGATGGCCGGGTCGTCGTCGAACGAGGTGGGAGCCGCAGCGACCATGGCCGCCGACCCTACCCCGCCAAGGGGGACCCGCCCTTCGGACTGCTCGAAGTCCAGGCGGTTCGACCAGGAGCGATCAACCGGAGCCGACCGGCGGTGCGCGCCACGCGCCAGCCGGCCGTCACATCGCAGCTCGTCGCGACGCCGGCAGCGACGTCGAGGACGCGCGTCACGGAGCGGGCGTCGGGTGGCAGTCCGATCCCCGTCTCGCTGAGCCACCACCGCCGGACTGCGACCGCTGCGATCGCCGGGGGCGCAGCGGCCAGGGCGGCGGCGTCGGTGGCGTCGACCGACTCGGCGAGCGCGTCGAGCAGCCGGGCCTGGTCCTTGGCCAACTCCGCCAGGCGGCACAGCAGCGGCACGACGTCGCGGCCTGCGACGTCGTCGAGCAGCGGCAGCACCTCGTGGCGCACGCGGTTGCGCGTGTGCTCCGACGAGTCGTTGGACGGGTCCCGCACGACCTCGATGCCCATCTGACGGCACAGCTCGTGGGTCTCCACCCGACGCAGTCCGAGCAACGGGTGACGAGCCGTCGTCATGGCCGCGAGACCGGCTGGACCGGTACCTCGGACGAGCCGCAGCAAGACCGTCTCGGCCTGGTCGTCCGCGGTGTGGCCGAAGAGCGCGTCGGGACCGACCGCGGCGTGGCGCGCCGAGCGCGCCCGCGCCTCGAGGTCGGGGCCGGGAGCGATCGGAGCCGCGACCGACTCGAACCGCGCCCCCACTGCGGTCGCGAGCGCTGCCACCAGGTCGGCCTCGGCCGCCGAGCCGGCGCGCAGCGCGTGGTCGACGTGCACGGCGGTGGCGTCGAGTCCGGCGGCGACTGCGAGCACCAGAAGAGCTGAGGAGTCCGGCCCCCCGGACACGGCGCAGCGCACCGACCTGCCTGGAGGCGGGAACGCGCAGCGGGCGAGCAGATCGGCGACGAGGCCGGCGGTCATCGACGCCTCGGCGGTCATCGCTGGTCGATCGGCCGTCGCGGCCGCTCAGGCGGCGGACGCCTCGGCACCGATGCGGCGGACCCACAGGTCGGGGTCACGGATCTCGGCCATCGACGGCAGCATCTCGGCGCGCTCGAACGCCCGGTTCAACAGCTGCGGCCCTCCGACGCCCTCGACCGCGGCGATGAACTCCTCGCCCTGCTGGTACTGGGCGAGCTTGGCCTCGAGTCCGATCAGACGCTGCAGGAGCTTGGCGGCCAGGTTCATCTCCTGGCGACGGGAGCGCAGCACACGTGCGAACCGGGGGGCGGACGGGACCAGATCGGTGGCCGCCCGGTCCATCACGACGTCGCCGTGGCCCTCGAGCAGGCTCATCAGCCCACCGACCTTGTCCATCGTCACGCGTTGGTCGGCGGTGGCGAACAGCGCGGCGATGCCGCCGTCGTCGAGCGGGTTGGTGCGGGTGCGCACACCGTCGGCGATCCGCCCCACGGCGGTGAACAGGCGGCTCGGGTCGGTGTCGGTCTCGTCGACGAGGTGGCTGACGAGGCCCAGGAAGTACGGCCGCAGCCACGGCACTCCGGTGAACTGGGTGCGATGCGTGACCTCGTGCAGCGCGACCCACAGCCGGAACTCGCCCGGAGGGAACGACTGGCGCTTCTCCAGGCCGAGGATGTTCGGACCCACGTAGTACACGAGGTCCTGCTCTTCGGGGTCCTCCTCCTCCAGCACGAGCAGGTCGTACTGGCCGAGCACCCGTGTGGACATCCAGCCGAGCAGGGCACCGAGCTCAGCGCCGGCGACCTTGCCCGAGACCATCGCGACGGGACCGTCGAGCTCCTCGAGACGACTCAGCACCGGCCGCAGCATCCGCTGGTAGCTCGCCAGGTTGGCCCGGACCCAATCCAGCCGGTCGACCACGCGGGCACGCGCCTGACCCGACTGCGACGTGAACCCCGTCTCCGCCTCCACGCGGGGCTGGGCGATCGCGGTGAGCTCCTGGAACTGCTCCGCCATCCCGTCGGCGTGGTACGACTCGGCGAACGGCTCCTCGCCCGCGATTCGGGCGGCGACCCGCTCAGCCAGGGCCCAGTCGATCGAGGTGCTCATCGGCGATGGCGGACGGCGGACGAGCGACGCCGGTCGACGTTCAGCTCTCGTCGCTGGGGAAGCGGGTGGCGCTGACCTTCAGGAAGTAGCCGACGACGGTCGCGATCACGACGAAGATGGCTCCGAGCGCGATCGGCACCGCCAGCCAGTAGTGCCACACGGGCGAGCTCGCCAGGATCGATGCAACCATGACGGCCACTCTAGGAGCCGTCAGCGGGTGACGGCACACCGGGAGCCGCACCGGCCACGTCGGCAGCGTCAGCCGCGCCGGTCACGACGCCCTGGATCGACAGCTCGCGGATCACCACGCACAGGCGGGCCTTGGCCTCGGCCGAGACGTGCTCGGTGCACTTGGCGGCGATCACGCGACGCAGGTCGGCTTCGAAGTCGAAGGCCTCGAGGCACGGGGAGCACCGCCGCAGGTGGGTCTCGACCTGGATCATCACCGCGTCGTCGAGCTCGCCGTCGAGGAAGGCGTACAGCTCCGCCACGGCCTCGTCGCAGTTGGTGTCACCGTGGTCGTGGTCGTGGTCGTGGTCGGACGCGTCAGACGTCTCGTTCGCTCCGAGGGCGGGGTCCGGCGGTGACGGGGAAGCGGTCATGGTCAGTCGGTGGGGGACGTCTGGGGTCGAGTCTGGTCCTGGTGGGAGGCTACGACTCGCTCACGACCGGATCACGGTCAGCGAGTCCACGCTCGACGGCGAACTGGTGCAACGAACGCTGGAGCGCCTTTCTTCCCCGGTGGAGCCTGCTCATCACGGTGCCGATCGGGATGTCCATGATCTCGGCGATCTCCTTGTAGGAGAACCCTTCGACATCGGCGAGCAGGACCGCCATCCGGAACTGCTCGGGCAGGTCGTCGAGCGCATCCTTGACGTCGTCCTCGGTGAACATGTCCATCAGCTCGTCCTCGGCGCTGCGACCGAGCTGCGCGGCCTCCAGACCCCCCATGCGGCGGTAGAGGTAGAGGTCCTCCACCTCGTCGAGCTCGGTCTGCTCGGGGCGGCGCTGCTTGGCGCGGTAGGTGTTGATGAACGTGTTGGTGAGGATGCGGTAGAGCCAGGCACGCAGGTTGGTGCCGTCGGTGAAGTTGGGGAACCCGCGGTAGGCCCGCACGAACGTCTCTTGGAGGACGTCCTCCGCATCCGCCGGATTGCGGGTCATCCGGAGCGCGGCGGCGTAGAGCTGGTCGACGAAGGGTTCGACCTGGTCGGCGAAGGTGGCCTGATCCGCCATGGGCCGACCACCGTAGGGCACACCCCTGTCAGTGTCAGCAGCGCCATTCCGCTGGTGCCGTCGCGGAACGTCGGGTCGAGCACCGTGGGCCGGCTACCGGCCCGCCGGGTCTATCGGCCGACGGCGGGAGCGACGCCTCCGAGTGCGGCACCTCCGGCGGAGCGGGAACGCTCCATGGATCTGCGCTGCGACCCCGTGGCGTCGTAGTCCTGGCTGCGGATCCATCGTCCGCATTCCGGGCACCGGGTCGCTGCGCCTGCGCACAGACCCCGGCACTGGCGGCACTCCGTTGTGCTGCTCATGGCCGTCCTCCTGCTCGTCGCCCCTCATCGGGACGCACCGACCACGGTGACGTGCTCGGCACGTCCAGTCAACCAGGAAGATCCGCAGTTGCAACATCGAGGTCGACGAACGCCCAATTCGAATCTGAGAGTCGCAGCAGGAGTATCGCATCATGAGAGTCGGCAGCATGGGAGTACGTCACGTCGGTACCGTGCGCCTGACGAGCGGGCCGTTTCGAGCCAGCTCGAGCTCCGGATGCAGCACCGAGGGAGACGATGGACCGAGACGAACTGCTCCACAGGTTCGAGTTGACCGGTCGGACGGCGATCGTGACCGGCGGCAGCCGAGGCATCGGTCGGGCCGTCGCCGAGGGGTTCGCGGCCGTGGGAGCGTCCGTCGTCATCGCCAGCCGCAAGGCCGAGGCGTGCGACGAGACCGCCGCTGCGATCCGCCGCACCGGCGGAACCGCGCTGTCGGTGCCGACCCACATGGGCGATCTGGACGACGTCGAGGCGCTCGTGTCGACCACGGTCACCGAGCTCGGTGGGATCGACGTCGTGGTCAACAACGCGGCGAACCCGCTGGCCCAGCCGATCGGCTCGATCACGCCCGAGGCGCTCACCAAGTCCCACGACGTGAACTTCCGTGGGCCGCTGTTCCTGGTGCAGGAGGCGCTCCCCCACCTTCGCGCGAGCGACCACCCGTCGATCATCAACGTGCTGACCGCCGGCATCTACACCCGGGCCGAGTACGTGTCGCTCTACGTGTCGGCCAAATGCGCGCTCGAGGCGATGAC
>JAPXRJ010000022.1:0-25111 GCA_033813615.1 Microthrixaceae bacterium | reverse complement strand
ATCCTGAGCTACGCACGTGGCCTCCTGAGGGAGTTCCCCGGCGTTCCCGAGGGGGTCATCGACGTGATCCCGGTGGACCTCGTGGTCGCCGCGATCATCGCCGCCGCGGCCGAAGGCGTGACCGCCGATGCGCCCGAGCCGCGCATCGTGCAGGTGGCGACCGGCGCTGCGAACCCGCTGCGCTACCAGCAGCTGGTCGACCGCGTGCGGGACTGGTTCACCGAGCAGCCCCTCTACGACCGCAACGGCCAGCCGATCGTGGTGCCCGACTGGTCCTTCCCTGGCCGAGGCCGGGTGGAGGGCCAGCTGCGACGGGCCACGTCGATCCTGGAGCGGACCGAGAAGGTCGTCGCGTCGCTGCCGTTGCGGGGCAAGGCCGCGCAATGGGGTGCCACGGTCGAGGAGAAGCGCGAGCAGGCGCGCCGAGCGCTGTCCTACGTCGAGCTCTACGGCGCGTACACCGAGTGCGAAGCCGTCTACGGCATCGACCACCTGCTGACGCTCGACGCCGCGCTGTCGGCGGAGGACCACGAGGCCTTCACGCTCGATCCCCGGGTCATCGAGTGGGACCGCTACATCACCGAGGTCCACCTGCCGTCGGTCGTCGCCCACGGACGCGCCCGATCCTCGCCGACGCGCCGCTCTGCCACGGCGCGCACCGACCGCCTCCGCGCCCAGGTGCTGTCGACTGACCGCCCGCTCGCCGCCTTCGACCTCGAGAACACGCTGATCGCCTCCAACGTCGTGGCGACCTACTCGTGGCTCGCGACCCGCAGGCTGGGCACCGTCGACCGAGTCAGGTTCGTCGCACGCACCCTGGCAGAGGCCCCCAGCCTGCTGGCCCAGGACCGCAAGGACCGATCGGACTTCCTCCGGGCGTTCTACCGTCGCTACGAGGGCGCACCCCTCGACGAGCTCCGCGAGGACGCCCAGGAGCACTTCAGCGACCTGCTCCTGACCCGGTCGTTCCCCGACGCGATACGACGGGTGCGACGCCACCGAGAGCTCGGCCACACCACCGTGCTCATCACCGGGGCGCTCGACGTGGTGATCGAGCCCTTGCGCCCGCTGTTCGACCACGTGGTGTGCGCCCGAATCGGCACCAGGATCGACGACGACGGCGTCGAGGTGCTCACCGGGCACCTCGACGAGGTCCCTCCGACCGCCGAAGCACGCGCCCGGATCCTGACCGACCTGTGCGCCGAGCTCGGCCACGACCCCCGCCAGGCGGTGGCGTACGCGGACTCGTCCTCGGACCTGCCGATGCTGGACGCCGTCGGGTTCCCCGTGGCGGTCAACCCCGAGCCGCGCCTGGCGTCGATCGCCCGCAAGCGCGGCTGGTTGGTCGAGGACTTCGGCTCCGACTTCGCGCACAAGGTCGTGCCGCTGGCACCGAGCTGGCGGGAGCGCAGCGACCGCGTCCGGCGGCGGCTGATCGGCAACGACGGCACCGGAGCGCTCGACGCAGTCGTCAGGGTCGAGCTGTGAAGGCGCTGCGCTTCGAGCGCGACGTCCTGCGCTTCGGCGCCGCCCGGGTGGCCTCGGGCATCCGACCCGGTGCCGGCGCACGCTACGGGCCGCTGTCGCTGGTGACCGACGATCAGCCCGAGCTGCCCGGACCCGATTGGGTCCGCTTGACGCCCAGGTTGGCCGGCATCTGCGGCTCCGACCTCGCCACCGTCGACGGACGCTCGTCGCAGTGGTTCGAGCCGATCGTGTCGTTCCCGTTCGTGCCCGGCCACGAGGTCGTCGCCGACGTCGCCGATGCCCGTTCGGCTCGCCGGGTCGTGCTGGAGCCCGTGCTCGGCTGCGTCACCCGGGGGATCTCACCGGTGTGTGCAGCGTGCGCCGATGGCCGACTGGGGAACTGCGAGCACCTCGACCACGGACGACTCGAGGCAGGCCTTCAGTCGGGGTTCTGCTGCGACACCGGCGGCGGCTGGTCGACCGAGATGGTGGCGCATCCCAGCCAGCTGCACGACGTGGCCGAATCCATGTCCGACGAGGCCGCCGTCATCGTCGAGCCGACCGCCTGCGCGATCCACGGCGCTCTGCGCGCCCGCATCGCAGTGGGCGACACCGTCGCCCTGATCGGTGCCGGCACCTTGGGTCTGCTCACCCTCGCCGCGATCAAGCGGTTCGCCCCCGAGTGCACGATCGTGATCGGCGCCAAGCACCCCCATCAGCGCGACCTGGCCCGTGAGCTCGGTGCAGACGTGGTGTGCGAGCCGGCCGGGCTCCTCCGGGCCGTACGTCGAGGGGTCGGCACCCAGGTGCTCGGCCGCGGTTCGACCGCACGCCTCACCGGAGGAGCAGACGTCACGATCGACTGCGTCGGCTCGGCCGACAGCATCGCCACGGCGCTCGCGGTCACGCGACCCACCGGCCGAACCGTGATGGTGGGCATGCCCGGCGTGCTCAAGGTCGACCTGACACCGCTCTGGCAGCGTGAGATCGAGCTCGTCGGCGCCTACGCGTACGGCTCCGAGCAGCTCACCGATGCCGCGGGGATGCCCACCGGCGAGTCCCGCCGCACCTTCGAGCTGGCCTTCGACCTGGTGCAGAGCGCGAACCTCGGCCGACTCGTGTCGGCCACCTACCCGCTCGAGCGGGTCGACGATGCCATCGCCCATGCCGCGGACGCCGGGCGTCGCGGTGCCGTCAAGATCGCCTTCGACCTGAGGAACTGACGCTGTGCCTGCCCCACGACCCCGCAACGAGCGAGCGCACTCCGCCCGCCGCAAGGACCGACCGACGCCCCGGCCCGGTCTGGTCCTCGACGTCGACCGGTCGACGCCGCCGGTCCTGTTCCACCACGGCGAGCAGCTCCGCCTGGAGAAGCTCCCCGCAGACCGCAGCCGCATCATCTACCCACCCGAGCCGCTGGCAGGCCTGGCCCACCCCGACGAGGCCATCCGCCGGGCGCTCGAGGAGCCGATCGACTCCGAGCCGCTCTCCGCGCTCCTGTTCCCCGACATGCGCCTCACGATCGCGTTCGACGACATCTCGCTGCCGCTGCCCCAGATGCGTCGACCGGACATCCGACAGCGGGTCATCGAGGCGGTGCTCGACCTGGCTGCGGCGGCCGGCGTCACCGACGTCCACCTGATCGCAGCGCTCGCCCTGCACCGACGCATGACCGAGGCCGAGCTCCGACACGCCGTCGGCGACCGCGTGTACGACGCGTTCGCTCCTCGGGGTCAGCTGTACAACCACGATGCCGAAGATCCCGACGGAATGACCGTCATCGGGACCACCCGCCACGGTGAAGAGGTCCAGATCTCCACCCGTGCCGCCACGTCGGACCTGATCGTCTACGTGAACATCAACCTCGTGTCGATGGACGGGGGCTGGAAGTCCACCGCCACCGGACTCTCCGGCTACCAGGCGCTGCGCCACCACCACAACCCTCAGACGATGCGGCGATCGACGAGCTTCATGGACCAGGAGAGCTCCGAGCTCCACAAGAGCAACTGGCGCCAGGGCGAGGTGCTCCGGGACGCCGACATCAAGGTCTTCCAGATCGAGACGACCGTGAACAACGATCTCTACGGCGACGGCCCCATGTCCGTGCTCGCCAAGCGCGAGTGGGAGTGGAACGCCAAGGACCGTGCGACGTTCCTGGCCGCCAAGACCGGCCTCGACCGACTGTCGCCGACCAACCGCCGCCGGATCCTCCAGGGCTGGCGGTCGCCGTACGCGATGACGTCGGTGCAGGCCGGCGAGGTCGAGGCAGTGCACAAGGTCACGACCCAGCACGTCTATGACCAGCAGCTCGTGCCGGTCGAGGGCCAGACCGACATCCTGACCCTCGGCCTGCCCTACATCTGCCCCTACAACGTGAACTCGATCATGAACCCGATCCTGGTCATGTGCCTCGGCCTCGGGTACTTCTTCAACCTCTACAAGGGCCGACCGCTGGTCCGCGAGGGCGGTGTCCTCATCATGAGCCACCCCACGACGCCCGAGTTCCATCCGGTGCACCACCCGAGCTACATCGACTTCTTCGACGAGGTGCTCGCCGAGACGACCGACCCGGTGGTGATGTCGGAGCAGTTCGAGCAGCGCTACGCGACCGACGAGTGGTACCGGCACCTGTACCGGACCTCGAACGCGTACCACGGCGTGCACCCCTTCTACATGTGGTACTGGGGCAGCCACGCGCTGGAGCACCTCGGTGGCGTCATCGTGGTGGGTGGTGACCCCGCGACGGTGCATCGGCTCGGGTTCCGACCCGCGTCGACCATGGCCGATGCGTTCGAGATGGCCTCCGACGTGGTCGGGCGCCAGCCGACCATCACGTACTTCAAGAACCCCCCGCTCTCGATGGCCGACGTCACGTGAAGCTCGACGACGTCTTCGACCCCGTTCGGATCGTCGGCCGGCTCGGCTTCCCGTTCACCGCTGCGCCGACTCCTCCCGGCGTGGCGCCGCGGGAGGAGCCCGACGAGCTCGGTGACCGCTACGACACCGACTGGGCCCGCCGTCCGCTGGCTCGCACCACCCGTCGCGCCGCGATCGCCACCGTCGGTCGGGCGACGGCTGCGGCGCTCGCCCGACCCGAGGTGCGAGGGCTGGATCGACTGGAGGACCTCGACGGGCCGGCCATCTTCGTCGCGAACCACCACAGCCACCTCGACACGCCGGTCCTGCTGACCCGCATCCCGAGCCCGTGGCGCCACGAGCTGGTGGTCGCCGCCGCGGCGGACCACTTCTTCGACACCCGACCCAAGGCCGCACTGATCTCGTGGGGCTACGGCGCCATCCCGATGGAGCGCAAGAAGGTCAGCCGCAGATCCGCGGACACCTCGGCGCGGTTGATCGACGACGGCTGGTCGCTGCTGATCTTCCCGGAGGGCGGCCGCAGCCCCGACGGGTGGGGCCAGCCGCACAAGGGCGGCGCCGCCTACCTTGCGGTGCGCTGCGCGGTGCCCGTCGTCCCGATCCACATCGACGGCACCGGCCGGATCCTGCCCAAGGGTTCCGGCACGCCCCGTCCGGGTCGTGTGGAGGTCAACTTCGGCACTCCGCTGCGACCCGTCGACGGCGAGGACGCCCGCCGGTTCGCCGCTCGACTGGAGCGCAGCGTCGCCGAGCTCGCGGACGAGACCGAGACCGACTGGTGGTCGGCCCGGCTTCGGGCCAGCACCGGAGCGACACCTGCGCTGCAGGGCCCGGAGGACAGCTGGATCCGGGACTGGCGTTCGCCGGACCGCACCGCGCGTCCTACCGACAGCGAACGGCGATGGAGCTCCGACAGATGACCGTGAACTCGCCGAACTCACCGGCCCGGTACCAGCCCGGTTCGGACAGCTCGGAGGCCAATGGGTCCTCGGTCCGCCAGATGACGACATCGGCGTCGGCTCGATCGAGCGAGTCCTGCCAGCCGTCCTCGGAGTACAGCATCTTGGAGTAGTCGATCGACGCCTCGGCACCAGGGCGGTCGTCGACGAAGGTGTTGGCACGGTCCTCGAAGCGCCAGTCCAGGTAGTTCCCGGCGAAGTCGTGGGTCAGCACCTTGACCTGGGTGTCGCCGGCCAACCCTCTCGCCTCGAGCCAGTCGACCGCGGTCACCGGGTAGGGAGACAGGTCATAGGCCGGCGTGGCGATGCTCCAGGCCAGCGCCGCGACACCGAAGGCCACGCCGACGCCCGCCAGCACCCGCTGGACGCGATCCCCGGGGAGTGACACGCCCTGCATCGAGCGGACGCCGTCGGCAACCCAGGGCACGAGCGTGATCGCGGCGAGCGGCAGCAGGCGCCCGGCCGACAGACCCATCGCGAACAGGCCGGCCGACCCGACCAGGACCCCCCAACGACGGGCGCGCACCGCCCCGACGACGGCGACGAGGCCCATCGCGACGAGCAACCAGGTCAGCGGATGGGCGAAACCGGCGGGCTGCCACTCGACGTAGCGAGACAGCGCCTCACGGGAGCGCTCGTCGCCGAACTGCTCGATCGGCAGCAGCACCGTCTCGAACGAGCGCGGCTGAGCGAGACCACCGAGCAGCACGCCACCGAGCGCGGCGCCGACCCAGCCGATCTGACGGGCGGCGACGCGCCGGTCGTCGATCGCCTGCGCGGCGACCAGCAACGCCAACACCGCGATCCCGTAGAACCACGTGCCGTGGACGTTCACCCACAGCGCGAACACCGCCACGAGCCACCACACCGACCGACGCTCGCCGACGACGAGGACCGTGAGGGCGAGCAGCAGGTACCCAGGCAGCTGCGGTCGGGCGTTCACGAACGGCATCAGCGTGATCAGAGCGCACGCCACCGGCAACAGGACCGACAGCAGCGTCCGCTCCCCCGCCGCGCCACCGACCGCTGCTCCACCGGCCGCGCCCACAACGGCGCTCGGACGGGTGAGGCGCACGATCACCAGACCCAGCGCAGCGGCGATCGCCGAGGTGAGGACCCGCAGCCCGGTGCCGCCGGCGAGCTCGTCGGTCACGCCGAGCACGGCGGACCAGAACCAGCTCGGGATCGGGAACTCGCTCGACGAGTACAGGAACGGGTTGGTCGCCGGAAGCCCGCTGTCGAGCATCACCCGACCCGTGGCGAGGTGGGTCAGGAAGCTGTTGTCGACGAGCGGCCGCGCCGCGATGAACGCCAGAGCACCGCCCACCAGCACGCCGAGTCCGGCATCGGGCCATCGCCGCGCCGTCCTGCCGGGCGCCGTGATCGGGCGCTCGACCGGAAGGGTTGCGGTCACAAGCTCTCGCGGATGCTCATGATGGCCGGACCGAGCACCACGACGAACAGCGCCGGGAAGATGCAGAACACCATCGGGATGAGCATCTTGACCGGAGCCTTCTGCGCGCGCTCCTGGGCCAGCTGGCGACGCTTGATGCGCATCTCGTCGGCCTGCCCGCGCAGCACGCGTCCGATCGAGACGCCGAACTGGTCCGCCTGGATGATCGCCATCACGAACGACCGGAGCTCCGGGACGTTGCAGCGTTCATCCATCGCCCGCATGGCGTCCGAGCGCGACGCACCCGCTCGGGTCTCGCCCAGCATCCGTGTGAACTCGTCCGAGAGCGGGCCCGGCACCGAGTTCACCACACGGTCGATCGCCTGTTCGAAGCCCAGACCCGCTTCGACGGAGATCGTGAGGAGGTCCATCACGTCGGGCAGCGTGATCTGGATCACGTGCTGGCGCTCCTCGACCTTGCGGTTGAGGATGCTGTCCGGGCCGAGCACCAGTCCCAGGATCAGCAGACCCGGGAGCGCCAGGCGGAGGTTGCCCGACAGCCCGAGGACGTTGAACAGGAAGAGCAGCACGAACACCAGGACCGCGATGCCGATGGTGACGACCCGGATGGCCAGGAACCGGTCGACTGCGGCCTGGTCCGGGGTCCCCGCGTAGACGAGCTTCTGCTTGACCTTCTCGACGTAGCCGACTGGCGTGAAGCGGCGGCCGAGGCCGGTGACGCCATCGAGCAGAGGGCCGATGGCCCGATCCTTGAGCGGGACGAGCATCTGCTGGTCGCGCTCGTTCTCGACCTCGTAGCCGTCGAGTTGGCGGAGCGCGTCTCTGACGACCTGGCGGTCGTCGAGCTGCGACAGCACCGCCCACACCGCCACGCCGACGGCGCAGGCGAGCAGGAGGACGGACAGGAGGAGCATCGGGGACATCTCGTCACACCTCGATCGTGATGATCTTCTTCATCCACGCGAAGCCGATGAGCATCGACACCAGCGCCAGGCCGAGGAGGATGTATCCGAGGCCGGGCGACAGCAACGTGGACATGTACGTGGGGTTGATGACCCACATGACCAGCCCGAGTGCCGGCGGCAGCAGCCCCAGCACGATGGCGCTCATGCGGCCTTCAGCGGTCAGCGTGGCGACGTCGCGGCGGAGTCGCTCTCGTTGGGTCATCGTGTCGGCGACCGTGACGAGCAGCTCGGCCAGGTTGCCGCCGACCTCGCGTTGGATGCGGATCGCCATGACGGCCCAGCTGAAGTCGTCGCTGTTCATTCGCTCCGCGACCGCTTCCAGCGACTCGTCGAGGGGACGACCCAGGCGGGTCTCGGTCACGACCCGTCGCAGCTCCCGACCCATCGGGTCCTGGATCTCGCCGGACACCGCCTCGAAGCCCTGGCCGATGGAGTAGCCCGCACGAAGGGTTCCGGCCAGCAGGGTGAGGGTGTCGGGCAGCTGCTGCTCGAACGCCCGGCACCGACGATGGACCTTGAACTTGAGGGCGAAGCGCGGGATCAGGATGGCAGCGGCGGCCACGATCAAGGTCGACAGGAGGCTGCGTGTCAGAGCGAACGTCAGCAGCGACAGGAGGAGCACGACGACGCTCAGGAAGAACAGGGCCTCTGCTCCCCGCAGCGGCAGGTTGGCCCGCTCCAGGTCGCCTTCGAGTCGCTGCAGGACGCCGCGTCGCTCGGCGACGTCGCCGGTGAACTCCACCGCACGTTGGATGATCGGCACGGTCGTGTGGGACCCGTCGGACTCCTCGAGCTCTGGCTCCGCCTCGCCGTACGGGTCTTCGTAGACCTTGAGACGACGGTTGAGGGAGTCGGAGCCGGGCAGCACCATGTTGAGCAGGGTCCAGATGAACAAGCTGACGGCGGCGAACCCGATCAGGACGACCAGGATGAGGCCCACCGGGTTGCCGAGCACCCGATCGATCATCGACGGGCTCTGCTCGACCGATGGAGCGAGGTTGGTCGAGCCGGCCTTCGTCGTGCCGGGCACGTAGGCGACCTCGGTGCTGAGATCACCGGCGGACACCGTGAGGCTCGTGCTGCCCGACGCGCCCTGCACCGCGGGGAATCCCAGGAGGAACCGCCCGTCGAGGAAGGTCGCCACTTCGGCGAACGCGTCGTCGAGGCCTTCTTCGTCGGCTGCCTGGGTCTGCGATCCGCCGAGCCCGGCAACCATGTTGGAGATCGCCTCCATGTCGGCACCACGGGGCAACGTCACGGCGTTGAGCTGTGCGCCGGCCTGCACCAGCGCCCCTTGGGCGCTGGCTGCCGTCGCGGTGCCGACCACAGGGGTCGACGCCGAGAACAGGATCACGCTGCGCTGGGCCATCCCGCTCTCTCCGAGCAGATCCGCGGCTCCGACGAGCCCGTCCCACGTCAACGACGCTCCGACGGGTTCGACCTCGTCGAGCGCCGCCTGGAACGCGTCGGCGGAGGTGGTCGCGCCGATCTCCACCGCTGCTCCACCACCGGTGGTCACGAGCGCCAGCGATCGGGTCACGCCCTTGCCGGGCAGGAGCGGAGCGAGGGCCTGCTTGGCCAGCTGCACGGTTGCGTTGCCGAGCGTCGCGGAGTTGTCGAGGACGACGACAGCGTCGAGCGGCAGTTCGGAGCCCGCCAGCACCTTCGGGTCGACCTGCTCGCCGTCGACCTCGGCGGCCAGCTGCGACGGATCGCCGCCGACCAGGTTGCCGAACACCGACACGTCGGCGCCGTTGGCGTTGACGACCTGGACGGTGATCGACGGGTCCGGCTCGTCGGCCGCGTTCGCCGGGCCGATCAAGCCGACCGTGCCGGCGATCACCGTGATGGCAGCCAGCCCGAAGAACAGCGCCGAGAGACGGATCCTGCGTGGAGAGTTCCTCACCGTCCGGTCACCGCCTTGCGGCCGCCGTCGCGGGAGAAGACCTCGGGGCCGAGGCGGATGCCCTGGTCCGCGAGCTTCTCGGCGAACTTCGGTCGCACCCCGGTGGCCTGCAGCTGGCCCCGGTACCGGCCGTTCTCGTCGACACCGGCGCTGAAGTCGAACAGGAACACGTCCTGGAGGGTGATCACGTCGCCCTCCATGCCTTGGACCTCGGTGATGTGGGTCACTCGACGGCTGCCGTCACGGAGCCGTGAGAGCTGCACGATGACGTCGATCGCGGATGCCATCTGCTCACGGATCGCACGCACCGGCAGGTCGAAGCCGGCCATGAGGACCAGCGTCTCCAGACGGGCGAGCGTGTCACGAGGACTGTTGGCGTGAACCGTGGTCAGAGAACCGTCGTGGCCGGTGTTCATGGCCTGGAGCATGTCGAGCGCCTCGCCGGACCGGCACTCGCCGACGACGATGCGATCGGGACGCATGCGCAGGCAGTTCTTGACGAGGTCACGGATGGTGACCTCGCCGCGTCCCTCGACGTTCGGCGGTCGGGACTCCATGCAGAGCACGTGCTCCTGGTGGAGCTGGAGCTCCTTCGCGTCCTCGACGGTGACGATGCGCTCGTCCTCCGGGATGAACGACGACAGCACGTTCAGCATCGTCGTCTTGCCGGTGCCGGTGCCGCCGGCGACGATGACGTTGAGCTTGCCCACGATGCACGCCTGCAGGAAGCGGGCAGCGTGCGCGTTGACCGAACCGAACCGGATGAGGTCGTCGATCTGCAGCGGGTCGGCGGCGAACTTCCGGATCGTGAGGAACGGACCGCCGATCGACAGCGGTGAGATCACCGCGTTCACGCGGGAGCCATCAGGGAGGCGTGCGTCCACCATCGGGGTGGACTCGTCCACTCGACGGCCGACCTCGGAGACGATCTTGTCGATCACGCGCCGGACGTGGTCGGCGTCGATGAAGCGGATCGTGTCGTCCTTGGTGAGCTTGCCGCCGCGCTCGACGAACACCAGCTCGGGCCCGTTCACCATGACCTCGGTGACGTCCTCGTCCTTGAGCAGCTTGTCGATCGGGCCGTAGCCCAGGATGTCGTCGCTGACGTCCTGGATGAGCTGCGCCTTGTCGGCGGCCGAGAGCGGCACCCGCTCCGCCGCGATCGCAGCGTGGAGCTGCTCGTGGACACGACGCCGCAGGTCCTGTTCGGACAGGCGGCGATCGAACAGGATCGGACCGAGCTCGTCGATCAGCTGCTGGTGGACCCGATGACGCAGCTCGTTGAGTGCAGGGTCACGGCGCGGCACGGCCGTCGGTTGGGTCGCAGGAGGCTTCGGAGTTCCACCGCCGGGCGCGCCGGGACCGCCCGGGGCGTCGGCTGAGCCGGCTCCGGGCTGGTTGGGCTGGTTGGGCTGGCCGCCCTGCTGCTCGTTGATCCGCTGGTACAGGGACACCCTGGAACTCCCTCTGTTCTTCTCGGTGTGACGGTGCTTGTCGATCCCGACGGCGTGGTCGGTGCTGTTGGTCGGGCGGCAGGTCGGGCTCGCGAGCTAGCGGGCCCGGCGTCGGGCCGCCTCCGCGGGGATGAACTGGTCGGCGAGCTGCTGGATGGCCCGTGACACGCCCGACTTCGGTGAGTGCATCACCACGGGCTCCCCCTTGTTGACGGCCTGGGGGACGCAGATGTCGCTGGGGATGAGCACGTCGGCCTTGACCTGCAGGGTCCGCTCCACCTCACCCACATCGAGCTTCACCTTGCTGTTCGCCCTGTTCAGGACCAGCAGGAGCTTCTCCATCGGGGTGTTGAGCAGCCGCAGCGTCTGCAGGCCGATCTTGACGTTCTTGATGTTCGGGATGTCCATGCCCGCCACCAGGAGCACCCTGTCCGACGCTTCGACCAGACCGAGGACGACGTCGTTGAAGTACGCAGGGGTGTCGACGATCACGTAGCCGCAGAACGAGCGGAGCATCTCGACGATCGCCACCATCTCGCTGGCCCCGACCTGGTCGGCGAACGCCGGCTCGAGGGGGGCGGGCATCACCCGGAGCCCGGACGGCTCATGGGTGACGAGGAGGCTCTCGAGCAGGGGCGGGTCCATCCGGTCGAGGACCGACACGGCATCGACGATGGTGTGGTGCGGCGTGAGCTTGAGCATCACGGCCACGTCACCGAACTGCAGGTCGGCGTCGACGAGGCAGACCGGGAGGTCGGAGCGACGAGCCAGCTCGACGGCCAGCGAGGTCGCCAGCATCGACTTGCCGGCACCGCCCTTGGTCGAGAACACGGTGATGACCTGACCGTCGACGATCGGCAGCGCCTCGGACTCCTCGGGCACCGGGGTCGATGGCACCGCAACGACGGCGCTGCGGGGCGCCTGGTCGAGCGACACGGCGATCCGCTGGACGGCCTGTGCCAGCGCACCGGACTCACCGCTCAACGCCAGCACGTCGCGCACGCCGGCCCGCAAGGCTGTCTGGAGGAGCTGCGTGCTGAGCTCGTCGACCACCAGGATGGTGGCCATCAACGGATACTCCCGTTGCACGCGCTCGCTCACGGCGAGGGTCGTCTCGTCGCTGCACGACGGGCCGAGCACCGCCACCACCGGCACTGCACCGGTGAGGCGGGCGGAGAGCTCCTCGACCGTGCTGAACGGCGTGACGCCGTCGCCCAGCAGGCCCATGATGCGCTCTCGGGTCGGGACGTGCGACTCGACGACGGCAACCGACACCCTGATCGTGGGTTGCGGTGCCTCGGAGGTCATGGTCGAATCGGTCACTGGCCGGTCGCCGCCTGTGCGGGATACGGCGAGGTGCCGGTCTCGCCGGGCAGGGCCGGGAGCGAGTCGGTGAACGGGATCGGGACCGGCTGGTAGTCCGGACGGTTCAGCGTCAGATACAGGCTGGCGTCGCGGAGCGTGGCGAGCAGCTGGGCCTGATCGGGCGGGAGCTGCACCGTGATGAGCGGCGAGCTGGCCGGAGGCGCGGTGGTCGCGGTCGCGTCCTCGCCCTCACCTGCCGGGGCAGCCGCCACAGGTTGGCCGAGCGACTGTCCGACGGCCAGGACCTTGACGCCCTGGAAGAGGTAGCTCGACGGCGTGCCCAGTCCGACGACACCCGTCCCAGGGGTCGCGTTGCGGGACAGCGCGCAGCCCGAGTCGCCGCCTTCGGCCCCGCCTCCACCGGCGGGGGCGACCGCGCAGTACTTGGCGAGGATGTTGATGTTGTCACCGGGCTGGACGAGACCGGCGACGCCGGCGGCCTGGTCGACGGTGATCGTGATGGCGACGTTGCCCTTGTCGAGGCTGGCCGACTTGGACCCGGTGAGCGCCGTCGGCGACACGAACATCGACGCGGTGATCACCTCGCCGCCGCCGAGGTCCACTGCGGCGACCTGGCCCTGGATGTCGGCGAACCGACGGACCGGGTTGGCGGGGAGCTCGTCCTGACGACGCTTCTCCATCACCAGCTGCTGGCCCTCGATGGCCTGATCGCTGCTCGAGCCCTTCGGGATCGGGCCGGCGGCCACCACGACCTCGACCATCTGGGCGGCCTCGTCGGAGCGGTTCTCCACCCCGCGCACGTAGTTCAGGGTCAGGAACGCTGCCAGCGCCCCGATGACCACTGCTCCGATGAGGATCAAGGTTCTGCGTGAACTCACTGGACTCCGCTCCGTTGGCGTAGGGACAACCCTGCGGCACGACGGCTCGGGATCTGACCCGGCCGCTACATCCGCTTGCTGATTCACTCGGCCGAAAGCTCAGCGGGCTGAACCTTTTGACCCATTTCGCGGAAGTTCCTCATCGGGAACGCGGGACGGCCCCCCGAAGGGGGCCGTCTCGTGAACTGGATTCGGCTCCGGGGCGGGACGCCCGGATGCGTGCTCGGAGGTGGTTGCCGCTCCGGCTGATCAGGCGGGGTCGGAGCCGCCCTCGACCTCGGCTGGCTCGACCTCGGCTGGCTCGACCTCGGCTGGCTCGACCTCGGCGGCCTCGACCTCAGCTGCCACCTCGACGGTCGCCTCGGCATCAGCAGCCCCGTCGCCGAAGCCCTGCTCGGCGTAGAACTGCTCCCAGGCCTCCTGGCCCTCGGTGGTCTCGTCGCCCACCGGCGTACCGATGTAGTTGCCCTCGGCGTCGTAGTTCTGCTCGCCGAAGTGCTCCTGGTACTCCGCGGCGACGATGCCTCCCTCGGCAGCCTGCTTGATCGACAGGCTGATGCGTCGACGGTCGAGGTCCAGATCGATGATCTTGACCCAGAGCTCCTCGCCGGGGGTGACGACCTGCTCGGGAAGGTCGACGTGGTGCGCCGACATCTCCGAGATGTGGACCAGGCCCTCGATCCCGTCGCCCACCTGGATGAACGCACCGAAAGGAACCAGCTTGGTGACACGGCCGTAGACGAGCTCGCCGACCTGGTGGTTGGAGGCGAACTCCTGCCACGGGTCCTGCTGGGTGGCCTTGAGCGACAGCGAGATGCGCTCGCGGTCCAGATCGACCTCGAGCACCTCGACCTCGACCTCGTCGCCGACGGCGACGACCGAACCGGGGTGGTCGACGTGCTTCCAGGACAGCTCGGAGACGTGGATGAGGCCGTCCATGCCGCCCAGGTCCACGAAGGCGCCGAAGTTGACGACGCTGGACACGACGCCCTTTCGGCGCTCGCCCGGCTTGAGGTTGGCCAGGAAGTCCTCGCGCTGCTCCTTCTGCGTCTCTTCGAGCCATGCGCGGCGGGACAGCACGACGTTGTTGCGGTTCTTGTCGAGCTCGATGATCTTGGCCTCGAGGCTGCGGCCCACGTACGGCTGCAGGTCGCGGACGCGGCGCAGCTCCACGAGCGAGGCGGGCAGGAAGCCGCGGAGTCCGATGTCGAGGATGAGGCCGCCCTTGACGACCTCGATGACCGGACCGGACACGACGCCGTCGTCTTCCTTGACCTTCTCGATCGTGCCCCAGGCCCGCTCGTACTGGGCCCGCTTCTTGGACAGGATCAGCCGGCCTTCCTTGTCCTCCTTCTGGAGGACGAGTGCCTCGACCTCGTCGCCGACGGTCACGACCTCGTTGGGGTCGACCTCGTTGCGGATCGACAGCTCCCGGTTGGGGATGACGCCCTCGGACTTGTAGCCGATGTCGAGCAGCACCTCGTCGCGATCGACCTTCACCACCGTGCCGGTCACCAGCTGACCGTCCTCGACGTCGACCATGGTCGCTGCCATGGCTTCGTCGAGCGAGAGTCCACCGAGGTCGTCCTCGATGATCTGGCGGGGGATGTAGTCGGCGATGGTGGTGTCGGACACGTTGAGCTGCTTCTTCTCGGGGGCGCGCGAGGGCCCAGGAACGGAACGTGCCACCCTACCCGACCCGCTCGGCCCCCCGAAAGACCCCGCCCACCCCCGAATCTGACCCCGCCCCCGAATCTGACGATTCGTCACAACCATCACGGTTGTCAGACGCGATGAGAATGCTGATCAGCGTGGGGCGGTCTCGGCGGCGCGCTGTTCATAGATCTTGCCGAGCCGCTCGGCGCAGCCCTCGGCATCACCGCGAAGGCGCTCCCAGAGCAACGCTGTGGTCTGGTAGCCCACGGTCTGCGAATCCGTGCGACGGTCGTAGTCGATCGAGATCTGCTGGCGACGCGTGTGCCAACGCCGCCCATCGCCTTCGACGATGAGTCGGACCTCGGGCCAGCAGCGGTCGACGAAGCCGGGTCGGTCACGTGCGCCGGGCAGCGGGTGCTCGTGGATCGGTGCCGGCAGGCCGGCCAGCCCGATGACCCGGTCGAGGAGCCGCTCGAGCTCGCTGTGCGGCAACGAGGTGCCGGGCCCGACGTCGTCGAGCACCCGTTCCATCGCGCTGACGCCCGGCTTGCCGCTGCGGCGGACCCTGGCCAGCACTTCACCGAACTGCCATGGCTCGTAGCCGCGATGGACGATCATCGATTCGATGAGCCGTCGAAGCCTTGTGATCGAGATGATCGCGGCCAGGTCCATGGCCGTCCGCTCGATCGTGGTGACGGGGAGGCCGTCGATCTCGGTCACGTCGCCGGCGATCATGTCGATCTGGCGGTGCCAGACGACGCCCAGGGGCGAGCGACCGCGGGCATCGGACACGTTGAGGAAGATCTGCGGGAGCTCGAGCGCTTCCTCGCAACCGTGACATCGCCCGGCGGTGTGCATCGACAGCGCCGACTCCGGCCCGGCGTGCAGCAGCGCAGCTCGCAGGTCCTGGGCTCGATCGTTCGGAGCTCCGGTCAGGGCGTAGACGCCGTGGTGCACGGGACGCCACAACCCGTCGGAGAGCCGGCGTTGGATCATCCGTGCCGTCATCCCGGACGACAGCGCCTGCTCCCGACGGATCAGCCCCCGCTGCTGTGACGCGAGCTCGGCAACTGCCGCGTCCGGACGTCGTTGCTCCATGCCGAGCACCGTGACCGACACCGACGGTCGCTGTCATCGGGGACCGGTCCCCGTTGACGTGCCGGTCACGATGCACCATGGGCCGTCCTCCGGCATTCCCATGACATCCGAGCACCGCCACTGTTGTGACCAATCATCAGAATCGGGGTGCGGGTGGGGCTGGGGTGCGGGCGACCAGGAGGAACTCGTGGGTGTCGACGCTGGGCGGAGTCATGTCGTAGCCACCCGGGGTCACCGACCAGATGTGGTCGACGACCAGGCCCGAGCGCTCGGCCAGCATCCGCAGCTCACGCGGGGTGTAGCAGGTGGTCCACAGGTCCGCCTCGGCGCGGACACCTTCTTCGTCGCGCAGCTCGGTCAGCTCGTGGTTGACTCCGCCGGCTGCGTCGAACGTGTCGGACTCCTCCAGCCAGCGGACCTGGAAGTACGAGGAGAACGCGCTGAGCGCGCAGCGGCCCCCGGGACGAAGGGCGGCGCCGATGCCGGAGAGCACCGCCGTGTCGGCAGCGAGGTTCTGCGGATCGCCGACGTCGGGCGGGCCGCCGAGCCCGAACGCACCCTGGCAGAGAGAGATCGCAGCGTCGAACGGCTCACCAGACAGCGAGGCGTCGACGCGCGCGTCGCCGAGCATCGTCCGCGCGTCGAGCCGCTCGAAACGTGCCATCCCGCTGAGCCCTTCCCGATCGGCGACCTCGATCGCGACCCCGATGAACCGTTCGCTGATGTCGACGCCCAGCACCTCGATACCCCGTCGGGCCAGCGCCAGGGCGTGCCGTCCGGGCCCACAACCGACGTCGAGGACCCGCATGCCCGCCTCGAGGCCGAGCAGCTCGACGAGGAACGACACCTCCTGTTCGGTGCCCATCGTGAAGGAGTAGCGCAGGTACGCCGGGCCGACGTGGTCCGCGATGTCCTCGAACCAGTGTCGCTGCGGGTCGGGATCGGTCATCGGTCGCGATGTGCTCGGCAGCCGGTCAGCTCAGCCCTTGGCCGCGGCCCAGCTGGCGCCGTGCGACAGGTTGACCTCGAGGGGGACCCGCAGGTCGAACGCACCGGACATGGCGTGGGTGACGGCGTCGGTGGCGGCATCGAGCTCGCCGTCGGGCACCTCGACGAGGACCTCGTCATGGACCTGGAGGATGAGGCGGCTCCCCAGCTCTCGCTCGGCGATCGCGGCGTCCAGGCGGACGAGCGCCACCTTGAAGATGTCGGCCGCCAGACCCTGGATCGGGGCGTTCATGGCCTGGCGCTCACCCGCCATCCGAACGTTGCGCTGCCCCGAGCTGAGCTCGGGGATCCGACGGCGACGTCCGAACGCCGTCTCGGTGTAGCCGCGGTCCCGCGCCTCGGCGACGGTCCGCTCCATGAACGCCTTCACCGACGGGAAGGCAACGAAGTACGCGTCGAGGATGACCTGCGCCTCCGACGTCGGGATGTTGAGGCGCTGTCCGAGGCCGTAGGCCTCCATCCCGTAGGCGAGGCCGTAGGACACCATCTTGGCCTTGGAGCGCTGCTCGATCGTCACGTTCGCTGGGTCCACGCCGAACACCCGCGCCGCGGTGGTGTTGTGGATGTCCTGACCGGTGGTGAAGGCCTCGATCAGCCCGGGGTCCTCGGCGAGGTGGGCGATCACCCGCAGCTCGATCTGGTTGTAGTCGGCGACAAGCAGCTCGAAGCCGGCGGCAGGCACGAACGCCTCCCGGAACCGGCGACCCTCCTCGGAGCGCACCGGGATGTTGTGCAGGTTGGGGGCATCCGAGCTCAGCCGACCGGTTCGGGCGACGGTCTGGTTGAAGGTGGCGTGGATCCGACCGTCGGGCGCGACCTCGGCGAGCAGTCCCTCGCCGTAGGTGGATCGCAGCTTCTCCACCTCCCGGTAGCGCAGCAGGTGCTCGATGATCGGGTGCTCGCCCTGCAGCTTCTCCAACGTCGCCTGGTCGGTGGAGTAGCCGGTCTTGGTCTTCTTCTGCGGCGTCAGGCCCAACTTGTCGAACAGCACGGCACGCAGCTGCGGCGTGGAGTTGACGTTGAACTCCTCACCGGCGGCCTCGACGATCGCGGCACGCTCCGCCTCGCACTCGGCGGTCAGCGACGCGTTCAGCTTGCGCAGCACCTCCACATCGACGCCCACGCCCAGGTGCTCCATCTGAGCAAGCACCCGCACGAGAGGGACCTCGATCTCCTCGTCGAGCGCCGTCAGGCCGTGCGCTTCGAGCGACTCGGCGATCGGGCCGGTCACCCGGGCGACGGCGAGCGCCTGGCGGGCGACCAGCTGCGACTCCTCCACCGCGGTGCCGTCGAGGTCGAGCTGGCCCTGCGCCGATGCGTCGTCGGTCGCCAGCTCCAGGCCGGCGTGACGGCGCAGCAGCTCGACCAGCGAGTACGCGGTGTCGGCCGGGTCCAGCAGGTACGCAGCGAGCTTGGTGTCGAGCGTCAGCCGGGTCAGGTCGTGGCCCAGGTCGAGCAACGAGCGGATCACCGGCTTCACGTCGTGGCCGACCACGGCCGGCGAACCGCACAGCACCGCGTCGAGGCCGTCACCGACCTGGGTGAGCACCCCGGCGGGCAGCCACACCACGTCGCCGGTCTCGGCATCGGCGACGAGGGCCAGCCCGGTGAGCGCGGACCGTCCCGCCACGCCGACCCACCCGGCTGCGATGGCGACGGTGTCCAGCGCCGCGAGGCGACCCAGCGCCGCGACCGCGTCCGGCGGCGACGCCGCGTCGATCACCTCGGCTTCCAGGACCGGGGCGTCGGCGACCGTCGCGGCGCCGTCGCCGAAGAGCTCGGGCCACGCCTCTGCCAGCCGGGGCACCAGGCTGGGGAACTCGAGCAGCCCGAACAGCTGCAGCACGTCGTCGACGTGGACGTCGCCCTGGGCCAGGTCATCGAGGGCCGCCTCCAGCGGCACGTCGTGCACGAGCGCCATCATCTCGGCGTTGGATCGAGCCTGGGCCTCGTGCTCCTCCAGGTTCTTGCGCAGCGCCGGGGTCTGGTCCGCGGTGTGGGCGAAGATGCCGTCGAGGTCGCCGTAGGTGGTCACGAGCTTGGCAGCCGTCTTCTCCCCGACCTTGGGCACACCCGGCAGGTTGTCCGACGGGTCGCCCCGGAGCGCCGCGTAGTGCACGTACTGGTCCGGCCGCACGCCCGTTCGCTCCAGGATCCCCGCCTCGTCGTAGAGCGCGTAGTCCGACACGCCGCGCTTGTTGTAGAGCACCTTCACGTGCGGGTCCTTGACGAGCTGGTAGCTGTCGCGGTCGCCGGTGACGATGATGACGTCGTCGCCGCGGGCCACGGCCTGGTCGCTCAACGTGGCGATGACGTCGTCGGCCTCCCATCCGGCGATCTCCACCACCGGCAGCGCCAGCGTGCCGACCACCTGACGGACCAGACCCATCTGCTCGCGGAGGATGTCGGGAGCGGACTCCCGGTTGGCCTTGTAGGTGTCCACCAACTGGTGGCGGAACGTCGGCTCGGGACGGTCGAAGGTGATGACCACCTGGTCCGGCCGGTGGTCGCGCACCAGGTTGAGGAGCATCGACGTGAACCCGAACACGGCGTTGGTGACCTGACCCGACGCTGTGGCCAGGTCGGTGGGGAGGGCGAAGAAGGCCCGGTAGGTGAGCGAGTTCCCGTCGACGAGCATCACGGTCGGCACGTCGGCGACCCTAGTGATGACTTCGGGCTCACGTCGCGCAACGCCGCCCCGCACTGCTCGGATGCCTCGCACCGGCAGTCCACAGCACGCCCGCTTCAGCTCGACAACAGGACCGCCGCCAAGGCGACCACGAAGGCGAGCTCCACCGGAATCGCCATCCGCGTGTAGGGATGGGACCGACCGCCGTCGACCACGGAGCCGACCACGCGGCTGATCAGCACCGCGAGGGCGAGGAACAGCACGCCCGTCAGCGCCTCCGAAGCCAGACCCTCGCCGACGAGGTACACGACGAACGCAGCCAACGCACACGAGACGGCGCCGTAGTAGCAGCGGACCTCGGTGCGACCGGCCGGGTCCGTCCAGGTGAGCGCGAACTTCTCGACGAGCTCCGGGCGGAACAGGAACCCTGCACCGAAGATGGCGAAGTACCCCGCGGCCGCAAGGGCTGCGACCTCGGTGACAGACACGTCGGACAGGACCACTCAGGCCGTCGAAGCACCCGGCGACAGCGTGCCGTCGAGGACGTCCTGTGCGACGTCGCGCATCTGGCGCCGGTCGGTCATCGCCGTCTTCTGGATGAAGCCGTAGGAGTCGGCCTCCGACAGCCCGTGGGCGTCCATGAGCACGCCCTTGGCGCGGTCGATCACCTTGCGGGCGTCCAGGCGACCCTCGGCCGACGCCACCTGCTCGTGAAGGAGGTCCTCGGCGGTGAAGCGCGACATGGCGACCTCGATCGCGGGCACCAGGTCGTGGCGCTCGAACGGCTTGACGACATACCCGTGCACGCCGGCGTCGCTGGCCTCTTCGATCAGCTCCCGTTGGGAGAACGCCGTGACGAGCACCACGGCTGCCAGTCGGTCCGCGGAGATCTCACGGGCGGCCGAGATGCCGTCCATGCCGGGCATCTTGATGTCGAGCAGCGCCACGTCGGGCCGAAGCTCGCGCACCAGGCGCACCGCCTCGTCGCCGCGACCGCACTCGCCGACGACCTCGTAGCCCTCCTCCTGGAGGAGCTCACGCAGGTCCATCCGGATGATGGCCTCGTCCTCTGCGACCACGACCTTGGTTGGCACCGTTGCCCACCGTCCTCGTCTCTCTCCACCGCGTGACGGCCGACCCATCCGAAGGCTGACCGAGCCCGGGCGGGGCGATCGCTCCACCCGGGAGACGGTCAGTGTAGGCGGTCGAGCAGGTCGTCCTGTTCCTGCTCCAACCGGGCGATCTGGTCGACCAGCTCGGAGCGGTGGCGCGCCATGGCCGCGGTGGTCCGCTCGGCTTCACGGTGCTCCTGGTCCGCGAGCGGCGTCTCCGACACCAGGGAGCGGATGCGGGAGTCGTCGGAGATGTCGGCGAAGTGCGCGAGCTGCTCATCCGCGATCGCCAGCTCCTCGCGCAGCGATCCCAGGCGGCGGCCGACCGCCCGCAGGCGGCGTTCGACGAGGAACGGCATGTGAGGAGTGTAGAAACGTCAGCGTGGCAGCGCGTGACGGCTTCGGCGTGGCCGACGGTTGGTGGGGCACCGACGGGGCATGGCACGAGGCATCGACCTCAGCGCGTGCTGAGCTCGGTCGCTGCATGGGGAGCGACGACCACCCCGACGGACCGCCCGAGGGCGTGGCGGTGTGGTTCGTGCGTCCCGGGGCGGACCGCTCGATCTGGTCGCCCGGGTTGCTCGAGCTCGACGACGGGTCCGTGATCGAGGTCACCGGCGCGCTCCCCGACGACCTCCCCCTCGGCGCGCACACCCTGACCTCCGATGACGGCCACGTCACCCGGGTGTTCTCCGTGCCCGGCCGTTGCCCGTCGATCGACCGGTCCTGGGGTGTCTCGGTGCAGCTCCCCCAGACACGCTCGGCGCAGAGCTGGGGGCACGGCGACCTCGCGGACCTGGCGGACCTCGCACGCTGGGCCGAACGCCACGGCGCCTCGGCGCTCGCGCACAACCCGCTCGGCGCGACCATCCCCGTGCGCCACCAGCAGCCGTCGCCGTACTTCGCGTCGTCGCGACGGTTCCTGTCGCCGCTCTACCTCCGGATCGAGGACGTGCCCGGTGCCGAGCTGCTCGGCGACCGGCTCACCGTCGCCGCTCGTGCCGGCCACGCGCTCGACCACCTGCCGCTGATCGACCGCGACGAGGTGTGGCGCCTCAAGTCCACGGCGCTGCGGGACCTCTGGGAGCGGGTGAGGGGCTCCGCTGCGGTGCGGACGTCGCTGCTCGCCGCCCGCGGCGACGACGTGCTGCGCGACCACGCCCTGTTCTGCGCGCTCGCCGAACGTCACGGCGGAGGCTGGTCGAGCTTCCCCGCGGGCTGCCGCCACCTTGGGCTGGCCGGTACGGCAGTCGCCGCTGTCGAACTGGCCGACGACGTGGAGCGCTGGACCTGGATCCAGCTCATGACCGAGACGCAGCTGGCAGCCGCTCAGCTCAGCGGCACCGCTCTGATGGCCGACCTGCCCGTCGGGTTCGACCCCGACGGCTCCGATGCCTGGATCGACCAGGACCTGCTGGCGCTCGGCTGCCGGATCGGCGCACCGCCCGACGACCTGGGGCCACTCGGCCAGGACTGGGGACTGCCCCCGTACGTGCCGTGGCGGCTGCGCGGCGCCGGCTACGGCCCGTGGATCGACACGTTGCGGCGCATCTTCGCCCACGCCGGGCTGCTGCGCATCGACCACGTGATGGGCCTGTTCCGGCTCTACCTGATCCCACCGGGCCACGACGCGCTCGACGGCGCCTACGTGTACGGCTTCGAGGCGGAGCTGCTCGACCTGGCGTGCATGGAAGCGGTGCGGGCCGGCGCGTCGCTCGTCGGCGAGGACCTGGGCACCGTCGAGCCCGAGGTGCGCGCCGCCATGGCCGAACGGGGCGTGTACGGCTATCGGGTGGGCTGGTTCGCCGACGACGTGCCCGCCGACTGGCCAGCGGGCACGGTCGCGATGCTGAGCACCCACGACCTGCCCACCGTCGCCGGCCTGTGGACCGGTGTGGACGCAGAGGACCGCGTCCGCGCCGGGCTCCCCGAGGTCCCGGCCGAGGATGCAGCGTTGCGCGAGCGCCTGGAGCGACTGGCCGGTGCCGGCGGGTTGGACGACCCGTCGAGCGTCCCGGTCAACGGTGCCGGGGCACACGAGATCTCGCTCGCAGCGCACCGGGCGCTGGCCGCATCGGGCAGCGACCTGGTGATCGCGAGCCTGGAGGACGCCGTCGGGCAGGTCCGTCGACCGAACCTGCCCGGCACCGTCGACGAGCACCCGAACTGGCGCACCGCGCTGGCCGTGCCGATCGAGGACCTGGACCTGGCCGGCGCCGCAGAGATCGCCGCCGCCCTCGCCGAGCGCAGCGGCTGACCTCAGCCGGTCAGCTGATCGATCCGATCAGAGGATGACGTCGAGCCAGGGCAGGTACGACGACGTGGGTGCCTGCGAGAACACCGTGTCGTGGTCCTTGCCCGCGAGCGTCTGCAGCTCGAGCAGGCCGTAGCCGACCTCGGTGGCCTTGGTCACGAGCGGGTTCGCCGTGGCCGGCGGCACCACGATGTCGAACTCGCCGGCCACCAGCCGCACCGGCGGATCTCCGGCGTCGAGGTAGTTCGGCGGCTGCATCGGCGAGCTGTCGCACCAGCCGTCGATGCCGCAACCCATGAGGATGCCGACAGCGACCGACGCCAACGGGTTGTAGGTGGTGGCCAGCGGGATGTCGATCGGCGCACCGAACGCGAACGCCCCGCTGACCGCAGGATCGCCGGCGTTCAGCTTCACTCCGTTGGCGTTGCGAGAGATCGCCACCATCACCGCCAGGTGGCCGCCGGCCGAGTGACCGGAGGTGACGACCCGGCTGGCGTCCAAGTCCAGCTGGCCGGCGTAGGTCTGCAGGAACTTGACCGACAACTTGGCGTCGAGCAGGCCGGCTGGCCACTGGTTGGCACCGACTGCCGCCAACCGGTAGTCGGCCGTCGCCACGGCGTACCCGGCGGACAGGAGGTTGTCGCGGAAGCCGCTGTTGAGCTCCCATCGGGCGCCCTGGGTCCAGTAGCCGCCGTGGAACCAGACCACGAGCGGGAACGGTCCGTCACCCGCCGGCACGAACAGGTCGAGGTACTGGGAACCGGAGGTGGTGCCGTAGCGCACGGCGCTGTACTGCAGCGCGCCGGAGGGCAGAGTCGTCGGGGTGATGGTCGGTGCCGGCGCGAGCCCGTCGTTGGGGTTCGGGTTCGTCGGCGGCACCACGCAGCCGACGGCGACCACCGCCAGCAACGCGACCGCCGCGACCCAGCGTGCTCGACGTC
Organism: Microthrixaceae bacterium; assembly: GCA_033813615.1. Classification (GTDB taxonomy): domain Bacteria; phylum Actinomycetota; class Acidimicrobiia; order Acidimicrobiales; family Microtrichaceae; genus Dermatobacter. The sequence goes on along the minus strand of JAPXRJ010000022.1, from coordinate 1,167 downwards.
CGTGGACGATCGGATCCAGCATGTTCCCTCCTCGAACGGAACCCCCTGACCTCCCTCCGGGTCAGGCCGTCGTCCAGTTCTCCGTTCGGGACGTTACCGGACTGCGGGCCGGAGCCCCACCAGGAGCCGAGCGTCCTGCATCGATCAGAGCTGACGGTGCTGATGCGGTCGATCGTGGGTCCCTCCGGCGAGCTCCGCACGACCGACGATCGTCGCGAAGTCGCGCGGCCCGGCGATCGACCGGCACTCGTCGAGCAGGACCGTGGCGAGCGCGTCGTCGCTTGGCGCGCCGCGATCGATGAGGTTCGTGGCCCGGTACAGCAGCGCCTCTGCCAGGTGGTACTCGGCGCCCTGGTCCCGCGCCCAGGCCACGGCCGAGTCGAGGTGGGCGTCGGCGTCGGCGGTCCAACCCAAGCGGCTGGCCAGGCGACCGAGCGACAGGCTGACCGGTCCGAGGCAGCTGACCACCCCCCAGGACGCGACGAAGCCCGCGTGCGGGCGCAGCTGCTCGTACAACCATCCGGCCACGTCGAGATCGTCCAGGTCCGCCGTCGCCGCCGCCAGCATCGCGCCGACCGGCAGGAGGCTGAGGTCGACCTGTCGATCCCGGTACATCGTCGCCGCGACGGCGAGGGGACCGCGGGCCTCGTCGAGTTGACCCGCTTCGCTCCGCAGCATCGCCAGCGCTGCGTTCCACGCCCACTGGCCCGGCATCTCGTCGTCGATCGCCTGCTGGACGAGCGGGACCACCTCGGCCGGGCGTCCCTGCTGACGTCGGAGGTACAGCATCTGGTTGGCCCACATCACCCACGCGTCGGCGTCGGAGGCCTCCTGACCGTGGGCGAGGCCCTCTTCGATCAGGCGCTCGACGTCGTCGTGGTCGCCACGCAGCAGCGCCGCTCCGGCCAGCGTGAAGCTGCGCGTCCAGGCGACCTGGGGACCCGGCACCGTGGCGTCGGGGGGAAACGCCGACGCCGCCTGGCGATGCCGTCCGGAGTACGCCTCGACCCCCGGGATCCCCCAGGCGATCAGCTCACGCTGGACGGGGTCCGTGAGCTCGGACTGGAGGCGCCGGACGACCGCCAGGCGCTCGTCGCACACCGTCTGAGCGCTGAGGTCGGGCCAGCCCTGCGTCGACGCCAGCGCCAGGGCGAGCACCCGGACCCG
>JAPXRJ010000021.1:0-25360 GCA_033813615.1 Microthrixaceae bacterium | reverse complement strand
ATCGGCCTCGGCGAGGACGTCGAGGTCAACCCCTCCGGTGGGGCCCTCGCCGCCAACCCCATGCTGGCGGCGGGCCTGATCCGCATCGCCGAGGTGGCCGACCGCATCTCCGCCGGTTCTGCCGGTCGTGGCGTGGCGCACGCCACCGCCGGCCAGCTCCTGCAGCAGAACCTGATCGCAGTGCTCGAGGGGGACTCCTGATGGGTGCCAACCGCGTTGCCGTCATCGGCGTCGGCCAGACCAAGTACACCTCGGTCCGAGGCGACGTCTCGCTGCCCGGCCTGCTCCGCGAGGCCGCGTACCGCGCGCTCGACGATGCGCAGCTGACCATGGACGACATCGATGCCGTCGTCGTCGGCAAGGCCCCCGACTTCTTCGAGGGCATCATGATGCCCGAGCCGTACCTGGCCGAGGCGCTCGGCGCCGTCGGCAAGCCGTTGTTCCGGGTCCACACCGCCGGGTCCGTGGGTGGATCGACCGCCATCGTCGCCGCGACGCACGTGGAGTCCGGCGTGCACGAGCGGGTGCTCACGATCGGCTGGCAGCAGCAGTCGGTGTCGGAGGCGATGTGGGCCCTGTCGTTCCCGATCCCGTTCCAGCAGCAGCTGGTGGCGGGCGCGGGCGGCTACTTCGCCCCGTTCATCCGTGAGTACATGCGTCGCTCGAACGCACCGGAGGACATCGGGATCCTGGTGGCCCTCAAGGACCGGCTGAACGCGCTGAAGAACCCGTACGCGCACCTGCACGAGCCCGACATCACCTACGACTCCATCAAGGAGTCGTTCATGCTCTGGGAGCCGATCCGCTACGCGGAGACGTGCCCTTCGTCCGACGGTGCGTTCGCCATGGTGCTCGGGGGCGAGGCGGCTGCCGAGGCGGCGCACGCCGCCACCGGCACCCCGCCGGCGTGGATCCACGGCACTGCGATGCGCTCCGAACCGGCAACGGCATCGGGCCGAGACCAGGTGCGTCCACAGGCCAGCCTGGACTGCGTTGCCGACCTGTACCGCCAGGCGGGGATCACCGATCCGCGTGCGGAGATCGACGTGTGCGAGATCTACGTGCCGTTCTCGTGGTACGAGCCGATCTGGATGGAGGGCCTGCTCTTCGCCGAGGAGGGCGAGGGCTGGAAGATGACCGAGTCCGGCGCCACATCGCTCACCGGCGACCTGCCCGTGAACTGCTCGGGTGGCGTGCTGTCGACCAACCCGATCGGCGCGTCCGGGATGATCCGCTTCGGAGAGGCGGCCATGCAGGTCCGAGGTCAGGCCGGCGATCACCAGGTCGACGGCGCCAGGGTCGCGCTCGGCCACGCCTACGGCGGTGCCGCGCAGTTCTACGCCATGTGGATCGTCAGCAACGAGAAGCCCTGACCTGTTCGGGCTCCGCGATGCGTTCCGCCCCGACGACGGGGAACCGCCCGTGGCAGCACCCGATGCGGGCACCGGTAGCGTGAGCGCGTGAGCATCGCATCGCCGCAGGTCGCCCCCGAGCCGTCGGTCCGGGGCCGCGGCCTGGTCATCGCCGGTTCGCTGATGATGGTCCTCTCGGTCGTCGGCGGGATCGCCGTGTTCGGTCTGCTCGGCAGTCGCATCGGCTTCGAGGAGTTCATGCGCGACGTCGTGATCGTCGGCGACTCCGTGCAGCCGATCCCCGGCTCGATCGACTTCACCGTCGAGCCGCCGCTGAGCGGCGGCTCGTCGTCGATGGCGGTGGGCATCGCCGTCGACGACGCCACGGTGGGAACGCCCGAGTGCACGATGAGGACCGAGCTCGGCGAACCGGTGGTGCTGACCCGCTCCCCGTTCGACTCGACCCTGCTGAACGGCGGCAGCGACTACCTGGTGGTGTCGTCGGCCCGCCTCGACCCCGGCGACTACACCGCCGAGTGCAGTTGGCCGGGTGAGCCGTCGCAGTCACCGATGACCGCGAGGTTCACCGTCGGTCGGACCCTCGACGGCGACGACCTCGGCCAGATCTTCGGTCCGGTACTCGGCATGCTGGCCGTGTCGGGCGTCGCCGCTCTCGTGTTCCTGGTCGGACTGATCCTGCTGATCGTCGGGCTGGTGAAGCGGAGCCGGTCCCGTCGTGACGGCGGCGGAGCACCGCGCGGTGGTGTCGGTCAGCAATGGGGGGGCGAGCAGTGGGCCGCCGACCAGTGGGCCGGACAGCAGTACCCCCAGCCGCCCTACCCCCAGCAGCCCTACCCTCAGCCGGGCGCCGCGCAACCGACGTACCCGCCCTACCCTCAGCCGGGCGCCGCGCAACCGACCTACCCGCCCCAGCCCGGGCCGCAGGCTCAACCGCTGCCACCGACGACGCCGCCGCCGTCAGCACCGCCGTCGGGCTGGACGGTCCCACCGTCGAAGCGGCCCGGAAGCCCTGACGCGCCGACGTGGCCGACTCCGCCCGGCCAGGACTGAGGTCGGGGAAACCTGGCTCAGCCGGCCATCGGGTCGGAGCCGAACTTGCGCGACGCCGTCTCGACGGGATCGAAGGCCTGGGTCGTCGCGGGGTAGTAGACGAGCTGCGAGTCGTCGATGCCCTCGGCGTAGAACTGCGACGCCCACTTGCGGAACTTGCCGAACGGTCCGTCGGTGTCGGCGAGCGCTGGACGGGCCAGGTACGCCTTGTTGCGCCAGATCGGTGAGTCCTCCTGGACCTGCTTGTCGATCTCGGCGACGAACGCCTGCCCGACGGTCGAGCTGAGCGCGTCGTCGCCGAGCTTGCGGACCGTGAAGGTGAATCGCATGTGGCACGAGTTCGCGGTGAGCGGCGTGTTGCAGCCCATCAGGAACGTGTCGACGATGCCGGAGAAGCGGATGACGCTGAACCCCGGGCCGAACGAGTCCGCATCGATCCGGCCGTCGACCACACCACGGGGGGTGGGGAAGCGCTGGATGGACCGCATCTTGGTGCGGGGCCCGTCCATCTCGTAGCTCTCGAGCTCCGGGACCTCTTCGGTGTGGTGCACGTAGCGGAAGTGGGCCGCGTCGACGCCGTTCTCGGCGAGGTCCTGCCACGGTGCCTCGACCATGTACTCCCGGGTCTCGATGGTGGTGTAGTTCTCTGGGTCGTTGAACTCGGGGACCTCGGGGATGGTCCACATCGGCGCGGCCCCCTCGGGGTGGTACCAGGTCATGACCAGGCCGTTGGCCTCGGTCACGGGGTAGCTCTGGACGCACGCCTTCTTGTTGATGCGATCGGAGTAGGGGATCAGCGTGTTCTGGCCTTCGGCGTTGAAGCGCCACCCGTGGAAGGGGCAGATCATGTCGTCACCGGAGACCTGGCCGCCGTAGCCGAAGTGGGCGCCGAGGTGCGGGCAGAACGCGTCGTTCACGTGGACTGCCCCGTCCTCGTCCCGCCAGACGACGAGCTTGCGGTCGAAGTACTCGATCGGCACGATCTGACCGGGCTTCACGTCGGCGGACCAGGCGACCTGGAACCAGCCGAACGGGATCGGGAACGGGGATCGGACCTGCATGCGACGTCCTCCTCGAGACGAAAACTAGAACGCGTTCTAGTGTAGCTACTGGTCGGCGGGCGCACAGCTCGGATGCTGCTCCGACCATCGTCGCACGGCGGAGCGCAGCCTGAACGGTCCGGACGGCGATGGCCCCTAGTCTCTCGACGGTGACGACGGAGATTCCGGGAGCGCGGTGGCGTTCGGCGGTGGCCGTGCTCGTGGTGGGCCTCACCGCGCTCGGCGCGGTCGGACTCACCGACGACGCCTGGCCCTTCGCCCCGTTCCGCATGTTCGCCCACGCGGTGAAGCCGACCGGCCGGGTGACCAAGGTCGAGTTCCTCGGCACGACCGAGTCGGGACGCGAGCGGCGGATGGACGCGCTGGAGTTCGGCCTGCGTCGCGCCGAGGTCGAAGGCCAGCAGGGCCGGGGAGGGCGGCTGACCGACGAGCAGATGGCCGCGCTCGTGTCGTCGTGGAACGACCGCCATCCATCCGATCCGCTCGTCGAGCTCGAGCTCCGCAAGCTGGGGAAGAACCTGGTCGACGGCGAGCCGGTGTCGAGCTTCACCGAGACGATCCAGGTGTGGCCCGAACGGAAGCCGTCGTCGTGAGCCACCAGCCCGCAACCGTGCCCCCGACGTCGCCCGATGGGGCATCCGATCGCCGCACCGACGAGCGAAGCGACCAGTCATCGGTCGGGTCGGTGCTCGACAGCGTCCGCTCGGGTTGGGATCGCTACTGGTTCGAGCCGGTGCCGGCGGAACGCGTCGACGTGTTCGCCCGGATCATCGCGGTCACCGTGGTGTTCACGGTCCTGGTCACCGACCAGTGGAACGCGATCCACGCACACGCTCCCGAGGAGTTCTACCGGCCGGTCCTGATCGCCCGACTCGTCCACCTGGGAGCACCGACGCCGACCACGATGACGCTGCTGCAGATCACGGTGGTGCTCGGTGCCGGCTGGATGCTCACCCGTCGGGCACCGCGGGCCGCCGCGGCCACAGTGTTCGTCGCATACGTCGTGTGGCTGCTCTGGGCGTTCTCGTGGTCGAAGGTCGACCACGACCGACTGACGATCGTGGTGGCCCTGCTCGTCCTGTCGCTCACCCCTCGGGTCGGGCCGGCCGTCGAGCGGCTGTCGGGCTGGGCGATGCGTGTCGTGCAGGTGGTGTTCGTGCTCGCGTACCCGTTCTCGGCGTGGGCCAAGATCCGGTTCGGGGGCTGGGGGTGGATGGAGTCCGCCACCTTCGCCCGTGCGATCGTCCGCCGCGGCTCCGCGCTCGGCGACGCGCTGCTGCCCTACCCGGGACTGCTCGTGGTCACCCAGTGGGCGTTCATCGCCTTCGAGGTGGTGTCGCTGGTGCTGCTGTTCCCGAGGGCACCGCGCACGGTGCGGGCGCTGGCGCTCGTCGGCGTGTTCCTGTTGCACCTGATGACGTTCCTGATGATCGGCATCTCGTTCCTGCCGCACACGATCTGCATCGTCGCCTTCCTGCCCCTGGAGCGGCTCAGCCGCCGCTGGCGGGCCGATCACCGTGCGATGGCTGCATGATGCCGAGCCCGGGCCCGCAGGACGGGCGTTCGTCGGCGCACCGCGCGTCGTCGTGCACCCGGCAGACTGAGGGCATGCGCACGACGCCCCGCTCCCGCCGCTCCCGCCCGCTGCTCGCGCTGGTCCTGGCAACGATCGCGGCGCTCGCGACCGGGTGCGGCGGTGGTGGCGAGGTGGTGCTGCCCGCGCCCAAGGAGTCCGACGAGCGGCCCGCGCCCGACGACGGCGATGGCTCCGCCAGCGAGTACTGCGCGGCGGTCGCGGAGCTCGAGGCGACCGATGACTCGGAGATGGACGACCCGGCCAAGGCGGTCGAGGCCCTGGCGGCCCTGGGCGACGTCGCCCCCGTGGAGCTCAAGCCGTCCTTCGAGGTGCTGGCCGGCGCGGTCGAGGAGCTCGCAGCGCTCGACGAGAGCGACCCGGACGACATGAACAGGTCGCTTGAGATCGTGTTCGACCAATCGGTGATCGAGGCGGCCGGTCGCATCGACGAGTTCACGATCGACGAGTGCGGGATCGACCTCGACGAGGGGGGCGCCGACGATCTGCCTCTCGAGGACATGCCCACCGATGACCTGCCCCTCGACGAACTGCCCGCCGACGACGGCGCCGGTGACATCGACCTCGAGCACATCGACGGCATCAAGGAGGCCAACAGCGCGGCGTCGTGGTCGTCGAAGCTCCGGACCACCACGATCACGAACGACACGTACGTGACGCTGGCCGCGGACCCGGCCGATCCGGTGACGGCGGAGGAGGCGATGGCGGCCTGCGAGGCGATCCGCACCGGCGTCGTGTCGATCAACCCGCAGGTCACCGTGGAGATCCGCAACGGCGAGGTCGCGGTCGCAGCCAGCCCGGACGGCGGGACGTGCTCGCCGCGTTGATCAGCCAGCTCCTGGCTGTTCGGGGGTCGACCTGCACCGGACACGGGACCGTGCGAACGTTGCGGACGTGACCGACGACGACGGGATCCGTCAGTACCGCTACCAGGCCCCTCCTGGCGCCACGGTCGTGGTGCTGGTGCGTCACGGCGAGACCATGGCGGAGCACCCTGACCGACCCTTCCCGCTGTTCGACGGCCATGGGGATCCGGACCTGGCTCCTGACGGCATCGAACAGGCTCGACGGGTCGGCGAGCGGCTCTCTGCGGAGCACCGCGAGGGGTGGCCTGTGGATGCCGTGTACGTGACCTCGCTGCGACGCACGCACCAGACCGCGGCACCGCTGGTCGCAGAGCTGGCGATCGACCACGTGGTGGTTCCAGAGCTGCGGGAGGTGTTCCTGGGGGAGTGGGAGCAGCAGTTCCGCGCCCGGGTGGCGTCCATGGACCCGATCGCTGTGAGGATGTTCGCCGAGGAGCGCTGGGACGTGATCCCCGGCGCCGAGTCGAGCACCGCGTTCGCCGCCCGGCTGCGGGTCGGCGTCGAGCGGATCGCGTCGACGCACCCCGACGGGCGGGTGGTGGCGGTGGTGCACGGCGGAGTGATCGGCCACCTGCTGTCGATGGCGACGGGCAGCTCGCCGTTCGCGTTCGTCGGCGCGGACAACGGCTCGATCAGCGAGCTGGTGGTGCAGGCCGACGGTCGGTGGCGCGTCCGTCGCTTCAACGACGTCACCCACCTCCGCTGAACCGAGATCCCTGGGCCTGGTGTCAGCGGGGGTCGCGCCACATCCGCCACAGAGGTGGGGCGCCGTCGACGGCGTGCAGCTCCTCGACGACCTCGAAGCCGTGGCGTCGGTAGAACGGGACGTTGTCGAACTTGGAGCTCTCGAGGTAGGCGCCGATGCCTTCGTCGTCGGCACGGTCCAGGCCGGGTCCGATCAGGGCGGAGCCGACCCCACGTCCCCGCAGGTGCGAGTCGGTTGCCAGGAACTCCAGGTACCAGTGACGATCGCGCGGGTGCACCGCCTCCATCCGGTTCACGAGCCGAAGGGTGCGGGCCAGGCCCTTGGCGCCGAAGCCCCGGAGCATCGCGGGCGACGAGCGGATGGCCGCGGTCGTGGGGAAGCTGCGCACGCCCGGCGGCGCCCAGACCGCCGCGCCGCCATGGGAGTCGGTCGTCCACGTGGTGTCGTGGCGGATCGACGGACCCATGAGATGTCGGAACACCGGCGCCATCCGATCGGGCCACCGTCGTTGCGACGGCACCATCCACCGCCAGATCGGATCGTCAGCGAAGCCGCGTGCCAACACCGGCCCGAGCAGGTGCGCCTCGTCGGTGGTCGCCGGTCGTGGGGATCGGTCGATCACGCGGCGCGACGCTACCGGTCCGGCCGACTGCGGTGCCCACCCCGACGCGGTCCGATCCCGAGGGTCGGTACGGGCAGATCCTGGGGGTTGACGCCGGTCGATAGAGTGCGCGGGCGCGGACGCAGGTCCGAGCCGGAGGCCCGGGCACCGGTCCGGCCACGACAGCAAGGGGAACGTCATGAAGGTCGTCGTGAACTTCGATCTGTGCGAGTCGAACGCCGTGTGCATGGGCATCGCCCCCGAGGTGTTCGAGGTCCGCGACGACGACTTCCTGTACGTGCTGCAGGAGGAGCCGGCCGAGGAGCTCCGCGACAAGGTGACCGAGGCCGCCCGTCGCTGCCCCAAGCAGGCCATCACGGTCGAGGGCTGAGCCCCGTCGCCGTCGTCCGATCCGCTGTCGTCGTGGGCTCCGCCATGACCACTCCGCCATGACCACTCCGCCATGACCACTCCGCCATGACCACTCCGCCATGACCACCTATGCCATCGTCGGCGCATCCCTCGCCGGGCTCAGCGCCGCCGCCACCTTGCGCGGCAACGGCCACGAAGGTCCGATCGTCGTGGTCGACCCGTCGCCCGCGTTGCCAGCGGATCGGCCGCCGTTGTCCAAGCAGGTGCTCTCTGGTGAGTGGGCGCCGGAACGGGCGCACCAGCCGCTTGCCAACAAGGTCGCCGACCTGGAGCTGGACCTGCGTCTCGGCGTCGCCGCCGCTGCTCTCGACGTGGCGGCCCGCACCCTCATCCTGTCCGACGACAGCAGGGTCGCGGCCGACGGCATCGTGCTGGCCATGGGTGCGGCAGCTCGACGTCTGCCAGGACCGACGCTCGGCGGCGTGCACGTCGTGCGGGATCTGTCGGACTCCCTCGCCCTGCGTGCCGAGCTGGACCGCTCACCCGCTCGCGTGGGGGTGATCGGGGCGGGCTTCATCGGAGCCGAGGTGGCGGCCACGTGCCGGGCGCTCGGGCTCGACGTCACGATGATCGAGGCCGCGCCGACCCCGATGCTGCGTGCGTTCCCGGCCGAGATCGGCGCCTTCGTCGCCGAGCTGCACCGCGAGCACGGTGTCGACGTGCGCCTGGGAGTCGGTGTGGACGGCCTGCGCGACGACGGCGCGGGCCGGGTCAGCGGGATCGCCATGGCCGACGGCACCACCGTCGACGTCGACGTGGTCGTGGTCGGCATCGGCGTCACACCGAACGTCGGCTGGCTCGCCGGGTCGGGCCTGGACGTCTCGAACGGCGTCGTCTGCGACGCCACCACCCTGGCGGCTCCGGGGATCACCGCTGCGGGCGACGTGGCGTGCTGGGTGAACGAGCACTTCGGAGAGGCCATGCGCGTCGAGCACTGGGAGCATGCGATCGAGCACGGAGAGGCCGCGGCGCTCCGTCTGCTCGGCGGCGATCCCGACGCCGTGCCGTTCCTGTCGGTCCCGTGGTTCTGGTCTGACCAGTACGACCGGAAGATCCAGATGGCCGGTCGCCCGTCGGGCGACGACGAGGCGCACCTGGTCGAGGGCTCGTTCGCTGAGCACCGCTTCGTCGTGGCCTTCCGACGGGGCGACCGCTGCACGGGCGTCCTGGGGGTCGGCCGGCCCCGCCACGTGATGCAGGCCCGGATGCAGCTGCGGGACTCGCTGGACTGGCAGCCGATCGCGGACATGTTCGCGTGACCCTCGACCAGGGAGCACTGTTCTGGGCGCTGATCGCCGCCACCCTGGTCGTGGCGGTCGCGGACTGGGTGGCGGTGGCCTTGGAGCGCCGAACGGTCGAGTACGTCCTCAAGCCGCTCACGATGGCGGTGCTCATCGCCGCCGCGATCGCGGCCGATCCGGTGGTGTCGGGGCCGGCCCGGGGCTGGATCCTCGCCGGGCTCGTGTGCTCGCTGGTCGGCGACGTCTTCCTGATGCTGGAGGACCACTTCGTCGAGGGCCTCGCCGCGTTCCTCGTCGGCCACGTCGCCTACGTGGTGGCCCTGTGGCAGCTGGGCGTCGAGTGGCCCCGGTTCGCGGTCGGCGTGGTGCTCGTCGCCGTGCTCGTCGCCGTGATCGGCCGACCGATCGTCGTCGGTGCGCGGCGCCGGGACGAGCGACTGACCATCCCGGTCGGCGCCTACATCACGGTGATCTCCGTGATGGTCGCGTCCGCGATCGGCACGGGCATCTGGATCGCCGTCGTCGGCGCCGGGCTGTTCTACGCGTCCGACGCCGTGATCGGCATCAGCCGCTTCGTGAGGGACTTCCCGCACTCCCGGCTGGTCGTGATGACCACCTACCATCTGGGCCAGATCGGCCTGGTGCTCGCGCTGGTGTGACCCTGGTGCTCGCACTGCTGTGATGGAGCCGGGCCAATTGCACACGGAGGTCCACGCCATGACCACGATCGTGACCGACGACTTGCTGGACGGAGCGCGACACGTGTTGCCCGACGTCGTCGAGCTGCGGCGCGACCTGCACCGCCACCCCGAGCTCGGCACCGACCTGCCCCGCACGCAACAGGCGGTCATCGACGCGTTGGACGGCCTGGACCTGGAGCTCAGCACGGGCACGGCGCTGAGCTCGGTCGTCGCCGACCTGGTCGGAGGTGCGGGTGACGGTCCGACGATCCTCCTGCGCGGCGACATGGACGCGCTGCCGATGCCCGAGGACACCGGGCTCGAGTTCTCCAGCACCGTCGACGGGGCGATGCACGCATGCGGCCACGACGCGCACACCTCGATGCTCGTGGGTGCGGCCCGGCTGCTCGCCGAGCACCGCGACCAGCTCGCTGGACGGGTGCGGTTCATGTTCCAGCCCGGCGAGGAGGGCCAGGGTGGCGCCGCCCACATGATCTCCGAGGGCGTCCTCGACGGCGTCGACGGCGCCTTCGCCCTGCACGTCGCGCCCAACGTGTGGTCCGACTTCGTCGTCCACCGCAGCGGTGCCGCGCTCGCGTCGGCCGACGTCGTGCGCATCACGATCACCGGCCGTGGCGGACACGCCTCCACTCCGCACTGGGCGACCGACCCGGTGCCCGTGGCGTGCGAGACGGTGCTGGCGTTGCAGACGATGATCACCCGCACCGTCAACGCGTTCGACCCGGCGGTGCTGACGATCGCCCGGATCGATGCCGGCACGACCGACAACGTGATCCCCGAGTCCGCCGAGCTCACCGGCACGCTCCGAGCGGTGAGCGAGCACACGCGCCACGCCGTGTGGGGCCGGATCCGCCAGGTCGCCGACGGGGTCGCCGCTGCCCACGGCTGCACTGCTGAGGTCGACGTCGTCGAGGGCTACCCGGTGACGGTGAACGACGCCGCGTTCACCCGCTGGGCGACCGAGGTCGCGGTCGACGTCGCAGGATCGCACCACGTGGTCGAGATGCCGTCGCCGGTCATGGGCGCCGAGGACTTCTCCTACGTGCTGCAGAACGTCCGTGGGGCGATGTTCTTCCTGGGCGTGTGCCCGCCGGAGCAGCCGAACCCGTTCGAGGCGCCTGCATGCCACTCCAACCGGATGGTCCTGAACGAGGACGCGATGGCCACCGGGATCGCGGTGCTCGCCGGCGTCGCCACCCGGTTCCTGGCCGACCGCGGGGACCTGGGCGAGCGCCCATGAGCGGAGGTGCTGGGCGAGCGCCCATGAGCGGAGGTGCTGGGCGAGCGCCCATGAGCGGAGGTGCTGGGCGAGCGCCCGTGAGCGGAAGTCCCGGGTGAGCGTCCCGTCGCGTCCGTGGTGCCTCGGGCTGCCGAAGGCCGACGTCCACGTCCACCTCGAAGGCTGCATACCCGTCGATCTGTTGCGCCGCGCCGCGCTCGCACAGAGCGCTCCGGTGCCCGTCTTCGACAACTCGGGCGGGCTGCGCGGCCTGCTCGACCACCTCGACGCGTCCTGCGCGCTCATGGTCGACCCGGGCATGGTTCGGGAGTTGGCGTACCGGTTCGCTCGCCGCTGCACGTGGGACGGCATCGTGACCGCCGACCTCATCGTCAACCCGACCCACTGGCCGTCGTGGTCAGGCCGCCTGGAGGCGTTCGTCGACGCGCTCGACCAGGGCTTCGTCGAGGCGGAAGCGGACGGACATCCACGGGTGCGGCTCCTGCCGAGCCTCCGACGTGACCAGAGCGCAGGGGACGCGCTCGACCTCGTCGACACGTTGATCGGGCTGGCGCACCCGCGGGTCGTCGGCTTGTCGATCGACGGCGACGAGGCGGTGGTCGGACCGACGGCGGAGCAGTTCGCGCCGGCGTTCGAGCGGGCGGCCGAGGCCGGTCTGCATCGCGCCGTGCACGCAGGGGAGTCCTCGGGTCCCGGCGGCGTGCGCGACGCGCTGGACCTGCTGCTGGCAGAGCGCATCGACCACGGGGTGCGCGCTGTCGAGGATCCGGATGTCGTGGCCGAGCTGGCTGAGCGTCGCATCCCTCTCGACGTCTGTCCGATGTCGAACGTGGTGGTGGGCCTGCATCCGAACCTGCACGCCCATCCCGTCGATCAGCTGCGCCGTGCCGGCGTCCGGGTGGCGCTCGGCACCGACGACCCCGAGCTCCTGGGCACCGACCTGACCCACGAGTACCACGCCACCTCGGCCGCCCACGGTTGGGACCACGAGACGGCCGCGGCGGTCGCCCGCACGTCGATCGAGGCATCCTTCGCCTCCGACGTATTGAAGGCCGAGCTCGTCGCCCGGCTCGACGCGTACCTCTGGGACGACGGAGACGTCAGCTCCAGCGCAGTGTGAAGGAGCGGTCCGAGATCGTGCCCGTGGCCCACAGCGCCCAGACCCCGCGGAGCGCCTGGCGGCCGTGCTCGCTCCAGGCCAGCGCCGCCGGCCCGCTGGTGCGACGCACGACCTGCATGAGCCCACCCGCGAACACCCGGTAGCCCGCCCACGTGGCCGGGAAGTGGTTGGTGGCCGCCACCTCGCTCCATGCCACACCGCCCACGGAGCGCACCCGGCATCGGTGCGTGTGGCCCGAGCTGATGAGCGCGTTCGGTGTGGCGTCGCGGAGGGTGCGGGCGAATGACCGGGCGTCGGGCCCGGGGATGCCGTGGGGCCAGTACAGCGGGAGCGTGAACCGCTGGGGCTGGTGGTGCGTCGCCACGAACACGCCGAGTCCGTCGGCGTGGGCCTGCGCGGCCAGATCGGCGACCTCGGTCGACCTCGCCCTCAGCGTGCCCCACCCGCTGCCGTCCCGGCACGAGTCGGCCAGCACGACGCGCAGGCCCGGCACGTCGAGGTGGGCGACGCCACGGGTGAGGGCGAGGCCTCGGGCGCGGGCTGCGTCCTCGGGCTCGACCTGGCGCTTGGTGCCGGTGTCGTGGTTGCCGGGCAGCAGGTGCACCGGCACCGGGGCGTCGCCGAAGACCGTTGCTGCCTGGTCCCAGTTGCCCTCGAACGACTCCTCGCACACGTCGCCCTTGACGATGACCTGCTGGGCCCCCCACGCGAGCACGTCGTCGAACGCCGCGGCGGCCATCTCGCGCGGGGTGGGCTCGTCCGCTCCGGTGCCGCTGGGGTTCGCGCTCGGAGCACTGCTGCGACGGTGCTCACGACCGATGTGCAGGTCGTTGAGCGTGGCGAACCGGAACAGCTCGTCGCCGGGAGGTGCGGGTTGCGTCCGAAAGCTGCGCCTGAGCGCTGCGCCGGAACGTGACCGGCGGGAGCGCACCTCCACCCGGTGCGATGCGCCGGCGTCGAGTCCGGTGAGCTCGACGACACCCGGCCCGCCCGGGTGGTGGACCACGACCGGCGCCTGCGCGCCGCCGGGCCCGAACACCTGCAGCTCGACCGGCCCGCTCGGCAGGTCGGACCACACCAGCTGAGCGGCGGATTCCTCGACCGCGAACACGTCGAGCCCGGCGCCGGCGGTGCGCGGGCGGGCGACGTGCTCGATGCTCCGTCGCCGCTCAGCCGTCGACGGTCGGTGCGGATCCAGCTGCTGCTCGGGTGGCGCGGTCATCCTCTGTTCAGGATGCCCGGATCCCCGACGGTCTCGGCGCGCAGCCGCTCGGACGCTCGCACGGTGATCCACATGCGCTCGAGGTGCTGGGCGAGCACCCGGGAGCCGCTCGGCGTGGGGTTGTCCGCCGCGAAGGCGGCGATGTCGGCAGCGAGGGCGGGATCGGTCACCGACCGAACGCCCTCGAACATGCGGACCGCGGCGCTCGACGGGACCTTGGCGAGGACGTCGTCCCATCGGGTCTGCACGAAGTCCCACGCTCGGTCCGCGAAGAGAGGGTGCGCCAGGGCACGTCGCAGGACGTACGCGCTGTCCTGGGAGCGAACCTCGCTGATCGTCAGCTCCAGGAGGCGGTCGAAGCACTCCTCGACCGGCGAGTCCGCGAGCGCGTAGAGGTAGCGGATCGTGTCCTGGGGGTTCGTCGCCGCTCGCCAGCGCTCCTCGATGAGCGCATGGTCGGCGGCACCGCCGGTGGCAGCCACGATGTCGAGGGACGCGACGAGCACGGTCGAGTCGGTGTCGGGTCGGGCGTGGGCCTCTCCGGGCGGGAGGAGGAACAGCTCGTGGGCGAGCTCCCGGATGTCGGCATCGTGGCCGACCACGCCGAGCAGCGACAGCAGGACGCCGCGGAGGTCGCGCCAGCGCTCGGTCCCAGCGGGGTCGAGCCCGCCGATCAGCTGCTGCACGCGTGCCAGCGGTGCGGCGGCGGTCGCGATGGCCAACGCGGATGCGCGACGCTCGTCGTCGAGCCCCCACAGCCGTCGCAGATCACGGACGGTCTGAGCGATGCGACGCCACACCGACGGGTCCGTCTCGCGCCACGAGGCGAGCAGCACCAGGTCCTGGACCTCGGCGCCCGTCGCGTCGCCGTGGAGCAGCGCGGCCCACGCGTCGTCGAGGAGCACGAACCGCTCGAGCGGCGTCGTCGACGGGTCGACGGCCTCGGCGGCCCGGATGGCGGCGGGCAGCTCGGACCGGAAGAAGCCGTCGCCACCGGTGTTGACGCGCAACGCGGTCGGTGCTCCGCCCAGGTCCACAGCGGTGTCGTCCTCCAGGAGCACGCGGTCGCGGCGTCGCACCCCGTCGACGGTGCTCGTGAGCACGAGCGGGATCGGCCATCGGTCACCGAGTCGTGCCGACGGGCCGGTGTCGACGGTCCCGTCGTCGGTCGCTGCGGTCGTGGCCGGTTGCTGGCTCAGCCGGACCCCCGTGTCGGTGGGGACCGCTGTGACCACCGGGTGGCCGCCCGAGAAGATCCACGCGTCCATGATGTGGCGGACCGGCTCGCCGGTGACCTCCTCGAGCGCGTCCCACAGGTCCGTGGTCTCGGTGTTGGCGTAGGCGTGGGCCCGGAGGTAGTGGCGGATCCCGTCGCGGAAGCGGTCGGCGCCCAGGTACTGCTCCAGCATCCGGACGACCGACGCGCCCTTCTCGTAGGTGAGGATGTCGAACATCGCCTCGGCGTCGCTCGGGCTCTCCACGTCGAACTCGATCGGCCGGGTGCTCGACAACGCATCGGTGTCGAACGCTGCGGCACGAGCGAGGCCGAAGCCGGTCCAGGTGTCCCAGTCGGGCCGGAACGCGTCGGAGGCCGTGACCTCCATGAACGTGGCGAACGCCTCGTTCAGCCAGATGCCGTTCCACCAGCCCATCGTCACCAGGTCGCCGAACCACATGTGGGCCAGCTCGTGGTTGATCACGTCCGCCACGCGCTGGAGCTCCGGCTGGGTCGCGTCATCGGGATCGATCAGCAGCGCCACCTCGCGGAACGTGATGCAGCCCAGGTTCTCCATGGCGCCGAACGCGAAGTCGGGGACCGCCACCAGGTCGACCTTGTCGCCTGGGTAGGCGATGTCGTAGTAGCGCTCGAGGAAGCGGATGCCGGCATCCGCGACGTCGAGCGCGAACTCGGCGAGGGCGGCCTGGCCCGGCGGGTGCACGACCCGCAACGGGACCTTCCCAGCGAGCCCGTCGACCAGGCGCGGCTCGGTGGCCTCCATGGGACCGATGACCGCAGCGACGAGGTAGGTCGACATCACCATCGTGTCGGCGAAGGTGACGCGCACGGTGCCGCCGCCGAGCGCTTCACGTCCGGTCTCCGCGGCGTTCGACACGGCGAGCATCCCGTCGGGGACGACCAGGCTGATCGCGAACACGGCCTTCATGTCGGGCTCGTCGAAGCACGGGAACGCGCGGCGGGCGTGCGTCGACTCGAACTGCGTCACTGCCAGGTTCCGCTCGGTGCCGCCTGCGTCGGTGAACGCGGAGCGGTAGAGGCCGACGAGCTCTTCGCAGTAGGGCCCCTCGAACTCGGCGTCGATCGTCGCCGAACCGACCGGCAGCGGTCGATCGAGCACGAGCGTGACGCGCTCGGCCTCGACATCGGTCACGACATCGGTCACGACCCGGGGCTCCTGTGGCGCCCCGTCGACAGCGGCGTCCTCGGAGGCGACGGCCACGGTGCCGAGGGTGAGCTCGAGCGAGTTCAGCACCACCCTGTCGGTGGGTTCGATCACGTCGACGGAGACCTTGACGCGACCCCGGAACGTCGGCTGATCGGGGTCGATCGCCAGATCCAGGTCGTAGCGGGACGGCAGGACGCTGCGGGGCAGGCGGTACGGATCGAGCTCGGCCATGGCGGCCGAGGCTAGCGACGGCGGTGGGACCGTCCGGATCGGCCGGCTCTCCGCCGCGGCGCCGTCCTCGGGTGCCGCGGCCGTTGGGCGCGGTACCGTCGGCGGCGTGCACGAGTGCTTCGACGTCTCCATCTCCGATCACGTGGCCCACCTGGAGCTCACGCGACCGGACGCCTACAACTCGATGATCCCGAGCTTCTGGACCGAGCTCCCCGCGATCGTGTCGGAGATCGATGCCGCCGGTTCGGCCCGGGCGATCGTGATCTCTTCGACCGGCAAGCACTTCTGCGCCGGGATGGACCTGTCGGTGTTCAGCGGCGGCGCGGAGGTCGGTGCCTCAGGTGAGGTGACCGAGGTCGGGCGACGCCGAGCGTCGCTCTGGATGATGGTGCAGCACCTCCAGGACAGCTTCACGGCGCTGGAGCGGGCCAGGATGCCGGTGCTCGCCGCGATCCAGGGCGGCTGCATCGGCGGCGCTGTCGACATGGTCACCGCAGCCGACATGCGGTACTGCTCGGCCGATGCGTTCTTCTGCATCCAGGAGATCAACATCGGCATGACCGCGGACGTCGGCACCCTGCAGCGCATCTCCAAGGTGATCCCCGAGGGCATCGCCCGCGAGCTCGCCTACACCGGCGATCGGATGCCGGCGGAGCGGGCCTACGAGTGCGGGCTGGTGAACCAGGTGTTCGACGACCACGACTCGCTCGTCGACGGCACCCTGGACATCGCGGCTCGGATCGCCACCAAGTCGCCGCTCGCCATCTGGGGCACCAAGGAGATGCTGAACTTCACCCGCGACCACACCGTGGCCGACAGCTTGAAGTACATGGCGGGGTGGCAGTCCGGCATGTTCCAGCCCGGCGACATGATGGAGTCCTTCGGCGCCAAGGCCGACGATCGCCCCGCGGAGTTCGAACCCATCCCGCACCGCCCGTCCGGCATCTGACCCGGCGAGGCAGGTGGGCCCTCGGGCCGCCCTGCTGCTCCGTCGAACTTGTACGTCCCGGTCGCCCATGTGGCACGTGGCGTACAAGGTGGTCGTCGGCCGGCGATCTTGTACATGGCGGTCGTCCATGCGGCGCATGGTGTACAAGTTGAACACCGGCGCGATCGCCGCTCGACCCGCGACGTCGCGGCGGCCGCGGGTCAGAGCTGGGTGCGGCCCCGATCCGTGACCGCCCTGCGGCGTGCCTCCAGGTCGGTGTGGCTCCGCTCGGTCAGCCACGCGCTGCTCACCCGTCGTTCGAGCTCATGCGCGTCGGCGCCGTTCATCAGGGAACCCTCGGCGTAGGTGGCGAGGATCCGGCGGACGCCGTCGGGGTCGTTGCCGACGATGTCGATCGCCAGCTTCCGGGCGACGGGCAGCAGCTCCTCGTGTGCCACGACGTGGTTGACGAGTCCCCACTCGTAGGCGGTCCGGGCGTCGAGGAAGTTCCCGGTGGCCGACAGCTCCCGTGCCCGGCGCACGCCGACGGCCTGGGGGAGCAGGACGGTCAGGCCCCAGCCGGGCATGATGCCGACGCGGGCGTGGGTGTCGGCGAAGCGGGCGTGCTCCGACGCGACCAGGAAGTCGCAGGCCAGCGCGACCTCGAAGCCGCCGGTGATGGCGACCCCGTTGACCGCGCCGATCACCGGAGTGGACATCGGCGGGAACGGGCGGCGCAGGTCGGCCGAGTCGTCGAAACCCCCGGACAGCTGCCCGGGTGACGCGGCGAGCTCCTTCAGGTCGAGCCCGGCGCAGAACGCCGGATCCGTGCCGGTGAGCACGATCGCATGCACGTCGCCGTCGTCGTCGAGCGCGTGCATCGCGTCGCGCAGGGCGGCGCGCAGCTCGGCGTTCAGCGCGTTTCGGGCCTGCGGGCGGTCGAGCGTCACGACGGCGTACCCGTCGGTCAGCTCGACCCTGAGCACGTCGGGTTCGGTCATCGGCACTCCCTGGAGAGGGTCCTGTGGTCGGGATGTCGACGAGGGATGTCGTCGAGCACCCCTTCTATCGCTCGTCGTCGTCCTTCTCGAGCGGGGGGAGGAACTCGAAGTTCAGGTCGCCCAGCCGCACCAGCGTCGAGGAGATCCAGCCGCCCATGGCGCCGAAGTGGTCGTCGAGCGTCGAGCCGTCGGCCAGGGTCGCCTCGTCGAGCTCGTAGCTGCCCTCGTAGCTGATCTCGATCGCGTGCTCGGTCTCGGTCAGGTCTTCGTTGGACACCGCCTCGACGGTCGGCCCGGACCGGTGCAGCCGTTCGCCGCCGATCGCCGGGCTCTCGGGAGCCAGCGCTGCCAGCACCGTCTTCGGATCCGGGGCCGACACCAGGCGCTGGATGCGCAGCACGACCTCGATGTCGATCCGCGGGAGCTCGGGGAGCTCCTCCTCGATGTACCAGGACCGGTAGGCGGCCTGGGACCACGTCGGCCACTCGAGCGTCAGGTCGGCTCGCACGCGCGGCGGCAGGCCCTCGCCGGGAAGTCCGTAGGACGTCTCCCACGTCAGGTCGCCGAGCAGGACGTCGGACTGGAACCGCTCCTCGAACGCCTGGCGCTCGAGGAACGCCTTCTCCAGCGCGTCGCGCAGCGCGCCGATGGCGTCGGTGAAGACGTGGTCGAGCATCGGTCCAGGTGTCAGAGCGACGCGAGCTGCGCCGCGTCGACGTCGTAGAGCACCGATGCGCCGCCCTGCACAGCGGCCACCAGACCGCCGGCCTGCGGGAGGTGCTGCTCGGCGTAGTACCGGGCGGTGACGACCTTGGACTCCAGGTAGGCCGTGTCCGACGACCCGGCGTCGAGCTCGCTGCGGGCGGCGAGCGCCTGGCGGGCCATCAACCAGCCGCCGACGACGATGCCCCAGATGCGCAGGTAGGGCGTCGCACCGGCGAGCGCCTCCTTCGGGTCAGCCAGACCCGCGGTCATGATCCAGCTCGTGGTCTCAGACAGCACCTCGATGGCGTCGGAGAGGTTGCGGGCGATCGAGGCGAGCTCGTCGCCGGCAGCGTCGAGCTCGGCGACGGTCGCCGTCATGCGGTCCAGGAGGTCGTTGACCACCCCGCCCATCCGCAGACCGATCTTGCGGCCGACGAGGTCCATGGCCTGGATGCCGTTCGTGCCCTCGTAGATCGGAGCGATGCGGCTGTCGCGGAAGTGCTGGGACACCCCCGACTCCTCGATGTAGCCCATGCCGCCGAACACCTGGACCGCCGTCGAGGTCACCTCCACGCCGACGTCGGTGCACCACGCCTTGGTGATCGGGGTGAGGAGCTCTGCGATCTCACCCCAGGCCTCGGCCTCGTCGCCGTCGAGCGCCCGGGACAGGTCGATCGCTGCGGCGTTGTAGACGGCGAGCGCCCGCATCGCCTCGATGTGGCTGCGCATGAACAGCAGCATCCGCCGCACGTCGGGGTGGGCGATGATGAACGCCGGCTCCTTGGAGTCGCCGCCGATCTCCCGCCCCTGACGACGCTCCTGGGCGTAGGCGAGCGCCTTCTGGTAGGCCGCGTCGCTCATGGCGACGCCCTGGATGCCGACCTCGATGCGCGCCGAGTTCATCATCGTGAACATCGCCCGCATGCCCTGGTTCTCCTCGCCGACGAGGTAGCCGATGGCGCCGCCGTCGTCGCCGTAGCTCATCACGCACGTGGGCGACGCGTGGATCCCCATCTTGTGCTCGATCGACACGCAGCGGACGTCGTTGCGAGTCCCGGGCGCGCCGTCGGCGTCGACCATGAACTTGGGGACGATGAACAGCGAGATGCCCTTGGTGCCCGGGGGCGCCTCGGGCAGGCGGGCCAGCACCAGATGCACGATGTTCTCCGCCATGTCGTGCTCGCCGAAGCTGATGAAGATCTTCGTGCCGGTGATCTTGTAGGTCCCGTCGCCCTGGGGGACGGCCTTGGTGCTGCACAGCCCGACGTCGGAACCGGCCTGCGGTTCGGTCAGGTTCATCGTGCCGGTCCACTCCCCGGTGATCAGCTTGCGGAGGTAGACCTCCTTCTGCTCCTCGGTGCCCCAGTGCTGCAGGCACTCGATCGCCCCGGTGGTGAGCCCCGGTGCCATCGACAGCGCGCCGTTGGCGGCGATCTGGAACTCGGTTGCCATGGCGAAGACCGACTCGGGGAACCCGGCGCCGCCGAAGTCGACGTCCGCGTTCAGGCCCTGCCAGCCGGCTTCGACGAACTTGGCGTACGCCGGCTTGAACTCGTCGGGGGTCTCGACGCCGTCGGGGCTCCACTTCAGGCCCACCTGGTCACCGACGGCGTTGATCGGACCGAAGACCTCCTGCATGAACCGGCCGTACTCCTCCAGCACCGACACCACGGTCTCTGGATCAGCGTGCGCGTAGCGCTCGGTCTTCGACAGCTCGTCCAGCATGCCGATGTGGCGGAGGGCGAAGAGGGCGTCCTTGACGGGTGCTCGGTAGTCGGCCATGCGACTCATGTTACCGATCGGTAACCGACTGTCACGCCGGGCGGTCGGTCCGCACGAGGGCCGGTCGAGCTCAGTGCGGGTGCGGCGACATCACGGCGATGGGGAGGCCGAGCCCGGCGTCGCGGTGGCGGAGCCCGGCGATGCGTCGTCGCGCCTGCACGGCGTCCTTGGGGGTGCCGAGTCGGTCGCCGAGGAACCCGGCGGTGGCGTCGAGGTCCTCGGCCACCAGCGCGAGTCCGAAGACCGACGCGGATCGGCCGGCGATCTGTTCGGCCGCGGGCTCCGACGGCGGGGCGGTGGTCGGGTCGCCACGGTCGGGTCCGACGACCTCGATGATCACGTCGCCCGCCCAGAAGAACGACTGACGCATCGGCGACCCGTACGACCCCGTCCTGCGCCCGCCGCGGAGCTCCAGGCCGGCGGTCTCGAACGCGGCGATCGTCCGGTCGCAGTCGTCGGTGCTCACCACGACGTGATCGATCGAGGAGATGCCGTTCGGGTGACCTGTGCCGTCGGGTCGATCGTCGTTCGACGAGTGCCCATCAGCGGTGGCAAGGCCGTCGAGCGGGTGCTGCACCCCGTCGATCGCCCAGCCGACGAAACCGCCGATGCCCAGGTCCAGGCACAGGACCTCGGTACTGCCCAAGCGGAACCTGCCCGCTTCGTCGACCTCGAAGCCGGCGGCGCGCCAGGCGCCAGGAGGATCGCCGAGTGCGAGGAGGGTGAGCTGGTGCGGGCGCTCGGTCAGGAGTTGCGGCCCATGTTGGGCTTGCGGCCGTGGTTCGCCTTCTTGCGACGCACGTTGGCCTTCTTCTTCTGGGTGCGCTTCGACATAGGGATGCAACCCTACCGGAGCCCCGGCGTGGGACTCCAGCCATGGCGGACGGGCGGTCGCCGCCTACGCTGGATGAGACGACGGGACTCCGGGGGTTCACCATGCCAGCCGATCAGCACGAGCCAGCCGATCAGCACGAGCCGACCGACCAGCCCGCCACCGCCGCGCCCGGCATCGACGCGAGCACGACAACGCCCGGTGCCGCCGACCTGGGCCTCCTGCTGGCCGGCCTGGTGGGTGGTGCAGGCCTGATCCACCTGGTGATGGTTCCCGAGCACGCCGGGGGTGGTTCCTGGATCGACCCGGTGGGCTTCGCTGTGGTCGGCTGGCTGCAGATCGCCGTCGCGGTCGCGCTCGTCCTGCGTCGTGGTGGTCGCCCGCTCGCCGTCGCCGCCGCTGTGCTCAACGCCGCGGCGCTCGGGGTGTGGGTGTGGGCCCGGACGGTCGGACTGCCCTTCGGTGCCCACGCGGGCATCGTGGAGGACGTCGGCCTGGTCGACGGCGTGTGCGCCGGACTCGAAGCGGCGGCGGTGGTCGTCGCCGTCGTGATGGCGATCGAGCCGCGCCGCCTGCGTGTCGGTGTGCTCGTCCCGTCGATCGCCGCGGTTGCGGTGCTGGGCCTGGCGACCGTCGCGATCTCTTCGCCGGCCACCGCTGAGCACTCCCACGGCTCCGAGTCGGCCGCGGGCGGACACGACCACTCCTCCGCGGCGTCGGACGTCGCGGCCCACGACGCCCAGATGGCGAAGATCGACGGCGGACGCTGCGACCGCGGCTTCAACCCCGAGGCCTACTGGAGCGAGGCCGCGGCGATCGGGATCGACACGTACGCAGGTGGGGCGATGACCATGTCGCCCACCGACTCGGACGTGACCGACGTGGTCGGGGCCGACGACGGGCGGGGCTCAGCGGGGCTCGACCGCCTCGTCGCGGCCACATCGATCGCGGATTCCGGCGCAGAGGGTGACGCAGCCCGGCTCGTGGTCGTGCTGTCCGATGCGACCGACGAGGACTACGCCTCCTGGCGGGCCTGGATGGCCCAACGCAACGCCGCCACGACGACCGGCGGTGGCCACTCGCACGGATCGGGATCCGCTGCGGCGCCCGACGACAACGGCGGCCACGGCGGCCATGCCGGTCCCACGCCGTGGAAGGCGATGGTCGACCAGGAGCAGTGCGTCGCGCTCGCCGAGGAGCTGAAGGTCGCTCGCGACACCGCGCTGTCGATGCCGACGGCTGCAGACGCGACGGCCAACGGCTATGTGCGCGTGACCGGCTACGTGCCCGGGATCGCGGCCCACTACATGAAGTTCTCGATCGTCGACGGGACCTTCAAGGTCGACGAGCCCGAGATGGTCCTCTACGACGGCGACGGTCCGGAGGCCCGCGTCGTCGGGCTGAGCTACTACCTGGTCCAGCCGGGTGAGGCCGAGCCGACGCAGGGCTTCACCGGCGACAACGACCACTACCACCGTCATGTCGGCCTGTGCACCGGCCCCGGCGGTGTCATCGGCGACTCGGCCACGACCGAGGAGGAGTGCGCGGCTCGGGGTGGGCGCAAGGCCAACGGATCCGCCGGCTGGATGAGCCACGCGTGGGTGGTCCCCGGTTGCGAGAGCCCGTGGGGGTTGTTCAGCGGAGCGTCGCCGCTGCTCGACCGGGCGCTCGCCGACGCGTCCGGCGCCAACGACGGCGGATGCGCCGCGTCCGGGGTGCGGGCACGCTACGACCTCCGACCGGGTGCTCGTCCCGTGTCGCCGGGTGGCGACGGCGAACGGGCCGACGGTGGCGGCTGACACCGTCTGACCTCTGCGCCGGGGAGCGCCGGGTCGTCGGCGGTCAGGCGCTCGGGTGGGCGTCGGTCCAGGCGAGCAGCTCGTCGAGCGGATAGGTGTTGACGATGCGGCCGGGCTCCACGCCCATGTCGGTGGCGAACCCGCAGCCCCACGCCTGCCACTCCAGCTGACCGGGCGCGTGCGCGTCGGTGTCGATCGAGACGCGGCATCCCCACTGCAGCGCCAGCGCCAGGAGCTCCTCGGGCGGATCCCGACGCTCGGGGCGGCAGTTGACCTCGACCGCGGTGTCGAAGCGGGCGCACGCGGCGAACACGATCTCCGCGTCGAAGCGCGACGGCGGTCGACCCCGACTGGTGATCTTGCGGCCGGTGCAGTGGCCCAGGATGTCGACGTTCGGATCCGCCACCGCCATCACCATGCGCCGGGTCATCTCCCGCTCGTCCATCGCCAGCTTGGAGTGCACCGACGCGACCACCACGTCGAGCCGGCCGAGGAAGTCCGACGAGAGGTCGAGTCGGCCGTCCTCGAGGATGTCGACCTCCATGCCGGTCAGGATCCGGAAGGGGGCGAGCTCGGCGTTGAGCTGCTCGATCTCGGCGAGCTGCCGGGTCAGCCGGGCCTCGTCCAGGCCGTGGGCGACGGTCAGCCGAGCCGAGTGGTCCGTCACCGCCAGGTACTCGTGACCGAGCGCCAGCGCGGACTCGGCCATGGTCCGGACCGATTCCGCACCATCGGACCACAGCGTGTGGCTGTGCAGATCGCCCCTGACCGCCGAGCGCAGCGCGGACCCGGCACCGACGTCCTGTTCGGTCGAGGCGGCGAGTTCGCTCAGGTAGCTCGATGCCCGACGATCCACTGCGTCGGCGATCACCGCGCCGGTCGACGTGCCGATGCCGTCGAGCTCCTGCAGCGTCCCCGAGGCCACCCGTGCCTCGAGCTCGCCCGTCGGGAGCGCGGCGACGACGTCGAGCGCCTTCTGGAACGCCCGGGCCTTGGCGGCCGGTGCGAACCCTCGATCGAGGTAGTAGCGCGCCGTGTCGAGCCCGGCCCGCGCCCGGTCGAGCGCGTCGTCGGCGTCGAGGCCGGCGAGGAACGGTGGGATCGCTCCGCCACCCTCGGAACTGCGCTCCTCGATGACCACGTCGAGGAGCCTACGCGGGACCGCTACCCTCCCGACCGTGGAACGCTTCGGTTTCGTCGGACTGCCGAACGCCGGCAAGTCCTCCCTCTACAACGCACTGGCGGGCGGCGGCGCGCTCGCCGCCCCGTACGCCTTCGCCACGGTCGACCCCAACGTGGGCGTGGCCAAGGTGCCCGACGCCCGCTTGCTCGCCCTGGCCGAGATGAGCCGGACCAAGTCGATCGTGGCCGCCGCGGTGCAGTTCGTGGACATCGCCGGCCTGGTCAAGGGCGCCGCGCAGGGCGAGGGCCTGGGCAACCGCTTCCTGTCCCACATCCGCGAGGTCGACGCCATCGTGTTCGTGCTGCGCGCCTTCGTCGATGAGGACGTGCCCGGCTCGGTCGATCCGGTCGACCAACTCGAGACGCTGGAGATCGAGCTGGTCTACGCGGACCTCGAGTCGGTCGAGAAGCAGATCGACAAGCGACGCAAGGCGGCTCGCGCCGACAAGACGCTGGCCGACGAGGTCGCGGCCATGGACGTCGCGCTCTCGCACCTGCAGGCCGGCACGCCCCTGTACCGGGCGGGCCTCTCCGAGGAGCAGACGGCGCTGCTCAAGCCGTTCTTCCTGCTCACCGCCAAGCCGGCGATGGCGCTGGTCAACGTCGACGAGTCGCAGATGGAGGACCTCGATCACGTGCTCGCTCCCGTTCGGGAGGCGTTCGCCGCGACGGGAGCGGCCGACGAGCTGGTGTTGGGCCTCTGCATCCAACTGGAAGCCGAGGCCGCGCTGCTCGACGAGGAGTCGAGGGTGGAGATGCTCGAGGCGCTCGGCCTGGGTGAGGGGGCGCTCCCGCAGTTCCTGCACACCGCGCACCAGCTGCTCGGCCTGCGCACGTACTTCACGACCGGTGAGAAGGAGACCAGGGCCTGGGTCTTCCGGGAGGGCTCGACCGCTCCGCAGTGCGCCGGGGTGATCCACACGGACTTCGAGCGCGGCTTCATCCGCGCCGAGGTGATCCACTGGGACGAGCTCCTCGAGTGCGGGTCCTGGTCGGCCGCCCGCGACGTCGGCAAGCTCCGGGTGGAGGGCAAGGACTACCACCCGGTCGACGGCGACGTGATGGAGTTCCGGTTCAACGTCTGACCGCCAGACCCACAGGAGACGAGCCGTGTCGTGGTTGGTCCGCAACGGAGAGGTCCTGGCCTCGGTCGAGACCGCCGCGACGGGCCGCGACCGTCGACGCGGCCTGCTCGGCCGCGACGCCGTCGACGGCGTGCTGCGGCTCCGGGCCCGGTCCGTGCACACCTTCGGGATGCGCATCCCCATCGACGTGGCGACCTGCATCC
>JAPXRJ010000020.1:0-25558 GCA_033813615.1 Microthrixaceae bacterium | reverse complement strand
CGTGACCGGCACCGTGTCCGGACTGCGGATCGGCGTCGCGGAGCTGCGGCGCCACCCCGGTGATCGCGTGGAGGTGTCCCGAGACGTGGACCTCGACGGGGTCCAGGTGAGCACCGCGCAGGTTCCCGCCGGCGTGACCGGCCACCTCGACGTGGTGCTGGAATCGCTGTCCGACGGCGTGACGGTCAGCGGGACGCTGGAGGTGCCGTGGGAGGGTCCGTGTCGCCGATGCCTGGACCAGACGCGCGGCATCGCGGCTCTGGAGCTGCGCGAGGTGTACTCCGACTCGCCGGTGGACGAGGACCTGCTCGCGCTCGACGGCGACGTGTTGGACCTCGGCCCCGTCGTCCACGACGCCGCGGTGCTGGCCCTGCCGCTGGCCCCGTTGTGCAGCGACGCGTGCCCCGGCCCGGATCCGGAGCACTTCCCGGTGGTGGTCGAAGGCGACGCCCCCGAACCCGTCGATCGACGGTGGTCAGCCCTCGACGAGCTGCGCTTCGACCCGGACCCGGACGATCCGCTAGGGTGATCAGTCGCCCGTCGGCGGTGTGGTCGGACTCCCATCCGCACCTCCGACCGATGGTGACCCCCGCAGCTGTCAGCCAGCTGACACCGAACTCGTAACTGTTCCAGACGCGCGAAGAGACCCAACGATGGCCGTTCCCAAGAAGAAGACCTCCAAGGCGAAGAGCCGCAGCCGCCGGGCGTCCAACTGGACGATCCAGGCGCCGTCGCGGAGCGTCTGCCCGCGGTGCAGCGCCGTCAAGCAGCCTCACATCGTGTGCGGGAACTGCGGTTGGTACGGCGGACGTCAGGCGATCGACGTCGACTGAGGTCGATCCAGCGCGACGTCGGCTCCGAACGGGGTTCGACGGGCGTCGGGTGAGGCCGTGCGATCGCCTCGCCGGCGCGCTGGAACGGGTACAGTGACCCGCCACACGACCCGGGACCATGGTCCTGCGGCCGTACCGATGACTCGGGCGTGCCCCGTGTCCGAGCGAGGAGAGCAGCAGCGACCGTGCCAGCGGAGACGCATGTCCAACAGGGTCCCATCGAACGGCCCGAGGTCCTTCAACTCGTGAAGGACCGCCTCGCGGACATCCTCGAGGTCGACCCGTCGACCATCGACGAGGGGGACTCGTTCGCCGAGGACCTCCACGCCGACTCCCTGGCCCTGATCGAGCTGGTGGAGGCTCTGGAGGACGAGCTGGGCGAGCGCAGCGTCGGCTTCCGCATCGAGGACGAGGACCTCGAGGATCTGAAGACCGTGCGCGATGCCGTCGACTACGTCCTCGCCCGCGTCTGAGTCGCCGGCATCGGCTGCAACGGACTGGGCCCGGGATCCTGCTGCATCTGGTCGGTCGGGTGTCGGCGTGAAGGACTCGCCGCGCGACGAGCTGTGCGCGCGGATCGGCTATCGCTTCGACGACCAGGACCTGTTGGACCTCGCGCTGCGGCATCGTTCGTGGTGCGCCGAGAACGGTGGTGTCGAGTCGAACGAGCGACTGGAGTTCCTCGGTGACGCGGTGCTCGGCATCGTCGTCACCGACCACCTGTACCGGGGGTCGCCCCGTTCGAGCGAGGGCGTGCTCGCCCGTCGCCGATCGGAGCTCGTGTCGGCGACGGCGTTGGCGGGCGTCGCTCGGGCGGTCGGGCTGGGCGACGTGCTCCTGCTCGGCAAGGGCGAGGAGTCCACAGGTGGGCGTGCCAAGACGTCGATCCTGGCCGATGCCATGGAAGGCGTGATCGGAGCGGTGTACCTCGACGGGGGCATCGACGCAGCGCGGGTCATGGTCCTCGGGCTGCTCGACGAGCGCATCGACGGCGTGGTCTCGGGCGACGTGGCAAGCGACCACAAGTCGAGGCTGCAGGAGATCGCGGCGCACCGCTTCGGTGAGCTCCCTCGCTACGAGATCAGCGAGGACGGGCCCGAGCACGAGAAGGTGTTCGACGCGGTCGTTCGCCTGGGCGGTGAGCACTGGGGCAGCGGCACCGGTCGCACCAAGAAGGAGGCCGAGCAGGCCGCGGCCCGTGAGGCCGCCGATCGCCTCGGCCAACACGAACATCGCCAGCGCGACGCTGGAGCGGACCCCGACGGACGGGGACCGGACGGGACATCGGGCGGTGACGCCTTCGGTGATCCCGGGGAGAGGACGACCGATGCCTGAGCTGCCCGAGTTGGAGCTGCTGCGACGCGACCTGGAACGGGAGGTCGTCGACAAGAAGGTCAAGGCCGTGGAGGTTCCCGGCACGGGGCTCCTGGTGACGCCGGCCAAGAAGGCGTTCACCACCACGCTGACCGGGGCCAAGATCACCAGCGTCGACCGACGCGCCACCCTGATCGTGGTCGGCATCGAGGACACGCACCTCCTCGTGCTCTCGCTCGGGCCCAGGTCCAGGCTGGTCAAGGTTCCGGCCAAGGACCCCGTCGAGACCGGGACCGGACTGGTCATCACGCTCAACCAGGGTGGCCAGCTGCGCCTGGTCGACCCCAAGAAGGGGTCGTCGATCGAGCTCATCGCCGCCGACGCCCTTGCCGAGGCCCATCCCGAGCTGGCCAACGCCGGACTGGACGCGGTCGACGAGCCGATCTCGTGGACCACCTTCGGTGAGCACCTGCTGCGCCGCGACGGCAAGCTCAAGTCCGTGCTGATGGACCCCACGTTCCTGGTGGGGATCGGACCGCTGTACTCCGACGAGATCCTCTTCCATGCCGGCCTGCGCTTCGATCGCCAGAGCACGAGCCTCTCCGCACAGGAGATCCGTCGGCTGTATCGGGCGGTCGTGGAAACCGTCCACGAGGCGGTCAAGTACGGTGGCACGACCGTGGGCGACGACGGCTGGGTGCAGCTCTCGGGCGGTCCGGGGGGCTACGGCGAGTACCTGACCGTCTACAAGCGCGACGGTGAGATGAGCCCTCGGGCACGGGGTCCGATCGTCAAGACCCGCTTCGGCAGCGGCTACACCTACTACTGCCAGCAGACCCAGGTCTGACGAGCCAGTCCCGCACGAGCCAGACCCGCACGAGGGAGAGCTGTGTTCCTCAAGACCCTTCAGATCAAGGGCTTCAAGTCGTTCGCCGAGCCCGCCACCCTCACCCTGGAACCCGGCGTCACCGTCGTCGTCGGTCCCAACGGGTCCGGAAAGTCCAACGTGGTCGACGCCATCGGCTGGGTGCTCGGCGCGCAGGCGCCCTCCGCGGTGCGTTCGCAGAAGATGGACGACGTGATCTTCGCCGGGACGTCGAAGCTCCCGCAGCTCGGGCGGGCCGAGGTCTCGCTGACGATCGACAACTCGGCGGGGCTCCTGCCGATCGAGTTCACCGAGGTCACCATCACCCGACTGCTGTTTCGTTCGGGCGACAGCGAGTACGCGATCAACGGCGTCCCGTGTCGCCTGCTCGACGTCCAGGAGCTGCTGTCCGACAGCGGCGTCGGTCGTCAACAGCACGTGATCATCTCCCAGGGCAACATCGACGGCGTCCTCAACGCCCGACCCGAGGAGCGGCGGCTGATCATCGAGGAGGCCGCCGGCGTCCTCAAGTACCGCCGTCGCAAGGAGCGTGCCGAGCGACGTCTCCAGGCCACCGAGGCGAATCTCACCCGCATCAACGACCTGCTGCGCGAGGTCCGTCGCCAGCTGAGGCCGCTGGAGCGCCAGGCCGATGCGGCCCGTCGTCACGGCAGCCTCGTCGGGGAGCTCACCGCGCTGCGGACGCACCTGGCCGGACGCGAGCTGACCCGCCTGCGGACGCAGCTCGCCGAGTCCTCGACCACCCAGGAGAACCTGCGCCAGGAGGACCACCGCCTCAAGGCCGTGCTGGCGGATCTCGATGCACGGGTGCTCTCCGCCGAGGCCGAGCTGTCCTCGCTGGGTGGACGTGACCTCGGTGACCTTCTCGTCCGCTGCGAGAAGCTGGCGGAGAAGGGTCGGGGTCAGGTCGCACTCCTGGCCGAACGTCGACGGAACCTGGACCGCGAGCTCGATGCGTCGGTCGACGCCGGGGTGATCGCCTCGCTGGAGGCCGAGCAGCACCAGCTGTCCGAAGAGGCGTCGCTGATCGAACGTGACGGCCTGGCCGTGGTCGATGAGTCCGAGGAGCTGGCCCAGGCCGAAGCGACGTTGGCGGCGCACCGCAGCGAGTTCGCCCAAGAGTGGGGTGACGGGGTGCCTCCGCCATCCGGTGAGGCAGCAGCGGTGCGCGGCGAGCTCGCAGCGCTGCGCGCTGCGATCGAGCGGACCGGCGCCGATCGCGAGCGCCTCGAGCTGCGCCGCACGACGCTGGCAGAGCGGGTGCAGCGTCTGCGCGACGAGCGCGCCGCCATCGCACAGCAGTCCGAGACCGCTCAGCTCGTCGCTCCCGAGCGGGAGGCGACCGTCGGCGCTGCCGCCGACGCGCGCGTTGCTGCAGAGGAGGCGCTCGCCCGCGCCGATGCCGCCGCCACCGACGCGGAGGCGTCCGCTTCTGCGTGGTCCGCACGGGTCGATGCGCTGTCGTTGGCCCTCGACGAGGCCCGCCAGCGGGCCGGCGCCGAACGGCTTGCCGGCCTCGACGGCGTGCTCGGCACGCTGCTCGACCTGGTCGACGTCGACCCAGGGTGGGAGGAGGCCTTCGAGGCCGCCGCTGGAGAGGCGCTCGGCGCGGTCGTCGTGGCCGACGTGGACGCTGGTCGTCGCGCGCTGGCCGCGCTCGACGCCGGCGATCACCGCGGCGCGGTGATCGCTCTCGGTGCGGCCCGGCCGGTCGGCGCGCCGGGGGTGGCGACGGTGCCGGGCGAGCCGATGCGACGCCACGTCCGCGCCGCCGCCGGATCGGGTGCCGACACATCTGGGATCGACGCTCTGCTGGACGTCCTGATCGCCGATGCCACCGTGATCGACGGCGGGATGGTTGCAGCGCTCGATGCGTCGATGTCGGCGCCAACGGCGGTGGTGGTGACGCGACGTGGCGATCGGTTCGGCTCGGCAGGGTGGCGCCTCCGCAGCGCCGGCGCTGGTGCGACCGGTGCAGCGCTCGACGAGGCGACCGGGCGCGCCGAGCGTGCGGTCGCCGATCGTGATGCAGCGCGCCGTGACGTCGAAGCGGCCCGCGGTGCGGTCGCCGAGGCGCGTGACGCGGAGCAGCAGGCGGTCCGCCAGCGCGACCGGGCCGCGAGCGACCTCAGAGTGCAGACAGAGCAGCTGCAGCGTCTCGACCGCGACGCCGAAGAGGCCGCTGGAGAGCTCGACGCGCTGGGATCGCACCTCGGCGAGCTCGTCGAGCGGCTCGCTCGCGAGGAGGTGCGCGTCGCCGAGCTGGCAGAGCAGCTGCCCTCGCTCGAAGCCGCCGAGGTCGAGCTGGGGGAGCAAGCCCGTCGGATGGCAGTCGCCCGCGACGAGCTCGACGTCCGTGCCTCGGACGTGCAGGCCCGTCGGACCGAGCTGGACGTGCGCGTGGCCGCGCTCGACGAGCGCCGACGCTACGTGGGATCACGTCTGGCGCAGATCACCGAGCGCCTGGCCCGCAACCAGGCCGAGGTGGCCGCAGCGGTCGATCGCCGCCAGCTGCTCGAGGCGCGAGTGGTGGCCACGG
The DNA here is from genome assembly GCA_033813615.1 of Microthrixaceae bacterium. Taxonomy (GTDB): domain Bacteria; phylum Actinomycetota; class Acidimicrobiia; order Acidimicrobiales; family Microtrichaceae; genus Dermatobacter. Next base: position 19,986 of record JAPXRJ010000020.1, on the reverse strand, counting down.
ACCGCCTCCACGCCTTCGTCACCGCTCGCCTCGCTGTCGTCGAGCCCACGCTCACGTCGCTGCGCGACGAACGCCGTCGTCAGTCGGAGTCCGCTCGGGAGGTCACGGACCTGCTCGACGGGCTCCGCCGTGAACGCGCCGCTGCCGAGCGCTCGCTGGAGGAGGCCAGGGCGCGACTGCAGAAGGCGGAGATCTCCGACGCGGAGGCGCGCATGCGGCTCGACACAGCGGTGGAGTCGCTCCGCCACGAGCTCGACACGGAGCCGGAGGCGGCCATGGCGACCGAGTGTCCGCTGCTGCCCGATGGCGTCTCGGCACCGGCCCGCGTGCGCGAGCTGGAGCGCGAGCTGCGGCTCATGGGCCCGATCAACCCGCTGGCGCTCCAGGAGCACGAAGAGCTGTCGGAGCGCCACACGTTCCTCGAAGGCCAGCTCGAGGACATCCGTCAGACCCGTCGGGAGCTGACGAAGGTCATCCGGGCCGTCGACGAAGAGATCGTCAAGGTGTTCGCCGCCGCGTACGCCGATGTCAGCACGAACTTCACGCTGCTGTTCGAGACGCTGTTCCCCGGCGGACAGGGTCGCCTCAAGCTGACCGACCCGGACAACCTGTTGGAGACCGGCATCGAGCTCGAAGCCCGGCCGTCGGGCAAGAACGTCCGGAAGCTGTCGCTGCTCTCCGGCGGCGAGCGCTCGCTGACAGCCCTGGCCTACCTGTTCGCCGTGTTCCGGTCCCGGCCATCGCCCTTCTACGTGATGGACGAAGTCGAGGCAGCGCTCGACGACGTGAACCTCCACCGGTTCCTCGACCTCCTGGCGGAGTTCCGGGACGCGGCGCAGCTCCTCGTCGTGAGCCACCAGAAGCGGACGATGGAGGCGGCCGACGTGCTCTACGGCGTCACGATGGAACCGGCGGGCTCGTCCAGGGTCGTCTCCGAACGCGCTGCCACCGTCCTCGACTGATCGGTCCTCCCGCTCGGCGGACAACACCCAGACTCCGATGGCCCGGCTGATCGTGGCGGTTGTCCGATGCCGCGAGGATCCAGCTCGTGCTGCCGATGGCGCCGGGTCAGGGGAGGCGGCTGAACCAGCGGAGGGAGAAGCCGGCGGCGACGAGCAGCAGCACGAGGCCGAGCCCGACGAACCGGTAGGTCACGTCCTGGGACGTCTCGTCGTAGCCGATCGTGGAGCCGAGCTCGGAGTAGACCGATCGGAGGTCCGACGCGGACTCGGCTGTGTAGGCCGTGCCACCGGTGCCCTCGGCGAGCCCACGAAGCTCCTCGACGTTGACGGGCACGCGGGTCGGCTGGCCCACGCCGTCACCGTCGGTGTCGACGGTGATCTCACCCTCCTGGGTGCCGTAGGCGATCGTGGTCACGGCGACGCCGGCTTCCTCGGCGATCGGGATGGCATCGGCGGTGGGCAACCCGACGGTGGTCTCGCCGTCGGACATCAAGACGACGGCACCATCGACCTTCTTGCCGTCGGTGCCACGGGCCTGGTCCTCGATGACCTGGACCGCCAACTTGGTCGCATCGCCGATCGCTGTCGACTTGTCGAGCTCCAAGCCGTCGATCGCCGCGTTGACCTTGGCGTGGTCCTGGGTCGGCGGCACCAGCAGCTGTGCGCTGCCGGCGAAGCTGATGAGACCCACGTTGAGCTGCTCAGGCAGCTTGTCGATGAACTCCTTGGCGGCGGCCTGCGCCGCCTCGATCCGATTTGGTGCGACGTCGGTCGCCGCCATGGACAGCGACGTGTCGATCGCCAGCACGATCGTCGAGCGCTCCGACGGGACCTTCTCGGTCATCACCGGCTGTGCGAACGCGCCGACGAGCACGGCTGCGGCGACGAGGAACACGCCGGCGACCAGGTGACGCCGCCAGCCCGGGCGCTTGGGAGCGACCGAGTCGAGCAGCTCCAGGTTGGAGAACCTCACCGCGTAGCGCGGCTTGGTGAACTGCAGTCCGACGTACAGCGCGGCCAGGCCGACGACCACCAGGAGCAGCCACAGCCGCTCGGGTTGGAGGAACCACTCACTCATCTCGACTCGCAGCCTCTTCGTTCACCGTCATCGTCATTCCCCGTCATCGTCGTTCATCGTGGTGCGGTCGTGGCCGCCAGCTCGGCTCGGCGACGCCGCTGCGACACGTAGCGGGCCAGATCGAGCACCCAGTCGCGGTCGGTCCGCAACTGGAGTCGGTCGGCGCCGGCGCCGCGGATCGCCCCGGTGATCGCGGCGCGCTGGCGTGCCGCAGCCTCGGCGAAGCGCGCCCGAGTCGTGGGGTCGTTGGTGTTCACCTCACGCGTGGCCCCGGTGGCCGGATCGCTGAACTGGATCATGCCGACGGGCGGCATCTCCACCTCTCGAGGGTCCACCACCTCGATGCAGAGCACGGCGTGGCGCATCGACAACGCGCCCAGGGCCGTCCGCCAGCGCTCCGGATCCTGGAGGAAGTCAGAGATCACGACGACGAGCCCGCGGCGGGGTGCGATCGCTCCGGCCCGACGCAGCACGCCGGCCAGGTCAGCCTCACCGCTGCCGTCGCCACGGGGCGTGTCCATGATCCGCTCGAGGATGCCGAGCAGGTGGGTGCGGCCGTTGCGGGGCGGCACGGTGGTGATGTCGTCGCCTCGGACCATGAGCGCACCCACGCGGTTGCCGCCCCGGCCCGTGAGCAGTCCGACCCCTGCCGCAGCGGCAAGCGCCAGGTCCCGCTTCTCGCACGACGCGGTGCCGAAGTCGAGTCGCGCCGAGCGGTCGACCACCAGCCATGCCTCCAGCTCGCGGTCCGCGATGGTCTCCCGGATGTACGGGTCCTGCATCCGCGCGGTGACGTTCCAGTCGATGCGGCGGACGTCGTCGCCGGGTTCGTAGGCCCGCGTCTCGCCGGGCTCGCTCCCGCGGCCGGGCACCAGCCCCAGGAAGTCGCCGTGCAGCACGCCGTCGAGCTTGCGGTTCACGTCCAGGGTCAGCCGGCGGAGGATCTCCTCGGCCGGGCGGTCGCCGACGAGCCCGAGCGTTCGGGACAACCCGGTCACTGTTGGCCGTTCCCCCACGTGCCGGCGCTGGCCGGCGCGCTCCACGCGGCAGCGTCGGTGCCGCCGCCGTAGTAGGCGTCGCCGCCTGACTGGGCAGGGCTGAGCCGCGGTGCGGGCACGGCGCCGAGGACCCGGGCGAGGACCTGGTCGACGTCGACGTCCTGGGCCAGGGCCTCGTAGGAGAGCAGCATCCGGTGCCGCATGATCTCCGGGGCCACGTCGAACACGTCCTGCGGCGTGAGGTAGGCGCGGCCGCGGAGCAGCGCGAGGGCGCGCCCGGCCCTGATCAGGCCCAGCGACGCGCGGGGGCTGGCTCCGAGCTCGATGAACGTGCGCAGCTCGGGAAGACCGAAGTTCTCCGGGGTCCGGGTGCACAACACGAGGTTCACGGCGTACTCGAGCACGCTGCGGTCCACGAACACGTCGAGAGCGGCGTTCTGCAGCGCCTCCACCTGCTCGAGCGTGAGCGCCTGCTCCGCAAACGGCGGGCGAGTCCCCATCCGCTGGACGATCTCGACCTCCTCTGCGGGTGTCGGGTAGTCGAGCACGACCTTCATCAGGAACCGGTCGCGCTGGGCTTCGGGCAGCGGGTACACGCCTTCGGACTCGATCGGGTTCTGGGTGGCGAGCACCAGGAACGGCTCGGGTGCCTGGAAGCGCTTGCCGCCGATCGTGACGTGGTGCTCCGCCATCACCTCGAGCAGTGCCGACTGCACCTTGGCAGGGGCTCGGTTGATCTCGTCCGCGAGCACGAAGTTGGCGAACACCGGACCGAGCTCCACGTCGAACTGCTCGCTCGAGGCCCGGTAGATGCGCGTGCCGACGAGGTCGGCGGGGAGCAGGTCGGGAGTGAACTGGATGCGGGAGAAGCTCCCGCCGACCGAGGACGCCAGGGTCTCCACCGTCAGGGTCTTGGCCAGGCCGGGGACCGACTCGAGCAGGCAGTGGCCGCCGGCGATCAGGCAGGTGAGCACGCGCTCGATGGCGCGGTCCTGGCCGACGATGACCTTCTTGAGCTCGAACAGCAGTCGTTCGACGTCGGCTGCCGGGGTGTTCGTGGGGGACTGATCCACTGGTCGGTGGTCCTTCTCTCGAGTGAGTGCGGCTCGCCCGAAACGGTACGGGTTCGCGGCCCGCTCGCGTGCGCCGACGTGCGAACTTGCTGATCCACCCTTCAGCTTGGGTCCGCCTCCTCAGCCGCTCCCCACCGACGAGTGCGCTGGTGAGCACTTGTAGGCTCCCCGACGATGGAACCACTCGTGATCCTCGGCATCATCCTCGCCATCGTCGCCGTCCTGGCGGTCTTCGCCGGTGTGGCGGTGCGGTCCCGGCGCAGCACGGAGACGCTCGAGCCGCCGGACCTCGAATCGATCGAGCGGCCCGGACCCGATGCGGAGCCGCCCCGTGAGGTGACGAAGCCGTCGGATCCCGACACCCTCTCCGAACCCGAGATCGAGGTCGTCGAACCCCGCGGCTCCATGTTCGGTGGCACCGTCGAGATCACCGGCCCCGAGCTCACCGAGGAGGAGGAGGCCGCCAACATCGCGGCGGCCGAGGCGGCGGAGGCCGACTGGGAGGCGGAGCAGGCCGGGCTCGAGGAGCTGGTGCGGCCGTCGGTGCGCGATCGACTCGCTCGTGCCCGCTCCGCGTTCTCCGGCTACGTCGGCTCGATCCGATCCCGGTCGTCGATCGACGACGAGTCGTGGGACGAGCTCGAAGAAGCGCTGATCCGAGCCGACGTCGGCATCGGTCCGACGCAGGAGCTGCTCGACTCGGTCCGGTCCACGGTCAAGGAGCGTGGCATCACCACGCCTGATGAGCTCATCGAGGCCGTCAAGGACGAGATGAAGTCCCGGCTCGGCGGTTCCGTGGAACTTGCCTTCGCCGAGCAGTCGCCCACGGTGTGGCTGTTCGTCGGCGTCAACGGCGTCGGCAAGACGACCACGATCGGCAAGCTCGGCCGGCGCCTCGCCGACGAGGACCGCTCGGTGGTCATGGCGGCGGGCGACACGTTCCGCGCCGCGGCCGCAGAGCAGCTGAGCACCTGGGCGGAGCGCTCCGGCGCCGACATCGTCCGCGGCGCCGAGGGCGGTGACCCCAGCTCCATCATCTTCGACGCGATCTCATCGGCTTCGGCCAAGGGCGCCGATGTGGTGCTCGCCGACACCGCCGGCCGCTTGCACACCAAGTCGAACCTCATGGACGAGCTGGGCAAGGTCCGTCGGGTGGCGGACAAGGGCGACGGCACCGTCACAGAGGTCCTGCTCGTGCTCGACGCCACGACCGGTCAGAACGGCCTGCAGCAGGCACGCCAGTTCACCGAGGCGACCGACGTGACCGGGGTGGTGCTCACCAAGCTCGACGGCTCCGCCAAGGGTGGGATCGTGTTCGCGATCCGCTCCGAGCTGGGCATCCCGATCAAGCTCGTCGGCCTGGGCGAGACCGCGGCGGACCTCGTCGACTTCGATGCGGACGAGTTCGTCGACGCCCTGTTCTCCGACGCCTGAACGACAAGTTCTGTGTGCGGTGAGCACCGAAGGAGCGCGCTGGTTGCACACAGAACGACGGGTTCAGTCCAGGTGGAGCACCGCCGGGAGGTCGGCCACCGTGTCGAGCACGTGGTGCGCTCCGGCAGCCGCGAGCGTGGCCCGGTCGTGTGCACCGCTCAGGACGCCGGTGACCACGCCGGCACCGGATGCGAGCCCCGCGAGCACGTCGAACGCCGTGTCGCCCACGGTGGCCAGCGCCCGGACGTCGGTGCCGCCGAGGCGCAGCAGCGCGTTGAGGTTCAGGTCCGGGTAGGGCCGACCGCGGCCGACATCCGCCGGCGACAGCGCCAGGTCGATCAGGTCGCTCCAGTCGAGCGCGGCGAGGATGGCGTCGCGGGTGGTGGGGGAGAACCCGGTGGTGAGCGCCACCTTCACGCCGCGGTCCCGAAGGTCGGAGATCGTGTTGGCGGCGCCGGGCAACGGCTCCGAGCGCCCGTCGGCGACCAGGTCGCCGTAGGCCAGCTCGAAGGCGGCGTTCGCCGCCCGGGCCTGGGACTCGTCGCCGTCGAACAGCGAGCGGAAGACGGCGATCTTGGACTCGCCCATGGTGGCGAGCACGTGGTCCATCATCGGTGGGAACCGCTCGTCGTCGGGGTCGATGCCGAGCGTGCGCACCGCTTCGGTGAACGCCGCGACGACCAGGCCGTCATCCGCGACGGTCGTGCCGGCCATGTCCATGACCACGATCTCGGTCTTCATAGCTGGCCCCTCCGGTCGGTGGGTTCGGTGACGAGTGGTGTCGGGATGCCCATGTCGGTGAGCGCCTGGTCGATCGCCGCTCCCGCTGCGGTCAGGACGTCGGGGGTGATCGCTCCGATGCAGCCGATGCGGAAGGTCTCCTCGGTGGTGAGCTTGCCGGGGTAGAGGATGAACCCCAGGTCCCGCACCCGGTCGTACAGCGCGCCGAACGACCAGTTCGGATGTTCGGGTGCGTAGACGGTGTGGATGATCGGTGTGCGCAACGACTCGTCGAGGTACCAGCGGAAGCCGAGGGCGCCCAGCGACGTGCACAGGGCGTCGCTGTTGGCGCGGTAGCGGGCGAGTCGGGCCGGCGCGCCGCCTTCCTCCTCGAACTGGACCAGTGCTTCGTGCAGCGCGGCGACCACGTGGGTGGGCGGGGTGTAACGCCACTGGCCGGTGCGGGCCATGTAGGCGTGCTGGTCGCACAGGTCGAGCGAGAGAGAGTCGCAGTTGCCCGCGCTCTCGGTGAGCACCTCGGGTGCGACGAGCACGAAGCCCATGCCCGGGAGGCCCTCCAGGCACTTGCCGGACGCAGCGACCACCGCGTCGACCGCCGGATGGTCGATGCCGGTGTCGAGCACGCCGAAGCTGCTCATGGCGTCGACGATCAGGCGACGTCCTCGGTCCTGCGCCACGTCAGCCAGCGCAGTGACCGGGTTCAGGAGCCCGGTCGAGGTCTCGCAGTGCACGACGGCGACGTGGGTGGCGCGGGGGTGGCGGTCCAGCACCACCGACAACTCGCTCTGTGCGGGCGCTCGGTCCCAACCGCACTCCAGCACCACGGCCTCGCGGCCGGCTTGGCCCGCCATCGCCGCGATCCGTCGGCCGTAGGCGCCGTTGACCACGACCACGACCGACCCTCCGTGCGGGACCAGCGTGCGAAGCGCGGCCTCGACCGAGAACGTGCCCGAACCCTGCATCGGCACGCACTCGATCGGACGGGCCGTGCCGGATGCGGCCACCAGTCGTCGACGCACATCCGCGGTCAGGTCGTTGAAGTCGCGGTCCCAGGAACCCAGGTCGACGGTGGCAGCGGCCCTCGTCCGCTCCGATGTCGTCAGTGGGCCGGGCGTCAGCAGGACCGGCGCGGTCAGGGTCGGATCGGTGCCGGGCACCGGGTCAGGGTAGGTCGCCTGCGACCTTGTTCATCACCCGGAGGAAGGTGTCGACCTCCTGCGCACCCGGCACGAGCACCCGGTCGTCGATCACCACGCCGGGCACGCCGGTGATGGCGCGGTCGCGGGCTGCGGACTCGTCGTCCCGGACCTCGTCGGCGAACGCTCCCGACGCGAGGACCTCACCCGCGGCGTCGGCGTCCAGGCCGACCGCGCCGGCCAGCCCGACGAGCACCGAGTGCGCCGACACGTCGGCGCCCTCGGTGAAGTACGCGCGGAAGACCCGCTCGGCGAGCCGCAGCTGGGCGCCGTCGCCGGAGCCGCCGTTCGGGTCGACCGACGCGGTGGGCGGCCGGTCGAGCGACGCGGCCCACGACAACATGCGGTGCGCATCGAACGTGTTGACCCGTTTGGCGATGTCGAAGCGGTACGCGATCCCTTCGGGGCCGCCGAGCTCGACGAGCCGCTCGGTCATCGAGTCGAACGCACCCGGCCCGTACTTCGTGTCGATCGCGGTGCGCAGGTCGGTGACGCCGGGTGGAGCCCCGGGGTCGAGCTCGAACGCCCGGAACCTCACCGTGACCTCGGTGTCGGGGTGCTCGGAGCGGAAGCGCTCGATCGCCCCGTCCAGACGGCGAGCACCGAGGTAGCACCAGGGGCAGATGACGTCGGACCAGATGTCGATGTGCACGGGCCGTCCAACACGAGTCCGGATCGGGGTGTTCCCGAGCCGCATCAGGAGCCGGCTCCCGCTCCGCTTCCGGGGACCGGTAGCGTTGGACCCCGATGTTCGAGTCACTCTCCGACCGTTTCGACGGCATCTTCACACGGCTCCGCGGAAAGGGCCGCCTGTCCGAGGCCGACGTCGACGAGGTCCTGCGGGAGATCCGCCTGGCCCTCCTCGAAGCCGACGTCAACCTGAGCGTCGTCAAGTCCATGCTCGCCCGCATCCGCGAACGGGCGATCGGCGAAGACCTGTCGAAGTCGCTGAACCCGGCGCTGCAGGTCAAGAAGATCGTCCTCGAGGAGCTCACCGAGACCCTCGGCGGCGAGACGCTGCGGATCACCTACGCGTCCAAGCCGCCCACGATCGTGCTCATGGCCGGCCTGCAGGGTTCGGGCAAGACGACCAACTCGGCCAAGCTCGCCCGCTGGTTCAAGGCGCAGGGCCGCAACCCGATCCTGGTCGGCGCCGATCTCCAGCGGCCGGCTGCCGTGCAGCAGCTGCGCACCCTCGGTGCTCAGATCGACGTGCCGGTGTGGTCCGCCGACGACGACGTCGTCGCATCCGGCACGGGCGACCCGGTGGCCGTCGCGCAGGGCGCGGTGGAAGAGGCCCGCCGTCGTGGTCGCGACGTCCTCATCGTCGACACCGCCGGCCGCTTGGCCATCGACGCGGAGATGATGGAGCAGGTCCGCCACATCTCGGACTCGCTCGATCCCGACTACACGTTCCTCGTCGTCGACGCCATGACCGGCCAGGACGCGGTGACGGTCGCCGAATCGTTCCACCAGACGCTCGAACTCGACGCCGTCATCCTCACCAAGCTCGACGGCGACGCACGAGGTGGCGCCGCGCTGTCGGTCAAAGAGGTCGTCGGTCGCCCGATCGCGTTCGCGTCGACCGGCGAGAAGCTCGAGGACTTCGACCTGTTCCACCCGGACCGCCTGGCCGGGCGCATCCTGGGTGAGGGCGACCTCGCCACCCTCATCGAGAAGGCCGAGACCGCCTTCGAGCAGGACGAGGCCGAAGAGGCCGCCGCCCGCCTGCTCGACGGCACGTTCACCCTCGACGACTTCCTCGACCAGATGCAGGCCCTCAAGAAGATGGGCCCGCTGTCGGGCGTCATGTCGATGCTGCCCGGCATCCCCAAGGAGGTCCGCGACGTCGAGATCGACGACCGCCAGATCGCCCACGTGGAGGCGATCATCAAGTCGATGACGCCCGCCGAGCGCGTCGAGCCCGACATCATCGACGGCTCCCGTCGCACCCGCATCGCCAGGGGTTCGGGCACCTCGGCCAACGAGGTCACCCAGCTCATCGCGCAGTTCAAGCAGATGCGTCAGATGATGAAGGAGATGGGCAAGGCGCCTCGGCGCAAGAAGGGTGGACGGGGCAAGAGCGCCAAGAAGGCCAAGAAGGGCGGGCGGGTCACCGCCAAGGGGCCGTCCAAGGTCAACAAGGCGGCGTTCACTCTGCCGACGTTGGAGGAGATGGACGCCCAGATGCCCACGAGCGGCGGCTTCCCCAAGCTCGGTAGCTGAGCGCCGCCCGCAATCTGACAGGGGGTGCTGGCACCCCCGTTCCAGGAGGCCCGCACCCTTGTCGCTGTGACCCGGAGTTCGCTCCACTGATGGCGTGAGGGAAGCGATCGAAACGGAGGCGGCTGTTCCGTGAGGCCGGTCATCTCGGTCGTTCGTTCAGAGTTGACTCGTCGACTTCTGCCGTTCGTGGCGCTCGTGGTGGTCGTCACCGTCCTGGTCGCCGTGGTGGCGTTCGGTCTGGCCGGCGCCCGGCGCACTGCGTCGGTAGTCGATCGGATGCGGAACCGCCTGGCGGTGACCGACGTTGTCGTTCGGGGTCTCTCCCCCGATCTCGGCACCGACCCCCAGGCCGGGGTGCGTCTGGCTGACGCCCTGTCGGATGTCGACGGCGTGACAGACGCCTCGGTGAGTGTGGGCTTCCCGGTGGATGCAATCCCGCCGGAGTACTTCATGGTCTACGCGAGCCCCGACGATTCCGTCTTCCGGAGCGCAGACCGGCCGATCGTGCGGAGTGGGCGGCTTCCGGTCCGGGACGCACCGAACGAGATCGCGGTCAACGAGCAGGCGGCGAAGCAGCTCGGTGTCGGGGTCGGTGACTCGGTGTCCGGTCCCACGCTCACGCACGGCGCCACCGAAGGGATCTTCTCGACCGGCGACTTCCCTGGCTTCGTCGGCCCGACCCTGAACCTCGACGTCGTCGGCGTGGTCACGCTGCCCACCGAGGTCTCGGGTCGACGGGCGACGTCGGGACCCCAGGCCGTCGGCTCGCCGGCCTTCGCCGAGCGGTACGGCGATCAGATCGACTCCTATGTCACCGAAGTGCATCTACGCACCACCGATACCTCACCAGCGCTGATCGGTCGGGTGGTGCAGGCGGCCGGCGACGCGGTCGGTGAGTACGAGGTCAACGTCCTGACCACCGAGGACCTCTGGGCCGACAGCCTCACCACGATGTTGAGGACGGTGGCGTTCACCATCGCAGGCGTCGCGCTGTTCCTGGCGGCCGCCGGACTGCTCGTCGGCTCGCAGTGGGTCCGCCGGGAGGTGATGGTGGCCGGAGCCGAGGACCGAACCCTCTGTGCCCTCGGCCTGACCCGGTTCGCCCGGGCGGCCTGCGCGGCCGGCCCAGCGGTGGTCGCGGTTGCGGTCGGCAGCGCGCTCGGACTCGCCGTGGCTGCTGCGCTCAGCGGTCTCTTCCCGGTCGGTGTCGCACGATCGGCCGAGGTGGATCCCGGGCTGCGCGTGGACCCGATCGCCATGTTGTCGGCGATGGTCGTGTCGCTGTTGCTCGTCGTGGTCGCGCTGCTCGCCGGCCGTCGGGTCACCTCATCGCGTGCCGAACCACGACGCAGCCCGGGGCGCGTCTCGCAGTCGCTCGCCCGGCTCGGGGTGCGCCCCTCCGCGGCGATCGGTGCGGGGATGGCGCTGGAGGTCGATCGCGGACCGCGTTCGGTGCCCGCCCGGTCAGCGGTCCTGGCCGCGGTCGTCGCCCTCGCCGGGATCACCGCGGTGGTGGTGATCGGCTCGTCGTCGGCTGCCGTCATCGCCGAGCCCGCCCGGTTCGGCCAGACCTGGTCGGCGACGCCCGATGTGCTCGCGGAGGACCAGACCGGCCTGGCTGAGGCGACGATGGGTGTCGACGGCATGGCCGGACTGGCCGACATCGGCTTCACCCAGGTCGGGGTCGACGGTCGACCGGAACCGGCGATGGCCATCGACGTCCTCGGCGGAACGATCCACCTGGCGGTGCTCGACGGACGGGTGCCGGTCGACGTCGACGAGGTGGCGGTGTCGCGATCCTTCGCGGAGGTGCACGACATCTCGGTGGGCGACACCATCGATGTCGATGATCCCGAGGGTGGGTCGCCCAAGACGCTGGAGGTCGTCGGGATGGTCATCGGGCCGATGATCGACGACCAGGCACGGACGATCGTGCTGTCGCCGGACGGTCTGATGGCCTACGCGCTGTCGGAACCGACCGGGTACGCCGCAGTCCGCTACGACCCGTCGGCAGATGCCGAGGTGGTGGAGTCCGAGCTCACCGAGCTCGGCTACCGCTTCACCGAGAACAGTCGGGCTCAGGTTCCCGCCGAGGTGCTGCAGTTCCGCTCGGTGAACGGCCTGTTCTTGGCGGCCCTGGCCCTGGTCGCGCTGCTCGGAGCCGCCGGCATCGCCCACGTCCTGGCCATCTCGGCGCGCCGCCGGCGCGGCGACTTCGCCGTGCTCCGGGCCTTCGGCTTCCTCCGCCCCGACGTCAGGAGCGTGCTGTCGGTGCAGGCCGTCGTCGTCACCGTGATCGGCGTCGTCGTGGGGATGCCTCTCGGGATCCTCCTGGCCAGCGTGCTCTGGCGCCTGGCCGTACACCGGTTGGGGATCATGGATGAGCCGTCCATGCCATGGGGGCTGCTCGTCGGCTCAGCGCTGGTTGCCGTGCTCGGGTCGCTCTTGATCGCCGTTCCGGTCGGGGCCGCCGCGGCTCGGCGGCCCATCGCCGTGACCCTGCGGGCGGAGTGAGAGCTCCTCGGGCGACCGCGGCGACGTTCTCCCGGTCGGTGCGGATCTGCTGTCGACCAGAGGTCGTGTTCGCCTTCCTGGCGGATCCCTCGACAGCCAGGCGCATCGACCCCGCCATCCGCTCCTACGAGCCGGAAGGTGGCGTCATGGGTCCGGGGGTGCGCAATCACATCCGTCTGCGGATGGCGGGCATCCCCGTGCAGTCGGTCAGCGAGACCGTGCAGTGGGACCCTCCCCGGAAGATGGCGTTCCGCTCCGTGCGGCCCAGCCGACCGGTTCTGGTCGAGGCGGTCCACACGTTCGAGCCGTCGTCGAACGGCTCCACGCTCTACACGTGGCACATGCGCTTCGTTCCGGTGGGTCCAGCAGGGCGGGTGGTGGCGCCGGTCGCCGCCTGGTTGTTCCGCAGGAACGCTGATGCACAGCAGGTTCGCCTCCGGCGGGAGCTGGAGCCACCGGGTTGCGACGGAGTGTGATCTCGATGACCAGCGGCCGGAGGAGCTTGCCTCCGGCGCTGCGGGCGACCATCATGGACCGCTGCCCTGCGTCGGGGTGACCTGCGCGCCGCGCACCGTCACCGAGCGGGGCAACCGACCTGGGCGTCAGACCCCAGCAACAGCAGACCCTCAGCAATCAGAGAAGGACAACTCAGTGGCAGTTCGACTCCGCCTCATGCGGACGGGCAAGAAGAAGCAGCCCACCTACCGCATCGTCGCCGCCGACGCCCGCTCGCCCCGCGACGGCCGGTTCATCGAGATCGTCGGCACCTACGACCCACGTCGTGAGCCGTCTGCGATCACCGTCGACAACGAGAAGGCGATCGACTGGCTCAAGAAGGGCGCGCAGCCCTCGGAGCGGGTGCAGAAGCTGCTGCAGATCTCTGGCGCATGGGATGAGTTCGAGTCGTCGAAGGCCAAGAAGTGAGCACCGACGTCGACGACGCCACCGACGGGCCCCGTCCCACCCACGCTGCTGCGGTCCTCGAGCACATCGCGTCGTCGCTCGTGGACGTGCCCGACGAGGTGCGGGTGGACATCGACGAGAAGGGCCGTCGCCCGCAGGTGAACCTGCGCGTCGCTGACGGTGACATGGGCCGCATCATCGGCAAGCGCGGCCGGATGGCCAACGCGATCCGCACGGTGACCCGTGCCGCTGCGGCACACGACGGCGTCGAGATCGACGTCGAGTTCCTGGATTGACGCACCACGACGGGCCCCGGATGCTCGAGGTCGGTCGGATCGCCAAGGCCCATGGCCTGAACGGCGAGGTCAACGTCGCGCTCGTGTCCAACAGACCCGAACGGCTCGCCGAGGGTTCGGTCCTGTCCACCGACCGCGGCGAGCTCACCGTCGCCTCGTCCCGACGCCACACCGATCGGTGGTTGGTGCGCTTCGTCGGACACGACGACCGGACTGCGGCCGAGGCGCTGCGCGGACTGGAGCTGCGGGCCGAGCCGATCGATGACCCTGACGAGCTGTGGGTCCACGAGCTGATCGGCTGCCGCGTGATCAGCGCCGACGGCGTCGACCGCGGCGAAGTGACCGCGGTCCAGGACAACCCCGCTTCCGACCTGCTCGTGTTGGACTCCGGAGCGCTGGTCCCGGTGGTGTTCGTCGTCGACGGACCCACCGACGGGGTCGTGCACGTCGAGGTCCCCGATGGGTTGTTCGAGCTCGGTTCGTGAGCGCTCTCGGCACGGACTGGCAGGGCTCCTGATGAGGATCGACGTCATCACGATCTTCCCCGACATGGTCCGGGACTTCGCAGCGCAGAGCCTGCTCGGCAAAGCACAGGAGCGAGGGCTCCTCGACGTTCGGGTCCACGACCTGCGCGACGCCGCGACCGACGCCCACCGCACCGTCGACGACGCGCCGTTCGGCGGGGGAGCCGGCATGGTGCTGACCCCCGGTCCGGTGTTCGACACGGTGGAGCGGGTCGAACCGCCGCGGCCGCTGTTCCTGTTGGGGCCGGGCGGCCGGCGCCTGGATCAGGCGGTGGCGCGAGAGCTGGCCGACCTGGACGGCTTCTCGCTGCTGTGCGGACGCTACGAGGGCGTCGACGACCGCGTCCGCACGCACCTGGTCGACGACGAGCTGTCCATCGGCGACTACGTCCTGGGTGGCGGCGAGGTGGCGGCGATGGTCGTGCTCGAGACCGTCGGCCGCCTGGTGCCCGGGGTCATGGGCAACGACAGCTCCGCCGACGAGGAGTCGTTCTCCGTCGGTCTGCTCGAGCACCCGCAGTTCACCCGTCCCGCCAGCTTCCGGGGCTGGGACGTGCCTGACGTGCTGCGCTCGGGTGATCACGCACGCGTGGAGCGCTGGCGTCGCGCTGCGGCGCTGGTTCGCACGGCGCAGCACCGCCCCGACCTGATCGAGGCTCGCGGCGGCATCACCGACGAGGAGCGCCGGACCGTGGCAGAGTTCTCGATGGAGACGGCACTGCAGGAGCGCCGCTCGGAGGCCGGAAGGACGTCTCCGGTCCGATCGACTGGGGAACGATGATCTCCTGGGGAACGAAGCGGCATCGACGGCTGGGCACGCCGGGTCCGGTCCTCGTCGTGCTGCTCGCGCTGGTCCTGGTCGCGATCCTCGGCGCATCGTGCACCCGTGACAGCGAGGCGACCGGGCCCAGCACAGAGGTCGCCGGTGTCACCACGTCATCGGTGCCGGAGGTCTGCGAACCCGACGTCGATCCTGTCGTCGAGTCCGTCGCCGTTCCCGGGTCGCCGACCGACGTGGACGTCACCTCCTTCGACGGCACGCGGATCCGGGCGCACTGGTTCCCCGTCGAGGGCGTCGCTGGTCCTTCACCGACGGTGCTCATGGGGCCCGGATGGGGCATGGCCGGCGACACCGCAGTCGACGTGGTCGGCGTGTTCGGTGCAGTGAACATCGACACGCTCCAAGCCGCCGGCTACAACGTGCTCACCTGGGACCCGAGGGGCTTCGGTGCTTCAGACGGCACGGCGATGGTCGACTCGGTCGACTACGAGGCCCGCGACGTCCAGCAGCTCCTCACCTGGGTCGCAGCGCGACCCGAGGCGCAGTCCGATGGCCCGCTCGACCCGACGGTCGGCATGGTCGGCGGCTCCTACGGTGGCGGCATCCAGAACGTGACCGGAGCCATCGACTGCCGGCTCGACGCGCTGGTCCCCATCGTCGCGTGGCACTCGCTCATCACGTCGCTGTACAAGGACCAGACCTACAAGCAGGGATGGGCGGAGCTGCTGGGTAGCGTCGCCAGGACCGCCCGCCTCGACCCGATGATCACCGAGGCCAACCAGCAGGGCCAGCGCAACGGCGTCCTCACCGACGAGCAGGTCGACTGGTTCGCGGCCCGCGGCCCGGGCGATCTGGTGTCGCAGGTGCAGGCCCCCACGTTGGTCGTCGGCGGAACAATCGACACGCTGTTCACGCTCGACGAGTCGGTCACGAACCACCGCCTGTTGCAAGACGCCGGAACGACGGTGTCGATGTACTGGTTCTGCGGGGGCCACGGGACGTGTCTGACCGAAAGAGGTGACCCGTCGCGGATGGTCGAGCGGATCGTCGCCTGGCTCGACCGGTGGGTGCGTGAGGACCGCTCGGCCGACACGGGACCCGCGTTCGAGTTCCTCGACCAGCACGGCACCCACTACAGCTCCGACCGCGTGCCGCTGCCGGCCGGCGACCCGATCACGGCGTCGGGGTCGGGTCGTCTGGACCTGCGACCCGACGGCGGCTCCGGCCCGGCAGCCGTCGCAGAATCCAAGCGCGACGTGCTGTCGGCGTTCGCAGGCTCGATCATCCCAGCGCCGGCCGAGAACGCCGTCGACGTCGCGATCCCCGTGCGCTCCGACGCCATGGTGCTGGGTGCTCCGAAGCTCACGATCCGCTACTCGGGGACGACGCCGCCGGGGGAGCATCCCACGCGTGTGTTCGCCCAGCTCGTCGACCGTGCCAGCGGGCTGGTGGTCGGCAACCAGGTGACGCCGGTGCCCGTCGTGCTCGACGGCGACGAGCACACCGTTGCGGTTCCGCTCGAGCAGGTCGTCCACCTCGTCGGCCCTTCGTCGGACCTCGTGCTGCAGGTCGTCGCCACGACCACCCTCTACGGTGAGCCCCGCTTCGGCGGCTCCGTCGAGCTGAGCAAGGTGAGCGTCGAACTCCCGACCGTGACCGGCTACCGCCAGCTCCAGGGGTGACGGCCGACCCGGTTTCACCGCTTCGTGCCGGTCCACTATCATCGACCCGCTGTGCGCCAGGACCGCCGGACGCGGTCCACCCCTGGCGGCGACGACCGCCGCTGCGCCTCCAGGAGATCTCATGAAGACCACTGACGTCATCGACCAGGCCAGCCTCCGCGACGACATCCCCGAGTTCGCCCCCGGCGACACCCTCAAGGTGCACGTGAAGGTGATCGAGGGCAACAAGGAGCGCGTCCAGGTCTTCCAGGGCGTCGTCATCGCCCGTCAGGGCGGTGGCCTCCAGGAGACCTTCACCGTGCGCAAGCTCTCCTACGGCGTCGGCGTCGAGCGGACCTTCCCGCTGCACTCGCCGATCATCGACAAGATCGAGCTGCACACCCGCGGCGACGTCCGTCGCGCCAAGCTCTACTACCTCCGTGACCGGGTCGGTAAGGCGGCCAAGGTCAAGGAGAAGCGCGACTGATTCGCACGCGGCCTGTGG
Organism: Microthrixaceae bacterium; assembly: GCA_033813615.1. Taxonomy (GTDB): domain Bacteria; phylum Actinomycetota; class Acidimicrobiia; order Acidimicrobiales; family Microtrichaceae; genus Dermatobacter. The sequence continues at coordinate 3,094 of JAPXRJ010000020.1, read as the reverse complement.
GGGCGTGCAGGTTTCGCCCTCAGCGCACGTTCCGGACGCGCTCCGGGCGGAACCTCCGGCGCCGTGCCCGTGGGGCCCGCATCGCAGCATGACCGTCGCTGCTGTGTGATAGGCACGTCAGCGACACCCGGCTGATCGTCGGGCGTCACTTCCCCTTCTCGACGACGGCGCCGATGCGCGCCGCGTCGTCGGAACCAGCCCGAGGGGAACGCGATGTCCGAGCAACCTGAACGAACGCGCCGATACGACAGCGGTCGGCTCGGCGCCTACGGCGAAGATCGGGCCCAGCGCTGGTACCTCGAGCGCGGCTACGACCTGCTCGACCGGAACTGGCGTCACCCCGATGGCGAGCTCGACCTCGTCCTCGCCATCGACGAACCGGGCGGACGCGCCGTCGTGTTCTGCGAGGTCAAGACCCGGTCGACCGGCCGCTTCGGCGCACCGTACGAGGCGGTCGGCCGGGACAAGCAGCGCCGGCTGCGCCGGCTCGCCCTCCAATGGTTGGCTGCGCACGACCTCCGCGCCGCACGCCTGCGATTCGACGTGGCCTCGGTGACGAGCGGCCGCATCGAGGTGCTGCTCGACGCGTTCTGAGCAGGGTCACGCCGCGTCGGCTTCTTCAGCGACGCGGCGCCCTGGTCAGGCGGCGCTCCCAGCAACCGCGATGCCAGTGGCGTCGAAGGTCGGGTGCGTCGTAGGGGACCGCCACGACGTGGCCGGTCCCCTTCGGGATGTCCCGATTGCAGCCAGGGCAGAGGTACGTCTTCGTCGCCTCGTACGGCTGGATCCGACGGACGTCGCACTCCGCTGTCGCGGTGTAGTCGCGCACGGCTCGGCTCAGCCGAGGAACGCCCATGCCAGCACGCCGAGCGCGACGAGCAGGGCCGCGGCGACGTACACGTAGTCCCAGTTCGACCGCCGGTGCTGGTGGTGGGGGTTCATGCCCATGGGTCAGATCATCGCGCTCGGCGGTCCCGGCATCGCAGCAGCCCAGTCGCATCGCAGCAGCCCAGTCGCATCGCAGTCACATCCCAGCAGCCGCGTGCACCGGGTCGCGGTCCCCGGAGCTCGCGTGGCCCGACCGTCGCACGCGCGTTCTACCCTGCGTGCACCGACCGCACGGGCGGTGGGGATCGCAGCCCAGCGCTGCCTCGGCTCCCTCGGAGCCGACCCGGCTTCCCCTCCGCGCCCTCGCCAGGCGCGCTCCATCAGCCGAACCCTTCGGCCGATCCTCATCGAGGAGGCACCCGTGCTCGCCACCGCCAGATCCGCCACCCTGCTCGGCGTCCGAGGCCACCAGGTCGTCGTGGAGGCCCACGTCGCCGACGGCCTTCCGGCCTTCAGCATCGTCGGTCTCCCGGACGCGTCCTGTCGGGAGTCGCGTGACCGCGTGCGTGCCGCCATGGCGTCGTCGGGCTTCGTCGTTCGCCAGACCAAGGTGACGGTGAACCTGGCGCCCACCGACCTCCGAAAGGTCGGTGCCGGGCTCGACGTGGCCATCGCGCTCGCCTTGCTCGGCGCCACCGGCCAGCTCGACCAGCAGGTCCTGACGGGCCACGCGTTCGTGGGCGAGCTCGGACTGGACGGCACGCTGCGCTCGGTGCGCGGTGCGCTGCCGCTCGTCGAGGCGATGGGGGACCTCCGCCCGGTGGTGCCGAGCGTCGACGCGCCGGAGGCGGCGCTCGTCCGACCCGACGTCCGCTGCGCCCGGACGTTGCGAGAGCTCGTCGACGCGCTCAACGGCGAGCACCCTTGGCCCGAAGCGGAGCTGCCGTCGGCCCGACCGCTGGCCGCCGACGAGCCCGATCTGGCCGACGTGCAGGGCCAGGCGGTGGCACGCACGGCTCTGGAGGTCGCAGCCGCCGGAGGACATCACCTGCTCATGGTCGGCCCGCCCGGCGGCGGCAAGACCATGCTCGCCGAGCGGTTGCCAGGACTGCTGCCCGACCTGTCGGACCAGGCCGCGCTCGACGTGTCACGGGTGCACTCTGCTGCGGGGGTCCTGGCCGACACCGCCGAGCTGCTGCGTCGGCCGCCGCTGCGCTCGCCGCACCACACGGCGTCGCTGGTGGCGCTCATCGGGGGCGGTTCCGCGGTGCTGCGGCCGGGCGAGGTCTCGCTGGCGAGCGGTGGTGTCCTGTTCCTCGACGAGCTCGGCGAGTTTCCGGCCGCACACCTCGACGCCCTGCGCCAGCCGCTCGAGTCGGGCATCGTCCGGGTCGCCCGGGCCCACGTCGGCGCCACGCTGCCGGCGCGGTTCCTGCTCGTCGCCGCCACCAACCCGTGCCCGTGCGGCCAGGGCGCCTTCGGAGCGTGCCGCTGCAGCTCGACGCAGGTGCAGCGATACCTGCGTCGGCTGTCGGGTCCGCTGCTCGACCGGTTCGACCTTGGGCTGTGGGTGGAACCACCGCCGGCAGCCGAGGTGCTCGGCCGGGCATCGGAGGGGGAGTGCACCTCTGATGTCAGGTCACGCGTCGAGCGTGCCCGTGCTGCGGCCCGAAATCGGGGCGTCGCAGCCAACCGACAGCTGAGCGGCGCCGCGCTCGATCGTGCCGCGCCGCTGTCGCCTGACGCGCTCGGCGTGTTGCGGGATCGCCTGGCCAACGGGCGACTCACCATGCGGGGCGCCCAACGGGTGCGAGCAGTGGCCCTGACCCTCATGGACCTCGACGAGATGGACGGACCGCTCGACGCCGAGCACGTCCACGTGGCGCTGTCGTTGCGGACGCACTCCCAAGCGCTCGGTGTGGCGGCATGAGCGCCGGACCGGTGCACCACAGGGGTTCGGTTCCCCACGAGGCGTACCTGGGTGCGTTGGCATCGCTCGACAGCATGGGCAACGCGTCGTTGCGCGTGCTGCTCGCACTCGGCTCGCCCGAGGAGGTGTGGTCGCGGGTCCGCTCGGGTCGGCTCCCGTCGTCGGTGTTGGCCCGGCTGCCACCGAAGGCCCGCAGCTCGGCCGCCGATTGGGCAGCTGCATCGCAGCACATCGACCCCGACGCGCTGTGGGCCAGGTGGCGCAGTCGGGGGATCGGGCTGGTCTCGATCGGATCGCCGTCGTATCCGGCGATCCTGGTCCAGGACCCCGATCCAC
>JAPXRJ010000019.1:0-25921 GCA_033813615.1 Microthrixaceae bacterium | reverse complement strand
CCTCCATGGTGATGACGACGTCACCGGTCCGACCGTCCGACGAGCTCAACGGCGATGCGTGCAGCACCAGCCATCGACCCGACGGCAGGCGGACCCGGCCCCGCGGCAGCACGTCGGTGGCTCGGCTCTGGAACCGGCGGGCACCGGCCACCAGGGCAGCGAGGGTGCCCGTCGCGTCGGCCGAGTTCGCCCTGTTCGTCATCTCCGCCAGCAGCCGGGTCGCTCCGGCCGACACCTGCACCACCTGGTTCCGCGCGTCGATGATCGCGACGGCTGGGCCCGAGTCGAGGTGCTCCTCGGTCCGGACGTCGTCGCCATCACCGCCGGCCTCGATGGCGACTTCGACGAACCGCGTGAGCAGACCGACGCGCATCCCCGCGGCGTACGCGCTCGACAGCGACGCCAGGAACGCGATCTCGGCCTCGGAGAAGCGGGGGTCGTCCTCGCCTCGGAACAACGCCATGGCACCCCAGGCCAGGTCGCCCTGCCGGGCGATCAGGCGGGCCTCGTCCTGGTAGCCGAACTCCGGGACGATCAGCTGCTCCATCCTGGGGCTGACCTCGATGTCATCGCCCGTCTCGATCGACACGCCGACGGAATCGCGCCGGAACCCGAACATCGCCGGGAACGCGGTCGGGTCGACATCGCCGTACTCGATGAGCCCCCAGGCCAGGTCGTGCGCGTCGTTGCCGTACAGGTCGCCGAACTTGAACGTGCCGGTGAGCAGTCGAGTGGCCGGGTCCACGGTGCGGCCGATCCGAGCACGCTGCGGTGCGGCCACATGACGCCCTTGGGCATCCCGGTCGTGCCACCGGTGTAGAGCAGCCACAGGTCGTCGCCGCTGCGATCGACCGGCGCCATCGGCTCGGTGCCCGCCAGGACGTCGTCGAGCGGTGTCGCCCACTCCGGACAAGGATGGAGCTCGTCGGCTCCCACGCACACGAACGTGCGGAGTCGAGGGAGGCCGGAGCGGACCTCCGCCAGGCGGTCGGCGAACTCGACGTGGAAGACCACCGCGTCGGAGTCCGAGTTCTCCAGCAGGTACGCCAGCTCGGGACCCAGGTACCGGTAGTTGACGTTGACCGTCGCGGCCCGCACCTTGAACGCTGCGAAGGTCGCGACGAGGTACTCGGGCCGGTTGTGCATGTACAGGGCGACCTTGCCGTCCGCGCCCACACCGGACCGGTCCAGGTGCGCTGCGAGTCGAGCGGCCTGCTCTTCGAACTGGCGCCAGGTGGCGACCACGCCGCCGTGGACGAGCGCCGGGGCGTCGGGAACCGTCGCCGCGACCGCCTCCCACACCGTCGCCAGGTTCATCCCGTTCGCATCCGCCATCGCGCTCACTCCCGCCCTGCACCAACATCGGTCGGCGCACGAACTCGTCCTGGAAAAGAGGTACCGAATTTATCGCGCCGGGCCGAGCGAAGCGACAGTCAGGTAGTACCTGGAGGCCGGCGACGTGCTGCCGTCGGCCCTCTGGCTGACTGGAGCCACCTGGACGCCGCCGTCCGGGCCATCGCACGACGGAAGGACCCCGAACGATGACCGCACACCCGGCACCGACCATCGACGCCACGCTCACGGATCGTTACGTCGGCGCAGTGCTCGCACTCATCCCCTCGGCCTCGCGCGGCGACATCGAAGAGGAGCTGCGAGCCGCGATCGGCGACGCACGAGACGCCCGGCTCGGCGCCGGCGACGACCCCGACACCGCCGAGGAGGGGGCGCTCGTCGAGCTCGGGAACCCCGACCGGCTGGCCGAGCGCTACCTCGGTCGACCGCTCGCCCTCATCGGAGCGGGGCGCTACTGCGAATGGCGCACGCTGGTGCGAACACTCGTGGCGGTCGTGGTCCCGTTGGTCACGGCCATCGTGGTCGTCGTCGCCGCGATCGCGGGGGAACCGGTCGCTACGGTGATCGCCGGCGGCGTCGGCGCCGCGTTCAACGTGTTCGTGCAGGTGTGCTTCTGGACCACCCTCGTGTACGCCGTGCTGGAGCGCACCGGGCCCGCACCGTCGAGCGCGGAGTGGTCACCGGCGGACCTCCCTCCGGCACCGACCGGCCGAAGGGTGACGCTCGGCGAGACGGTCACCAGCGTCACGACTGCGGTCCTGGTGGTCGCCGCGATGCTCTGGCAACGCAGCACTCCGTTCGTCGACGTCGACGGCACGGCCGTGCCGATCCTGGAACCGGACCACTGGCGGACGTGGTGGCCGTTCCTGATCGTGGTCGTGTTGGCGGATGCCGGCGTGGCGTTGTGGGCCCATCACCGCCGGCGTTGGAGCACCGGCCCAGCGATCGCCTCGATCATCCTCGACGTGGCCTTCGCCGCACCGGTGCTGTGGCTGCTGTCGACCGACTCGTTCTTCGAGCCGGCGTTCCTGGCCGGACTGGACTGGGGAGATGTCAGCGATCCGGGCGCGACGCTGAGCACGATCGTGGCCGTCAGCGTCGTCGTCGTCACCGCATGGAGCATCGGCGAGGTCGCCTGGAGGACGTGGCGACCCGACATCGCCCGGACGGTGCCGCAGGTGTCAGCACCGGGCTGAGCCCTCGGATCGGAGCCCATGCGGCGACGCCGACGGAGCCAACTGGATCACCCAGCGTGGGGGTTCGACCCATTCCACATCACGCTGAGTGGCGGTTGGATGGTCCTACGAGCCGGAGCGAGCGCCCGGCCGGACCTGGGGGTCAGACATGTCCGCACGAGCTGTCGAGATGCACATCGATCCGGTCGAGGACGGCCGGGCCCGCCTGGAGATCGTCTCGGTCGACGACCACGGCGAGCGCTTCGTCATCGACCTCGTCGGCCCCGAGGCCGACGTGCGGGCCGAGGCCGCCTTCCTGGCCGACCAGTACCACCTCGCCGCCACGGCCTGACGCCACACCCGGACGGGTGCGGCCTGGCGGGCGCTGCCTGGCGGGAGCGGCCTGACGCCACACCCGGACGGGTGCGGCCTGGCGGGCGCGGACGGGCGCGGGTCGGGGGATCTGGGGTGTTGATCCCGACGAGGGATGACCGCGAACTCCCCCACGTCGCGGGTGCGATGGGTCACAAGCGTTGACGAGACAGTGCTGTACCGGAATATGGTCCAATACGGAACAGTTGTGTCTCGTTATCGGTCCGACGGTCGCGTCGGGCACGAACACGCAGAGGGATCGATCGAATGTCCGAAGAGCTCATGTACCGCCGCCGCTGGTGGATCCTCGGCGTGCTGTGCCTGTCGTTGGTGGTCATCACCCTCGACAACACCATCCTGAACGTCGCCCTGCCCACGTTGGTGAGGGAGCTCGACGCATCGAACAGCCAGCTGCAGTGGATCGTCGACAGCTACACGTTGGTGTTCGCCGGCCTGCTGCTCACCGCCGGTGCGCTCGGCGACCGCTTCGGCCGCAAGGGAGCGCTGCAGATCGGTCTGCTGGTCTTCGCCGTGGGCTCGGGGCTGTCGGCGCTGGCGACGGACCCGAACCACCTGATCGCCACCCGGGCGCTCATGGGCGTCGGCGGCGCGTTCATCATGCCGGCCACGCTGTCGATCCTGACCAACGTGTTCCCAGCCGAGGAGCGGGGCCGAGCGATCGGCATCTGGGCCGGCGTCTCGGGCCTGGGCATCGCGCTCGGGCCGCTGCTCGGCGGGTACCTGGTCGAGCACTTCGGCTGGCACGAGATCTTCACGGTGAACATCCCCATCGCCATCGCAGCGATCGTGGCCGGCGTGTTCCTCCTGCCCAAGACCAAGGATCCGTCGGCGCCCAGGCTCGACCCCCTCGGGGCGATCCTCTCGATCGCCGGGCTGGTGGCGTTGGTCTACGGCCTCATCGAGGCACCAACCCGCGGCTGGACCGACGGCGTGATCCTGGGCTGCTTCGCCGGCGCCGCGATGCTCCTCACCCTGTTCACGGTGCACGAGCTGCACACCGACGAGCCGATGCTGGACGTGTCGTTCTTCAAGAACGCCCGATTCACCGCGGCCAGCATGTCGATCACCCTCGTGTTCTTCGCGATGTTCGGCTACTCGTTCCTCGTGACGCAGTACTTCCAGTTCGTGCTCGGGTACTCCGCCGCGCAGACCGGCGTCCGGATGCTGCCGCTGGCGATCACGCTGATGATCGTCGCCCCGACCTCGAGTCGGATCGTCGAGAAGGTCGGCACCAAGATCGTCGTGGCCACGGGCCTGGGCCTCGTGTCGATCGCGCTGCTGCTGCAGATGGGGCTCACGGCGGACAGCTCGTACTTCCAGGTCATGTGGCGCATGGTCGTGCTCGCCCTGGGGATGGGGCTGACGATGGCGCCGGCGACCGAATCCATCATGGGGTCCCTACCGCTCGCCAAGGCCGGCGTCGGATCCGCGGTGAACGACACCACCCGCCAGATCGGCGGCGCGCTCGGCGTGGCCATCATCGGCAGCACCATGTCGTCGGTGTACGGCTCGAAGATCGTCGAGGCGTTCGAATCCAGGATGCCCGACCAGGCGCTCGAGGCGGCGCGCAGCGGCATCGGCGGCGCGCTCGCGGTGGCGGACCGGGCCGGCGCCATGGGCGACCAGGTCGCCAGCGTCGCCCGCGACGCGTTCGTCGATGCCATGCACGCCGGTGCGGTCGTCGCAGCGATCGCCGCCATCCTCGGCGTGATCACCGCGGCCGTGTTCCTGCCGGCGCATGCCCGACCCGCGGATGAGGCAGCGCAGGACGCCGAGTTCGCAGCCGAGATGGTCGAGGCGGCGGCCCACGGTGACGACCTGAGCGCGAAGCGGTCGCCATGAGCGCCTCGACCGACGCGGCGCACCCGACACCCGGGCCGGGTCGGCCCCGTGACCCGCAGGTCGACCAGGCCATCATCGAGGCCGCGGTCGATCTGCTCCGCGACGGCGGAGTGGAGGCGTTGAGCGTCGACGGCGTAGCGAGCCGGTCGGGGGTGTCGCGGGCCAGCGTCTATCGGCGCCACCAGAACCGCATCGACCTGATGGAAGCCGCGTTCAACGCCGTCGCGACCGCTCCGACGACGCCACCGGACACCGGATCGATCCGCACGGACCTGATCGAGATCGTCCGGCGGGTCCACGCCGCGCTCCACGACACCGAGAGCGGCAGGCTCCTGCCGTCGATGGTGAGCGCCGCCAAGGACAACGCCGAGGTCAGGGAGGCCCTGGAGCGGTTCACCACGGCACGCCGCACCCCGACCATCGAGGCGATCGAGCGGGGAGTCGAACGCGGAGAGCTGCAGCCCGACATCGACCCGGACCTGGTGGCCGACGTGCTCGTCGGTGCCGTGATGTACCGGGTGCTCATGCGCAACGGCACCTTCGACGAGGAGCAGACCAGCGCCCTGGTCGGCGTGATCCTCTCGGGCACCGGCGCCTGACCGCTCGCTTCCCTCACTCACGCAGCATCCCTGCCGACGGGAGGTGGACGACGCGGCGCACCCACGCCGCTGTTCGCCGTCGGAGGGACACCGCGCATGAGACGACCACGAAACGGCGCCAACCGCCCCTTGATCGCCGCAGCCGTGGTCGCACCCCTCGCGTACCTGACCTGGCGGCTGGGGTGGACCCTCGGTGGACCCTGGTGGCTGAGCGTGCCCCTCCTCGCTGCGGAGACGCTGCTGGTGCTGCGGTTCCTGCTCAGCGTGGTGAACGCCGCCGTCGCCCCCACCCCGCTCTCGGACCCCGCATCGGTGTGCGATGCCGGAGACGGGCCCGACGTCGAGCTGTTGGTTCCGGCCGGACTCGCCGACCGCGAGGAGCTCGTCCGGACGCTGCTCGTCGCGAGCGTCGGCGACGCGGCTCGGATCCGAGTCCTCGACCACCGCGATCGCCCCCGGATCCGCCGGACGGCCCAGCGCCTCGGCGCCGAGTACGAGGTGCACCAGGTGCCGGCCGGCTCCCGACCGGCGGCGCTCGTCGAGGCGGCCCGCGCCGGTTCCCGCGCCGAGGTCCTGGCCTGGGTCGACGCCGGCGACGTGATCGTCCCCGGCTTCCTCGACCTGGCGTCGATGCTCGTCGACCCGGCTCGACCCCGCCTGGCGGTGGTGCAGTCCTCGGTCGACCTGATCAACGCCGACAGCCTCCTGCACCTCAGTCCCCGCCACGACGAGCGGGCGCTCGAGAACGAGGTGGTCGGGCCGTCGCTCAGCCGCTCCGGCGCGGCGGAGTGGATCGGCTCAGGCTCGCTGTTCAGGGCCGACGCGATCGACTCGATCGGCGGGCTGGCCGACGCCAGCGCACCGACGCATCGGGCCGCCATGCGGCTGGCCCGAAGCGGCTGGGGCGTGCGGTGGTCGACGCCGCCGTCGGTGCGAACCGAGGCACCGGATTCGCTCGACGCCTACCTGCTCGCCGAAGGCACGACCGCCCACGAGGACTGGGAGCTGCTCGCCGGAGCGGAGTCGCCGCTGCTGCCCATCCGAACCGGGGCGCGTCGACGCACGGCGCAGCTGCACGCGTCGACCGCCGTCCTCGACGGGCTCGCCCGTCTGACGGGGCTGTCGGTGCTCGTCGCCACCCTCCTCACAGGGGCGATGCCGGTCAGCGGACCGCTGCTCGTCGTCGCGGCGGCGTTCTGCGCTCAGCTGGCGCTGCGGACCGCAGCAGCGGTCTCGCTCGGACGAGGCACGGTCGCCGTCGGCGACACCACCCGACACGGTCTGCGCACGATGGGCGTGCACGTCCTCGGGCTGGTCCGGAGGCCCCGGTACCCGGTGACAGCGCACAAGGGCGGGCTCGCCACGTTGGGACGGTTGCGCCTCACGACCACGATGCTGGTCCTGGTGGACCTGGCGCTCCTCGCCCGCGTGCTCGCGTTCGCCGTCGGGGACCTGCTGCCGAGCTTCGAGAGCGATGGCGCCCGATTCCTGGCGATGACCGCGGCCGTGTGGACGATCGTCGCCATGGTCGACGTGTTGCACCTCCTCGTCGGACGGGTGCAGCGCCGCGGCACGCACCGCCAGGTGACGGATCTGGTCGCAGAGCTCGACGGCCAGCACTGCAAGGTCGTCGACCTGACGCCGCGCGGCATCGGCCTCCTGGTCGCCGACCGCTCCGATGCTCGATCCCCATCCCGCGCGGTCACTGCCCGCTTGGACATCCCGCGACTCGACGGCACGACGACGCGTCTCTCGGTCCGACTCCGCATCCGCCACATCGCCGACCAGGTCGACCCCGACTCCGGTCGCCACCGTGCCGGCGCCTCCTTCATCGGCCTCGACGACCAGACCAGAGACGTGCTGACCGAGTACTGCGCACTCACCGCCGAGCAGCGTGACGCGGCACGAGATCGCATACCCACCACGAGTCCCGACGAGCTGGCGGTGAGCGGACCTGGCCCCGCCCGGCGCGCGCTGGCGGTCGGCAACGTGGCCGCCATCCTGGTCGCCGGCCTGGTCGTCGCTGCCGGACCCGTCGGAGCCGCACCGATCGGCGGCGGATCGCTCACGGGACGGGTGCTCGCCCCCGACGGCCAGCCGGCGAGCGGCATCTGCGTCCACGTGTCCCAAGGCCCGACGAATGCGTCGTCGGGCGTCGATGTCACCGGGTCCTTCGAGCTGACCGACCTGGCGGAGGGCACCTATGAGGTGGCAGCTGTCGACTGCGTCCGCAACGATCTCGCCAGGACCTACGCCCCCTCCACCGTGCTCAGGGCGGACGCAGCGGAGTTCCGCGTCAGCGGCGGCGCCGTCGCCGTCGGCGACATCACGATGCAGCCGCTCGGCACGGTGCACGGGACCGTGACCGACGAGACCGGCACCCCCCTGCCAGGGATCTGCGCGTCCTTCGTCGCGGGGCCGACCGACGAGCAGGACTGGTTCGACGCCGGACGCACCGACGACCACGGCGTCTTCGATGCCAGGGTGCCCGCCGACGTCGACGGCACCATCAACCTGCGCGACTGCACGCCCGCGCCGGTGCGATCGGACACCTGGTACCCGGGCGTCAGCGACGTGGCCGGAGCCCGGACCGTGCGGCTGAACCCGAACGACACGTCCGACCTCGGCAACACCGTGATGGCGACCGGAGCGGTCGTGCAGGGCCTCGTCACCGACGGCGCCGGTGCGCCGCAGCCGAACGTCTGCGTGTCGGCCCAGGACACCACGGGGCGGGACTGGCGATATGCGGGAGGTTCGGTCACCGGAGCCGACGGAACGTACCGGTTCGTGGTCGCCCCGGGTCGGTACTCGATCTGGCTGAACGACTGCGGCAGCACGGCGAACCTCGTGTCGCAGTGGTACCCCGGCGGTCCGGCGGGCACCGACCCGCCTCCGACGGTCGACATCGCCCTGCCGGGAGCGACGCTCGACGCAACGATGCAACGGGGCGGACGGATCTCCGGACGCCTCACCGACAGCCGCGGCCAGGGCGCTCGGGGCATGTGCGTCTCCCTTCACGACGCGACCGACCTCGACAACGGCAACGGCACCTGGGAACGGGTGAACGACGATGGCACCTGGGTGACCTCCGGCGTCGATGCCGGCGACTACCTGGTCCGCTACAGCAACTGCAACGACGACGACGAGTGGGCTGAGCAGATCCATCCGTCGGTCTTCCCCGACTCTGCGCAGCGCTGGTCCTTCGAGGATGCCCAGCCGGTGCACGTGGAGCTCGGAGCCACGACCGCCGGCATCGACGACACGGCTCTGCGAGCGGTGCGAGTGCACGGAACCGTGACCTCCGGCGGTGCAGCGGCCGCGGATGTCTGCATCGGCGGCGCCAACAGCGACCAGACCGAAGCCGACGGGATGTGGAGGGCGAGGGCGCTGCCCGACCAGGACGTGACCTTCACCTTCTCGGACTGCCGACCTGGACGAGGCCTCGTGCAGCAGCACCGGACCGTCCGCGCCGGAGAAGGCGACGACGTGACCCTCGACGTCGACCTCCCGTCGGGAGCGACGACGTCGGTGACGGGCTCGCTGCACAACGCGGCCGGCGCCAACCCATCGGCGCCGACGTGCGTGGTCGCCTACGTGCCGAACGAACTGATCGGCATCGCCCCCATCGACGGTGACGGCTCGTTCCACCTCGACGGCCTCGCCGACGGCGACTACTGGTTCGGGTTCATCGGCTGTGGCGGTGACAGCGATGCCGGACCGATCTCGATCCACGGTGACCCGACCGTCTACCCGCCGATGTGGTTCCCCGGCGTGCCGATCGTGATGGCACGAGGCACGGCGCCGCACCCCGCATGGGACGACATCGCCCCGACCGCGGTCCGGTCGGGATCGACCCCGCCCGTGCTCGATCAGTGCCTGGGCATCGGCTGTGGCACCACCACGACGACGACGGCTCCGGAGGTGCCGCCCAGCACCTCGCCGGAGACCCCGATCGCGCCACCGACGGTGAGCAGCGGACCGGCAGCGAACCCGTCGGCAGCACCGACGCCACGACCCCCGAGCGGGCTCTTCGGCACACGACGGATCTCTACGCCGTCGCTGCCCACCACACGCCGCCTTCCGCTGAAGGCGTCGAACCCGTCGAGGACCTCTGCGACCACGGGAGCCGCCGTCGCGAACGTCGGAGCTCCCACCACCGCTCCGACGACGGTGGCGACAGCGGATCCAGCGACGTCCACGCCGACCGACAGCACCGCGCCGATCGACGGGAACGCAGCAGCGCCCACAGGTGACGAGGTCGCCGCGATCGAACCGTTCCGAACGGTGCCACCGGACCGACAGGGGTTCCCCTGGAGGCTGCTCGGCGGAACGGCGCTCATCGCAGGCGCAGCGATCGCACTGATCGTCGTGTGGAGTCGACGCCACCCGGCGATGGGCTGAGCGCGACGCCTCACTCGGACGGCAGGTCCTCGGCGAGGATGCCGTAGAGGGCCTTCCGGGCATCGTTGAGCACGGTGGACGCCCGCTGCACCTGGTCGGGGGAACCGGTCTGGGCGACCTGCTTGAACGCCGCGATCAGGCCGCCGAGGTTGTTGCGGAGTGCCAGCTGTCCGGCATCGCCGGCAACGGCCTCCCACGGGGCCGGCTCACCCGCATCTGCGGCCTCTCGACCGGCCTCGGTGAGGTGGACGACGTTCTTGCCGCCCTCCGCCTCCGCCCGGACCAATCCCTCGTCCTCCAGCATCTGCACGGTCGGGTACACCGACCCTGGGCTCGGCTTCCACGCACCGCCGGTCCGCTGGTCGAGCTCGGAGATGATCTGGTAGCCGTGCATCGGCTCTTCGGCGAGCAGGGCGAGGATCGCCGCGCGCACGTCGCCGCGGTTGGCCCGACGGCCGCCGGGGCCGAATCCGCCCCGACCCGGGCCGAACCCGCCACGTCCGGGGCCGCCACGCCCGGGGCCCCCACGCCCGGGGCCGCGACCGCGACGCCCTCGTCGCCCCGACGGGTCGAAGCTGCTCCGCCACATCCACGGGTCGAACCCGTCCGGACCGTCCCCGCATCGGACATCGCCCGCTGCCGTGTCGTTCTGGTCATCGTTCTGGGGTCGCATGTGCGACCTCCTCTCTGTGCTTCTTGATCTCGATCGTTCTCGATGTCTGCCGCTTCTCGGCATCTGTCGCTTCACCGGAACCGATCGGTTCCGACTGGTTGCGATATATCGTGACTGGTGGCAGAACGATCGTCAATAGGGTGCGTCAAGGGTCACAGCAAGGCGATCCACACCGAATCGGGGACGCCTGCCGTCGCCGAAGGACCTTGTCGCCACTCGGGACATCTCACGTCGTCGAACGGAGATGCGATGCGCTCAGACGTCGAAGGTCGGCTGGTCCCACCACGGGAACCAGTCGGGCAGGTCGCCGGGAACCTGCTGGCGCCAATGCGGAGCGCGCTTCTCGAAGAAGGCGGTGATGCCCTCCCGGGCGTCGGCCCCCGCTCCCGTCGCGAGCACGCCGGGAGAATCGACCCGGTGGGCGGCCATCGGGTGCTCAGCCACGAGGCCCCGCCACATGATCTGACGGGTGAGGGCGATCGACACGGGCGCCGCGTTCGCAGCGATCTCGGCTGCCAGCGAGCGGGCGGCGTCGAGCAGGTCCTCGGGTGCGTGCAGCGAGCGGACGAGTCCGCCGTCGAGGGCCTCCGACGCCGGGAACACCTGCGCCGTGTAGCACCACTCCAACGCCTGCTGGATGCCGACCAGCCGGGGCAGGAACCAGCCCGACGCCGCCTCGGGCACGATGCCGCGGGCGGCGAACACGAAGCCGAACCTGGCCGTCTCCGATGCCAGGCGGATGTCCATCGGCAACGTCATCGTGGCGCCGATGCCGACCGCCGGACCGTTGATCGCGGCGATGACGGGCTTGGTGGCCTCGAAGATCCGCAGGGTCAGGAGCCCACCGAAGTCCCGGCGGGGATCGATCTGTGCCGGTGTCGTCGGTTCGCCCGCCACCTCCCCGATGGACTCGTCCGGGCTCGTCACCGCAGGCGACGCGTCGAACACCTCGGCACCGCTCGCCAGGTCGGCACCGGCGCAGAACGCTCGGCCCGAGCCGGTGACGATCACCGCCCGGACGTCGGGATCCGCGTCGACCCGGTCGAACGCGTCGATCATCTCCAGGCACATGCGCACGGTGAACGCGTTCATGTGATCGGGCCGATCGAGCGTGATCGTGGCGATCCCGTCGGTCACCGAGTAGTCGATCGTGCGGTACTCGTCACCCACCTGTCAGACCTTGAGGAACCGGCTCACGGCGATCCCTGACCCGACCGCACCGGTCAGTGCGCCGACCACGAAGATGATCGCGATCGACGCCCAGAGCTGGCTCGGATCCCAACGGATCTGGTTCAGCAGCTCGAAGCCGACCTGGTCGACGAAGTTCCGCTTCCACAGCTGGTCGAAGCCCCAGGCCCCGATCGAGGCCAGCAGCGCGCCGAGCAGGCCGTGCACGAGGCCTTCGACGATGAACGGCAATCGGATGAACCAGTTGCTGGCGCCCACCAGGCGCATGACCTCGATCTCCCGCCGTCTGGCGAACACGGCGGTGCGGATGGTGTTGAAGATCAGCAGCACCGATGCGGCGATCAGCACCGCGCCGACGATCAGCACCCAGGTGTTGAGCGTCCTCACCGAGGTCTGCATCCGCTTGGCGTACTCCGCTGCGTACTCCACCCGGAGCACCCCGTCCTTCGCCTGCAGCGTGTCGCCGAGCGACGAGACCACCTCGGCGTCGGTGGACTTGGGCTTGATGCGGAAGCTCTGCGGCAGATCCTCGGCCTTGATCGTGTTGATCAGGTCGGGCTGGTCGCGGAAGAGGCGCTTGAACTCGTCGTAGGACCGGGCGCTGTCGTAGAAGTCGAACTCGCTCACCTGAGGGCTCGAGTCGAGCGTCTTGTCCATCGACTGGATCTGCTCCGCCGTGGCTGCGGGGTTCATGTAGACGAACAGGTCCACATCGGAGCGCAGGCCCAGGAAGCTGTTGTTGATGCCGGCGCCGATCAGGTAGCTGGCGGCCACCATCGCGAGCGAGACGGCGACCGTGAGCACCGCCGCGAACGTGAGCGTCACGTTGCGGACGAGGTTGGTCCCGGTCTCCTTCAGGACGTAGTCAACGCGGATGGCCACGGAACCTCACTCGTAGACGCCGCGCGCCTGGTCGCGCACGACCCGGCCGCGATCGAGCTCGATCACCCGTCGCCGCATCGTGTCGACGATGCCTCGGTCGTGGGTGGCCATCACGACCGTCGTGCCGGTCCGGTTGATCCGGTCCAGCAGCTTCATGATGCCGACGGAGGTGGCCGGGTCGAGGTTGCCGGTCGGCTCGTCGGCCAGGAGGATCAGCGGGCGGTTGACGAACGCCCGGGCGATCGACACCCGCTGCTGCTCGCCACCGGAGAGCTCGTCGGGCATGTTCGACTGCTTCTTCGACAGGCCGACCAGATCGAGGATCTGCGGCACCGCCTCCTTGATGGCACCCTTCGGCCGGCCGATCGCCTCCAGAGCGAAGGCCACGTTCTCGTACACGCTCTTGGACGGCAGGAGCTTGAAGTCCTGGTAGATGCTGCCGATGTTGCGGCGCAGGTACGGGACCTTGTAGCCGGGCAGCTCTGCGATGTCCTTGCCGGCGACGAAGATCCGGCCCTTCTCCGGGCGCTCCTCCCGGTTCAACAGCCGCAGGAACGTCGACTTGCCCGAACCCGACGGGCCCACGAGGAACACGAACTCGCCCTTGTCGATGTCGACCGAAGCGTCACGAAGGGCGACCATCTCGCCCTTGTAGATCTTGGTGACGTTGTCGAGCTTGATCACGCTGGCCTCTCTCGTGGGTGGGAGGGGAGGAACCCACGAACAGGACTGGCTTACCAGAGGAACTGGTTGTTACGAACCGGTGACGATAGCCCCCGTCATCGGTGGCCGGGGTCGCGCCGGTCGTCAGTCTCTCAGCCCGGGACCCGCGAGTGGCGGAGGGGTCAGCCCGCCGCAGGGGCGCCGGTGCGCACCCACTGGAGGTAGGCCTCCATGAGCCCGTCGAGGTCGCCGTCGAGCACCGCGTCGGGGTTCGACAGCTCCAGGCCCGAGCGCAGGTCCTTGACCTGCTGGTACGGCTGGAGCACGTAGTTGCGGTCCTGGCTGCCGAAGTCGACCGCCGCACCCTCGCCGGTGATCTCGGCCAGCTTGTCCTGGCGCTTCTGGCGTTCCAGCTCCAGCAGCTTGGCCTTCAGGATCTTCATGGCCCGATCCTTGTTCTGGTGCTGGGACCGCTCGTTCTGGCACGACGTGACGATGCCCGTCGGCAGGTGGGTGATCCGCACCGCTGAATCGGTCACGTTGACGTGCTGGCCGCCTGCGCCGGAGGACCGGTACACGTCGATGCGGAGCTCCTTGTCGTCGACCTCGATCTCGTCGTCGACGTCGTCGATCCACGGGGTGACCTTGACCGACGCGAAGCTCGTCTGGCGCCGGGCGTTGTTGTCGAACGGCGAGATCCGCACCAGGCGGTGCACACCGTGCTCGGAGCGCATCCAGCCGTAGGCGTTGCGTCCCTTGAGCAGGAACGTCGCGGAGGAGATGCCGGCCTCGGTGCCCTCGTTCAGCGACTCGATCTCCAGGTCCATTCCCGCACGCTCGGCCCAACGCACATACATGCGCAGCAGCATCTCGGCCCAGTCCTGTGCGTCGACGCCTCCGGCGCCGGAGTTGACCTCGACGATGGCGTCTCGTTCGTCGTACTCGCCGGTGAACAGCGCCCGCAGCTCCAACCGATCGAAGTCGACCACCAGCGAATCGAGCTCGGCCTCGATCTCGGGTTCGAGCGACTCGTCGCCCTCCTCGCGGGCCAACTCGGCCAACGTGTCGACATCGTCGACACGCGCCTCGAGCGAGTCGAAGAGGCCGAGGTCGTCGTCGAGCTCGGCGAACTCGCGCTGCAGCGCCTGTGCCGCGGCCTGGTCGTCCCACAGGTCAGGGCGGCCGAGCTCGGTCTCCAGCTGAGGCCGACGGGCGCGCAGCTCACCGACGCGGAGGTAGCCCTCCGCCTCGGCCAGCCGGGAGCGGAGCGCGCTGATGCGCTGCGAGAAGTCCTGCACGTTCAGTCGACCTCGATCAGCTCAGCTCGCGCCGTGGCACTGCTTGAACTTCTTGCCGCTCCCGCACGGGCAGGGGGCGTTGCGCGGCGTCTTGTCCCAGTCGCTCTTGACGACCGGCTGCTGCGCCACCGGCTCGTCGGCCACCGGCGCCGCGCCGGTCGCAGCCGCCGCCACCTCGTGCGCGGTCTCCGCCGCGACCACTGCCGGGACCGGGTTGGGCCCCTCGGAGGGGTCCTCTGGCGCGGAGTAGTCGAAGCGCTGGGGCTGGAGCTTGGGTTGCTCCTCCTTCACGACCTGCACGTGCATGACGTACTGGACGTACTCCTTGTCGACGGACTCCATCATCTGGCCGAACATGTCGAAGCCCTCACGCTGCCACTCGGTGAGAGGGTCCTTCTGGCCCAGCGCCCGGAGGTTGATGCCCTCCTGGAGGTAGTCCATCTCCTTCAGGTGCTCGCGCCACTTGGTGTCGATGATCCGCAGCATGATCTGGCGCTCGATCTGGCGGAACGTCTCGGAGCCGAACTCCTCCTCGCGCTCCTCGTAGTGGCGCACGGCGTCGGCCATGAGCACGTCGTAGAGCACGTCCTGGCTGAGCGTGTCGGCCAGCTCTTCGGGTGTGACCTCGGTCGGCCAGTAGGTGGCGGCATCCGCGGCGAGCGCCTCGGTGTCCCAGTCCTCGGTGTAGTCCGATCCGCAGTGGACCCCGATCAGCTCCTCGACGGACTCCGCCATGGACTTCAGCGTCTCGTCGCGGAGGTCGCCGCCCTCGAGCACCTCGTCGCGCCGGGCGTAGATCACCTTGCGCTGCTCGTTCATGACCTCGTCGTACTTGAGGACGTTCTTGCGGATCTCCGCGTTGCGGGCCTCGACGGTGTTCTGGGCCTTCTCGATCGCCCGGGTGACCATCTTGGCCTCGATCGGCACCTCGTCGTCCCAGCCCTTGCCCATCACCCACTCGATCGCGCCGGTGGCGAAGAAGCGCATGAGGTCGTCCTCGAGCGACAGGTAGAAGCGGCTGGCGCCGGGATCGCCCTGACGGCCGGAACGACCGCGGAGCTGGTTGTCGATGCGTCGGCTCTCGTGGCGCTCGGTGCCGAGCACGTACAGCCCACCGAGCTGCCGGACCTCTTCGCCCTCGGCCTTGCACTCCAGCTCGTACTTGGCGAGCAGCTCCTCGTAGCGGGCGTCGGCCTCCTCGGTGCCCTCCTCGAGCCCCTCGGCGTGCACCTCCCGCTCGGCCAGGCCCTCGGGGTTGCCGCCCAGAAGGATGTCGACGCCGCGGCCGGCCATGTTGGTGGCCACGGTGACCGATCCGATGCGTCCGGCCTGGGTGACGACCTCTGCCTCACGGGTGTGCTGCTTGGCGTTCAGGACCGAGTGCGACACGCCCCGCTTCTCCAGCTCGCGGCTGAGCAGCTCGGACTTGGCCACCGACACCGTGCCGACGAGGACCGGCTGGCCCACCGCCTGCCGCTCGACGATGTCGTCGACCACGGCGGAGAACTTGGCCTCCTCTGTCCGGTAGATGAGGTCCGCGTCGTCGATGCGCTGGAGCCCCCGGTGGGTGGGGATCGGCACCACCTGGAGGTTGTAGGTGGACATGAACTCGGCGGCCTCGGTGAGGGCGGTACCGGTCATGCCTGCGAGCTTGTCGTACATGCGGAAGTAGTTCTGGAGGGTGACCGTCGCCAGGGTCTGGTTCTCCTCCTTGATCTTCACGCCTTCCTTGGCCTCGACCGCCTGGTGCAGACCCTCGGACCAGCGCCGGCCATCCAGGATGCGACCGGTGAACTCGTCGACGATCTTCACCTCGCCCTGCTGGACCAGGTAGTCGCGGTCACGCTTGTAGAGCTCCTTGGCCTTGATCGCCACCTGCAGCTGGTGAACCAGGCTGTTGGACACGTCGTCGTAGAGGTTCTCCACGCCGAGGCTCTTCTCCACCTTGTGGATGCCCTCGGGCAGCGGGAACACGACCCGCTTCTCCTCGTCGACCTCGTAGTCGGTGTCCCGGCTCAGGCCTCGGACCACCGCCGCGAACTTGTGGTAGAGCTTGGCCGCGTCGCTGACGCGACCCGAGATGATGAGCGGTGTGCGGGCCTCGTCGATCAGGATCGAGTCGACCTCGTCGACGATCGCGTATGCGTGACCCCGTTGGACCTTCTCCTCGAGCGACAGCGCCATGTTGTCGCGGAGGTAGTCGAATCCGAACTCGTTGTTGGTGCCGTAGGTGATGTCGCAGGCGTACTGCTCGCGCTTGAAGTCGGGGTCGTGCTCGCCGGGCAGGATCATGCCGATGCTCAGACCGAGGAAGCGGTGGACCTGACCCATCCACTCGGCGTCGCGCTTGGCCAGGTAGTCGTTCACGGTGATCACGTGGACGCCCTTGCGGGTGAGGCCGTTCAGGTACACCGGCAGCGTGGAGACCAGGGTCTTGCCCTCACCGGTCTTCATCTCCGCGACCCAGCCGAAGTGCAGCGCGGCACCACCCATCAGCTGCACGTCGTAGTGGCGTTGGCCGATGACCCGGCTGGCCGCCTCTCTGACGGTGGCGAAGGCGGGGATCAGCAGGTCGTCGACGGCGACGCCACGATCGAGCTGCTCCCTGAACTCCACTGTGCGGTGCTGGAGGTCCTCGTCGGAGAGGGCCTGCAGCTCGGGCTCGAGCGCTCCGATGTCGGACACGAGGTCCGCGAGCGCGCGCACCTTCTTGCCCTCGCCGGTGCGCAGCAGTCGATCCATGAATCCCATAGCGGCGTCCACTCTACCGGCGGGCCCCGCCACGCCGACCGCAGAGCCTGAGCGTCAGAGGAGGCGCGTAGCGTCCCGACCGTGCTCGACGCCCTGGCTCCCCGCCGCTGCGCGATCTGCCGACGCTCCGGATCCGGGCTGTGCGGCGACTGCACCGCGGACCTCCCGCCCGCTCCCGTGCTGGCGCCACCAGCCGACCTCGACGCGTGCTGGGCTCTGCTCGCTTACCACGGACCCACCCGGCAGCTCGTCGCCGAGTTGAAGTTCCACAACCACCGAGACGCGTTGGAGGTGATCGGCCGGGCCATGGCGGTGTTCGTGACCCGATCGCCACACCCCGTCGACGCCGTCACCTGGGCACCGACGAGCGCCGCCCGACGTCGCCACCGCGGCTACGACCAGGCCGAGCTGCTCGCCCGGAGCATCGCCCACTTCGCGGGCGTGCGCCCCGTCGCCGCGCTCGAGCGCAGGCCGGGCAGCGCCCAGACGGGAGCGGACCGGGCGCACCGGCTGCACGGGCCGTCGTTCGAACCGATCGGGGCCGTCGGCACCCACGTGGTCGTGGTCGACGACGTGAGGACCACCGGCTCCACGCTGTCGGCCGCAGCGAGAGCGACGCGGCGAGGAGGCGCCGAGCGGGTCAGCGGGCTGGTGCTGGCCGTTCGGCCCTGACCGATCAGTTGCCGGGCAGGGCCATCGATGGGTTCTCGCCGCTGAGCATGCGGTCCACCCGATCGCTCACCATCGACTGCCACTCCGGGTGCGTGAGGACGTAGAAGCGGCGCTGCTCGATCGCCTCGAGCACCATCTGTGCGACCACCGAGGGTCGCAGGCCCTCGGCGATGAAGCCGTCGATCATCTCCTTCAGGTCCTCGGCGGAGACCGGACCGGGCGTCGCGTCCGCTGCCGCTGCCTCCACCGCTGCGGCGACGTCGTCGGGCTGGTTGCGGTCGGCCTGGTGGATGCGGGTCTGCACCCAACCAGGACACAGCACGCTGATGCCCACCTCGGGGTGCAGCATCTCCAACTCGACGTACATGGATTCCGACATCGTGACCACCGCGTGCTTGGACACGTTGTACGGGCTCATGAACGCCGGCGACGTCAGGCCGGCCATGGACGCCGTGTTCACGATGTGGCCACCCCCGCTGGCGATGATCCTGGGCGTGAAGGATCGCAGCCCGTGCACGACGCCCATCAGGTTCACGCCGAGGACCCACTCCCAGACCGAGGGATCCACCTCCCAGGTGGCACCGCCTCCGGCGACGCCGGCGTTGTTGCACGCCACGTGCAGCGCTCCGAACACGTCCATCGCCGCCTCGCCGATGCGCTCGACGTCCGCGGCGCGGCTCACGTCCGCCGTCACCGCGAACACGTCCGCGCCACCGTCGCGCAGCGAGCGAGACGTCTCCTCCAGCGGGTCGGCCTCGATGTCGGCGAGCACGAGCTTCATGCCCTTGGCGGCGAACGCCTCGGCCATCGCCCGGCCGATGCCGCTCGCTCCCCCGGTGACGACGGCGACCTTCCCCTCGAACTTCTCCACGCTGGTTCCCCCCGGTGCTCGTACGCCGCTTTCGACGGCGTCGCCGGCAGCGTAGACCCCACGAGCCCGCGGGTCTCGTGAGGGCACGGCGAGGGGGTCGATGCGGATCTCGGGTCGGAATCAGGCCGTGACGACCGGAATCCGACCCGAGAACCCGCTCCGAGCCCCGATCAGTACCGCCCGATCAGTACCGGTAGTGCGCCGACTTGTAGGGACCCTCGACGGGGATGCCGAGGTAGGCCGACTGCTCCGGGGTGAGCTTCGTGAGGCGCACGCCGAGGGCGTCGAGGTGGAACCGGGCGACGTCCTCGTCGAGCTGCTTGGGCAGGACGTGGACACCCAGCTCGTAGTCCGAGGTCTTGGTGAACAGCTCGATCTGCGCGAGCACCTGGTTCGAGAACGAGCAGCTCATCACGAAGCTCGGATGGCCCGTGGCGCACCCGAGGTTCAGGAGCCTGCCCTCGGCGAGGACGATCACCGAGTGGCCGTCGGGGAACACGAACTCGTCGACCTGCGGCTTGATGTTGACCCGCTGGATGTCGCTCTGGCGGAACAGACCGGCCATGTCGATCTCGTTGTCGAAGTGGCCGATGTTGCCGACGATGGCGTTGTGCTTCATCCGCGCCATGTGCTCGGCGGTGATGATGTCCTTGTTGCCGGTGGTGGTGATGAAGATGTCGGCGGTCTCCACGACGTCCTCGAGGCGGACCACCTGGTAGCCCTCCATGGCGGCCTGCAACGCGCAGATCGGGTCGATCTCGGTGATGACCACACGAGCGCCCTGGCCGCGCAGCGACTGGGCGCTGCCCTTGCCGACGTCGCCGTAGCCGCAGACGACGGCGAGCTTGCCGCCGATCATCACGTCGGTGGCGCGGTTGATGCCGTCGACCAGGCTGTGGCGACAGCCGTAGAGGTTGTCGAACTTCGACTTGGTGGTGGAGTCGTTGACGTTGATCGCCGGGAACAGCAGCAGACCCTGCTCGAACATCTGGTACAGGCGATGGACGCCGGTCGTGGTCTCCTCGGTGACGCCCTTGATGCCCCGGCCGATGCGGGTCCAGCGCTGGGGGTCCTCGGTGAGCGTGCGGCGCAGCGTGGAGAGCACGACGCCCCACTCGTCGGAGTCCTCCTCGACGGTGTCGGGGACCACGCCGGCGGCCTCGTACTCGGTGCCCTTGTGCACCAGCAGGGTGGCATCACCACCGTCGTCGAGGATCATGTTCGGACCCGTGTTGCCGTCCGCGTCCGCAGGCCACGCGAGCACCTGCTCGGTGCACCACCAGTACTCCTCCAGCGTCTCGCCCTTCCACGCGTACACCGGGACGCCCTTGGGGTCCTCGACGGTGCCGGTCGGGCCGACGGCGACGGCGGCAGCAGCCTCGTCCTGGGTGGAGAAGATGTTGCAACTGCACCAGCGCACCTCGGCACCGAGTGCGGTCAGCGTCTCGATGAGGACCGCTGTCTGCACGGTCATGTGCAACGAGCCGGTGATGCGGGCGCCCGCGAGCGGCTGGCTGTCGGTGTACTCGGCCCGGATGGCCATGAGCCCCGGCATCTCCTGCTCGGCGAGCTCGATCTGCTTGCGGCCGAGGGGTGCCAGGGAGAGGTCGGCGACCTTGAAGTCGGTGAACGTCATGTGATGTCTCCTGGCCGCATCGGTGCGCGGCCGGTTCAGTGGATGGATCGGAACGTCGGGGCTGGGGTCGTCTGACGCCGGGTTCGGTGCAGCCCTGGCAGCGCAGAGGGTACGCCATCCCCGTTCTGTTCGTCGTTTCACAAGGTTTTCCTTGTGGAACGACGAACAGAACGGGGGGGTCAGGTCGAGCGGAGCCAGTTCTTGAGGTCGTCGAGCACCGCGATGGGGCCCGGGTCGACGCCTGACTGCACCGCCAAGTGCAACGTGACCAGGTCACCCCACATCACGAGGTCCATCAGCTGGGCGAACGGACCGTCACCCTCGGCCCGGACCGATTGGATGTCGCCGACCACCTCGTCGCACGCGGTGGCGACGAACTCGAAGCGACGACCGACGTTCGGGTGCTCGAAGTCGTGGCGCAGGAACAGCAGGGTGAACACCTGACGCGTCACATCGCCGTGTTGAGCCCAGCCGGCCAGCTCGTTGTGGGTCAGCTCGGGGATGCGGTTGCACCACGACGGCACCTTGGGGTTCTCGTTGAACTGCCCCTTCCACCGCCACGCCGCGACCTCGCCGAGCGGGCCGCCGCCGTAGACGAGCGGCAACGTCCGACCAATCCGCTCCGCCAGGTGCTCCGCCGGGTTGCCGGGTTGCTGCAGCTGAGCGCGACGAGCCTCCAACTGGACGATGGCAGCGTCGATCTGCTCCGACAGGCCCGGGACGAGGCCGAGCCGCTCGAGCGCGACGAGCAGCGGGACCGTCACCGCACCGATGCCCGCCCTCGGCATGGGGATCGACGCGTCGACGGCGAACAACGGCACACCCCACTCCCCTGCCAGCCGGGCCAGCTCACCGCCTGCCGCGACCACCACGATCCGGGCGCCCCGGTCATGTGCCTCGGTGAGCGCGGCGACCGACTCCTCGGTGTTGCCGGAGAACGAGACGGCCAGCACGAGCGTGTCGGGACCCACGAAGCCAGGGCACTCGTAGTGCTTGGAGACCACGATCGGCACGGCGCAGGCAGGCCCGGCCACCGCAGCGCACACGTCGCCGCCGATGCCGCTGCCGCCCATGCCCAGGATCGCCACGGCGGTGACGCCGTCGGCCGACGGCAGGCCGTCGACGGACCGGGCGGCATCGCGGGCCGATGCGAGCTGCTCGGGCATGGCGAAGGCGACGCCGAACATGTCCAGCGAGTCGAGCACGACGCCCTCCGAGCCCACAGGAGCCCCGGGACTCATGCGCTGAAGGTGGGCTCGATGCCGTCGGCTGCGGCCTTGGAGGTCAGTCGGTCGTGCTCGGTGTCGTCGACGGAGGTGGCCTCGTCGATGAGCATCACCGGGATGCCGTCACGCACGTCGTAGCGACGGTGCAGGCGCGGGTTGTACAGCGCCTGCTCGTCGGGGAAGTAGAGCAGCGGGCCCTTGTCCTCGGGGCAGGCCAGGATCTCCAGCAGGCGCGGGTCCAGGGTCTGGTCGGTCGTCATGTTCGTGATCCTCTCTGATCAGCAGGCGATGATCAGCCGGTGAAGAGGCTGCGCACCTCGTCGACGAGCTTGGCGCACTGGTCGGCGTCGGGAGCCTCGAGGTTGAGTCGCAGCAGCGGTTCGGTGTTGGACGGGCGGAGGTTGAACCACCAGTCGCCGCCGTCGACGGTGAGGCCGTCGAGGCGGTCCTGGGGCAGCCCTGCGAAGTGCTCAGCCACCTCGTCGATGACCGCAGCGGGGTCGGCGACCCGCGTGTTGATCTCGCCCGAGTCCGCGTAGCGCTCGAACGGAGCACGCAGCTCCGACAGCGACTGGCCCGACACCGACAGCTGCTCGAGCACGACCAGCGCAGCGATCAGACCCGAGTCAGCGCGGTAGTTGTCCCGGAAGTAGTAGTGCGCCGAGTGCTCACCGCCGAACACGGCGCCGGTCTCGGCCATCACCTGCTTGATGAACGAGTGGCCCACCCGGGTGCGCACCGGGGTGCCACCGTGCTCTCGCACCACCTCGGGCACCGTGCGGGAGCAGATGAGGTTGTGGATGACGGTTCCGCCCGGGTTCTTGTCGAGGATGCCAGCGGCGATGATCGCCGTGGTCACCGAACCCGAGAGGCCCACGCCCTTCTCGTCGACCAGGAACACCCGGTCCGCGTCGCCGTCGAACGCCAGGCCGACGTCGGCGCCGGTCTCGACGACGCGAGCACGGAGGTCGGCGGTGTTCTCGGGCTGGATCGGGTCCGCGGGATGGTTGGGGAACGTGCCGTCGAGCTCGCCGTACATGACCTCGAGGTCGAACGGGAGCGTGGAGAACACAGCGGGGACCACCAGGCCACCCATGCCGTTGGCGGTGTCGGCGACGACCTTCAGCGGGGCCAGCGCGCTCACGTCGACGAACGAGCGGACGTGATCCGCGAAGGCGTCGAGGACGTCCTGGTGGCTGAGCGCCCCCGCTGTCGCTGCGGGCGCCACCTCACCGGCCAGGGCGGCGTTGCCGACCTCCCGGATGCGGGCCAGGCCGGTGTCCTCGCCGACGGGGCGGGCACCGGCCAGGCAGAACTTGGCGCCGTTGTAGCCGGCAGGGTTGTGCGATGCGGTGAACATGACGCCGGGGGCGTCCATCGAACCGGACGCGAAGTACAGGAGGTCGGTCGAGCCGAGACCGAGGTCGACCACGTCGAGGCCCTGGGACCTCACGCCGTCGGCGAACGCCCCGGACAGCTCGACGCCGGACGGGCGCATGTCCCGGGCGACGAGGACCCTGGTGACCGCGGCGCCTCGACCGGCGGCCTCCTCCAGCGCAAACGTGGCGAACCCGACGCCGATCGCCCGGGCCAGCTCGGCGTCGAGCTGGTCCGGGACCGTGCCCCGGACGTCATAGGCCTTGAAGATGGCGTCGAGGGGCGACATGGGCCGCACCCTAGTGCCCCGCCGATCCCGGTCCGGAGTCCCCGGCAGCGTCCGGCGGCGCCAGCCGTTCGTCGGCATCGAGCTCGTAGTCGCCCAATCGGGCGAGCGTGCGCACCCGGAAGAGGTCGACCACCAGCCGGGCCGCGTCGCGCACCACGTGCACCGTCGACCGGGACGAGTTGAGGACCTGCACCGGCACCTCGACCAGCGTGAGGCGATAGCGCTCGACCAGGTGGAACAACTCCACGTCGAAGGCGAAGCCGTCCACGTGCGAGTGGGAGAAGACCAGGCGGGCCACGTCGGATCGCATGGCCTTGATCCCGCACTGCGTGTCGCGGTAGCGCCCGAGCAGCACCACCCCCGTCGCCACGTTGATGATCCGACCACCGATCTCCCGGAGCCGGCCAGCCCGGATCACCGTCAACGTGCCGTCGTGCTGACGACTGCCCACCGCGACGTCCCAGCCGCCCTCGATGGCGTTCACGAAGCGCTCCAGCTGCACCGGCGGGTACGACAGGTCGGCATCGGTGAACGCGACGGTCCGGCCGCCCGCAGCGAGCATCCCCACCCGGACCGCCGCCCCCTTGCCGCGGTTGACCTGCTGACGCAGCACGAGGTCGGCGCCCGCGGCTCGGGCCCGCTCCGCTGTGGCGTCGTCGGAGCCGTCGTCGACCACCACGACCTGCAATCCGCCGTCCGCCGCGATCCCGGCCAGTTCCTCGCGGATGCGTCGGATCGTGTCGCCGATGCGGTCCGCCTCCCGGAACGCGGGCACCACCACGCTGAGGCGCACGTCACCACGTGGCGGGGCGCGATGCGCCGGCCGCCGCTGGTCGTCGCGCACGGTGTCGTACATGAAGCGTCGGTAGTTGGCGGTCCGCACCAGGAAGGCGATGAGCAGCGCCGGCACCTTGATGACCACGAGCGCCCATCCCCGCCGGGGGTCGAGCGCCAGGTCGAGGACGGTGACCACCGAGACGTCCATCACCAGAGCGAGGGCGGAGGACCCGACGTACGGGCCAGGTCGCCGGTACCACCTGACCCGGGGATCGCCGGGGAACGTGATGGTGGCGTGCAACAGCCAGGAGACGAGGGTCGCTGTCGCGACGGCGACCGCGTCGGACGTCGGGACGGACCAGCCGACGTCCTGGCGGAGCCAGACGAACAGGCCGACGTCGATGATCGTGGCGGCCGCACCGACGAGCACGAACCGCCGGAACAGGCCCACGCGCTACTCCTCGGTCGACCCGGTCCCGGCCGCCGAATCGTCGGGATCGTCGACCGGCTCGCCGGGCTCGTCGAGCGCGTCGGGCTCGTCGGGCGCGTCGGGCGCGTCGGGCGCGTCGGGCGCGTCGGGCGCGTCGACATCATCAGCGCCGAAGTCGACATCGCGACCTCGGGACCACGACAGCGCACCGAAGGGCTGCAGCGCTCCCACGCGCTCGATGATGCGGCTGCTGCGCGTGCGGTCGTCCCACACAGCCAGGCCGACGACCGCGACCACGCCGATCAGCGTCAGCAGCCAGCCCAGGCGGTCGACGTTCGTCGTGGCGTAGCTGAGCGTGACCGACTTCTCGGTCGGCACGACGACCATCAGGTTCGGGCTGACGCGGTAGGGCCCCTCCGCTCCCGTCGCCTGCCAGTTCGGGAAGAACGACGTCTTGACGAGGACGGGTGTGCCCGTCCTCGACACGTCGAAGCTCACCGAGTCACCGTCGTCGACCACGTTCGACACGGTCGTCGCCGGCACCTCGTGGCACGGCGGATCGGTGTCGTCGGGCGACACCCGTTCCCAGTCGTCGGGGCCGGAGGTGGCGAGCGGCACGTCCCATCGGCTCTCGTCGAGGTACCAGGTCACCGCCGGTCCAGGGAGCTTGGCTCCCACCTCCTGGCCCGGACCCGGCAGTGCCCGCTCCTTGGCGTACACCCACCCGTCGATGTGGTCGTCGGTGTCGGTCAGCACGACCGGCTCGCAGCTCAACGGCGCGACCAGCTCCGAGTCGGCGACCTCGAACACCACCCACTCGTGCTCCCCGTCGGTGGTCGTGGCTCCGGGGGTGCTCACCGATGGCGCCGCACCGGTCGCTGCTGGCGCATCGACCGATGCGACCTCGGTCAGCCGGTCATCGGCGCGGGCAGCGGCGATGGCTTGGTCCGAGGTGGCCATGTAGTACTTCACGCCCAGCATCTGCAGGTGCGAGATGCCGAGCGGCACGTTCAGCGCCGAGTACGGCATGTCGCGCTGCGCACGGGACGGCTGGGCGGACAGCTCCGACTGGTTCAGGAAGTGGAACGGCGTCGTCGAGCTCGCCTCGAAGTAGAGCCCCTCCATCGAGCCGATGCAGCCGTCGGTGAAGTACGGCAGGAGCATCAGCGCCATGGGCGTGCCGAACCGGGACAGGCCCGGCTCGTACTCCCACATCGCCCGACCGCAGCCGTGCTCGTCGCCGACGTCGGCCATCGTGTCGATGATCCTGGCGAACTCCGGATACGCGTCGCGACCCTCCAGCCCCTCGTAGTTGTACTTGGCCCAGCCAGCCGACACGTTCTGGTCGCGCCAGGTGAGTCCCGCCCACTCGTAGACCTGGTTGCCGGCCGCATCGGTCGAGACCCTCCCACCCGGCAGGATCCG
>JAPXRJ010000018.1:0-26827 GCA_033813615.1 Microthrixaceae bacterium | reverse complement strand
CAGGCCAGAGCAAGAACACAGGCCAGAGCAAGAATTCTGGCAAGCGCAAGGGTCCGACGAAGAAGGGCTCGGGCGGCCGCAAGCGAGGGGGCGGCGGTGGCGCGTCCCGAGTCGATCCGGCCGAGTTCTGGAAGCCGGTCCCACAGCTCGGTGACCCCGAACCCATCTCGGTGACGACCGATCCGACGATGGTCGTGCGCTCCCTCGGCGACCTGCCGCTCTACGGCCACGGCCAGCACGTCGCCCATGAGATCAACCGGGTGCTCGTCCGCTCAGCGATGCTGGCCGGAGCGCTCGCGGACGTCGCCGGTCTGTCGTCCGAGCCCGACGCCGAGGCGCCCGACTGACGCGGACAGGGACTACATCGGTTGCGATCGGCGGATCCTGGTTCAGAGGTGGAGGGTGAACCACTCGACGGTCGCGGCGATCAATTCGCGGCGGTGTGCATCGCATCCCGCGAATCAGCGCATGCTCCTGTCCTCCGGGTGTAGCCATGAGCTCGCGGGCGCTCCCTGCGCTCGCAGAGCGCACCCGGCACCGTGCCGGGGTAGGGGGGAATCCATCATGTATCTCTTCAGTCGCCGCACGCGTCTCGCGGGCGGAAACGGAACGGCCGGAGTCGAGTGGGCGGTCCAGATCGGGGCCAAGGTCACCGCGATCACCGGCCGCGACGTGCAGCTCTGGGCCAACGCGTACTCGCCGGGGTTCGGGACCATCACGTGGACCGCGTGGTTCGAGGACCTGACCGCCTTGGAGTCCATGGGCGACCAGATCAACGCCGATGGGTCGTTCATGGACCTGGTTGCCGCCGGCGCCGGCCTCACCGAGGGAGGCCTCGACGACGGCGTCGTGCAGGTGCTCGCCGGAGCGCCGGATCCTGAGCGTCCGATCCAGTACGTCTCGGGTGCCACCGCGATCATCGCCGGCGGCAGCTTCGAGCGAGCTATCGGCCTGAGCATCGAGTTGGCCCAGCGCGGCGAGAAGGTCACCGGTGTCCCGGGGCTGTTCGGCCGGGCGCTCACGGGCCCGTACGGGTCGGTGGGATGGCTGACCGGCTACGAGTCCATCGCCCAGCTCGAACGAGCGAACGACGCGCTGGCAGCCGACCCGGAGATGCTCAAGCTCATCGACGGGACGAAGGGCTGCTTCGTCGAGGACGCCGGAGCTGCACAGACCACGCTGTATCGCAAGCTGGCGTGACCGCGCACCACCGTTGATGCGCGGATCGGTAGCGTCCTCCGAGGATCACGACGTCCTCGGAGGGCACGGCGTCCATCCGACCAGAGCGGTGCCCCGACCCAGAGCCGTCGTGGCGGAGGATCGGCGATGACCGAGGCCGGCCACGGTGGGGACGGCACGACCCTGTCGCACCTGCTCGACATCGCAGACGCTGAGGTCTCGCCGGGGCATTTCCACGTCGAGGTCGACGATGCCTGGACCGTCCTGCACACCCTCTCGATGGACGTGCAGATCACCGCCGCGCCGGTGTCGCCGTGGCTCCTCCAACTCGCCGAGGTGCATCGACTCGCCGACGGGTTCGTCCTCGGCACCGTTCACCTCTTCGATGAGGAGGACCGGCTCGTCGCCTTCTCGTCCCAGCGAGCCACGGTCCGGTTCCTGTGACCACCGAACGCGTACCGGGCCCGCCCCGGCACGGAGCAGACTCGGATCGTTCGACAGATGGAGGTCCCATGGCCCGGCTCAGCTACCAGATCCCGAACTTCACCTATCCAGGCCACACGTCTCCCGGCTCCGCACCCGGCGACATCTTCGCCACGGTCGTCGCTCAGGCCGTGGAGGCCGAGGCCGCGGGCTTCGACCGGATCATGGTGATGGACCACTTCTACCAGCTGCCCGGGATCGGCGAGCCCGACGAGCCGATGCTCGAGTGCTACACGACCCTCGCCGCGCTGGCGCAGCACACGACCACGGTGCGTCTGTCCGCGCTCGTCACCGGCAACACCTACCGGAACCCGGCGCTGTTGGCCAAGACCATCACTGCGCTGGATCACGTGTCGGGCGGTCGTGCGACGCTCGGCATCGGTGCCGGCTGGTTCGAGCTCGAGCACGATTCGCTGGGCTTCGAGTTCGGTACGTTCAGCGACCGGTTCGAGAAGCTCGAGGAGTCACTGCAGATCATCGTGGGGATGCTGCGAGGCGAGAAGCCGACCGTCACCGGAGAGCACTACCGGGTCACCGACGCCGTCAACTCACCTGCTCCGCTGTCGCACATCCCGGTCATGATCGGCGGCAACGGCGAGCGAAAGACGCTGCGACTGGTCGCGCAGTACGCGGACGAGTCGAACCTGATGGGGATGGGAGCAGGTCTCGATGTGGCCCGGAAGCTCGAGGTGTTGGACGAGCACTGCGACCGCGTCGGTCGCGACCGCTCCGACATCAAGGTGACCATGCTCGTCGGGTGCGCGATCGCGCCGTCGGCCACCGAGCTCGACGCCGACCTGCAGGCCATGGCCGATGCCAAGGGCTGGGGCACTGGCGTGGTCGACATGATGAAGGACGTCCTGATCTGCGGCGACGCGGATGCGGTGGGTGAACGTCTGGCCCAGCTTGGATCCAGCGGTGTCGACGGCCTCGTCATCAACCTGCCGGCCAACGGTCACGTCCCCGGACGGGTCGCCCTGCTCGGCGACGTCGCTGACGCCGCGTTGGGCTGAGGTGCCGATTCTCCGGTGAGATCCCGACCGTTCCGGTGCTGACTTCTCGTCAGAATCAGTATTGGGGGTTGGGGGTGTTGGGTTGGAGGCTCAGGCCCAGGGCGAGACGAGGTCGGCCAGCGGGTCGGCCAGCGTCATCTGCAGCAGCGGCCCGAACGAGACGCGGTGCACACCCATCGCCCGCAGATCGGCGAGCGATCCCGCCGCGGACCCGTTGACCGGATGCGCGATCACGTTGATCGGCGCCGCGAGCTCCGCCAGCAGCGTGGTGACGGCATCGGCGTCGGGAGCCTTGACGGGGTAGAGGCAACGGGCTCCGGCCGCCTCGCACATGCGCAGCCGACGGATCGCCTCGCTCAGCGGGTCGTCGAACTGCTCGTACTTTCCGAGGAACGCGTCGGTCCGAGCGTTGATGACCAGGGTGACGCCGGCCTCGTCGGAGGCGGCGCGCAGGGCCCCGATGTAGTCGGCGTGCTCCTCGGCAGAGCGCATCCGCCGCTCGCTGTGCACGCTGTCCTCCACGTTGATGCCGACGGCTCCGGCGTCGAGCACCCGCTCGACGAGCTCCGCCGGCGCGGTGTCGTAGCCGGACTCGATGTCCGCGCTGACGGGGACGTCCACTGAACCGGTGACCCGGCGGATGCCGTCGAGGGCGTCGTCGAGGGTCATGTCCTCGTTGTCGCCCTGGCCACGGGAGTCGGCCAGCGGGTGACTGCCGATCGTGAGGGCCGGGAACCCGGCAGCGACCACGGTCCGCGCCGACCAGGCATCCCACACCGTCGGGAGCACCAGCGTGGTGCCCGTGTGGTGGAGGTCCAACAGCTGCTGTGCTCGTGCTGCGATGTCTGCCATGGCCACATCGTTGCACCCACGAGCCGGTCGCGCCGGGCGCAGCCGACGATCCGGGTTCGCCCTCAGCGGGATCAGCCGAGCTCGCGGGAGCGCTTCTCCAGCACGCCGAGCAACTCGTCGAAGCTCTTCTCGAACGCGGCGACGCCTTCGACCTCGAGCACGGTGGACACGTCGACCATGTCGACCAGCGAGCCGATCGCAGCCCACGTGGACCGCGCACCTTCGACGTCCGCGTCGAGGGTGCGTGCGACGACGCCGTGGTCCTCGAACGCGTTCAACGTGGCGTCGGGGATCGTGTTGACGGTGCCGGGGCCGATGAGCTGGTCGATGTAGAGCGTGTCGGGGTAGGCCGGGTTCTTGGTCGACGTCGACGCCCACAGCGGCCGCTGACGGCGCCCGCCCTGGTGTGCGAGCCGCTCCCAGCGGTCACCGGCGAAGGTCTCCTCTGCCATCGCTGCCGCGAGCTGGCCCTGTGCGACGGCTGCTTGGCCCCGCAGCGCGAGCGCCTGGTCGGCGCCGACGGCGTCGAGGCGTCGGTCGACCTCGGTGTCCACGCGACTGATGAAGAAGCTCGCCACCGACGAGATGTTCGTGATGTCACGCCCGGCGTCGAGTGCGGCGTCGAGGCCGTCGATGTAGGCCTCCATCACGGCGGCGTAGCGGTCCAGGCTGAAGATCAGCGTCACGTTGATGTTGATGCCCTCGGAGATCGCCTGGCGGATCGCCGGCAGGCCTTCGAGGGTGGCGGGGATCTTGACGTACAGGTTCGGCCGGTCGATGCGCTGCCACAGGTCGCGGGCCATGGCGATCGTGGCGTCGGTGTCACGAGCGAGGGACGGGGCGACCTCGACCGACACGTAGCCGTCGCCGGCGTTCGAATCGGCGTAGAGCGGAGCGAACAGCGCGAGCGCGGCGGTGATGTCGTCGGTGACGAGAGACCAGTACGCATCTGTGACCGACGAACCGGCGCCGATCAGCTCGCTCAGCTGCTCGGAGTACTCGTCGCCCGACTCGATCGCCTTCTGGAAGATCGACGGGTTCGAGGTGATGCCCCGCACCCCACGGTCGATCCAGCGCTGGATCTCACCGTTCGCGATCCAGCTGCGCTTGAGGTTGTCCAGCCAGGGGCTCTGGCCCTGTTCGGTGAAGAGTTCCTGGAGGTGTCCCATGGCCCCGACGCTACTGCTCCCCACCGACCCCTCTGACTCGTTCTGTTCCAGGAAATCGACTGTTTTCCGTCGGTTTTCTGGAACAGAACGGGCCTGGGGCGGCGAATCGACCGGATCAGGGCAGCAGCGAGCGGGCCACGTCCGCGACGTGCTCCGCGGTGATGCCCAGCTCGCGGAGCACCACGTCGCCGGGAGCCGACGCACCGAAGCGGTCGATGCCGACCGAGGCGTCCGCGTAGCGCTCCCAGCCCAACGTGACGCCGGCCTCGACCGACACGGTCGGAACCCCAGGGGGCAGCACCGAGTGGCGGTACGCCCGGTCCTGGGCGTCGAAGCGGCTCCAGCAGGGCAGCGACACGACCTGCACCGAGCGACCTTCCTCGGCGAGCGTCCCTGCGGCTTCGAGGGCCACGGCGACCTCGGTGCCGGTGCCGACGAGCACCACGTCGGGCGACTCGGCGTCAGCGATCACGTAGCCGCCCCTGTCGACTCCCGCGGTCGCGCGTTCGGCGGTCGTCGGCAGCACCGGGGTGTTCTGGCGGCTCAGGATCAGCGCAACCGGTCCGTCGCCGTCGACCGCGACCCGCCATGCAGCGGATGTCTCGTTGCCGTCGGCGGGACGGATGACGTCGAGGTCCGGGATCAGTCGCAGCGACATGACGTGCTCGACGGGCTGGTGGGTGGGTCCGTCCTCGCCGACGCCCACCGAGTCGTGGGTCCAGACGAACACGCACTTGGCGTTCGACAACGCGGCCAGTCGGACGGCGGGGCGCATGTAGTCGCTGAAGACCAGGAACGTGCCCGCTGCGGGGAGGATCCCGCCGTGATGGGCGGCGCCGACCATGATGGAACCCATGGCGTGCTCGCGGATGCCGAAGTGCACCTGCGGGCCACCCAGGTCGTCGCGGGAGAGCACCGCCGCGCCGGGCAGCTTGGTGCCGGTGTTGCCGATGAGGTCCGCGGCGCCGGCGACGAGACCGGGCACCACAGCGGCCAGGGCGGCGACGCACTCGCCGCTCGCCACGCGCGTCGCCGGCTGGTCGGCCTCTGTGTAGGTCGGCAGCACCGACTCCCATCCGGTCAGCCCGCGAGACCCGAGCGACGCCTCCCACTGCGCCTCGTGGCCGGCGAGCGCGGAGCGGGAGCGCTGCTCCCAGTCCTCGCGCTGGACCGCACCCCGGGCACCCGCCTCCCGGTACAACGAGCGGACCTCGTCGGGCACGAAGAACGGCTCGTCGGGCAGTCCCATCACCGCCTTGGTCTCGGCGATGTCCTCCGGCTTGAACGCCAGACCGTGGGCCGACGCGCTGTCGGTCAGCCTGGGCGACGGGTAGGCGATGTGGCTGCGGACGATGACGAGCGACGGCCGATCCTCGACCGACTTCGCCTCCAGCAGCGCCTGCTCGAGCGCGTCGAGGTCCTCTGCCGCTTCACCCATCTCGAGCACGTGCCAGCCGTAGGCGTCGAAGCGCTTGGCCGCGTCGTCGGACAGCGCGAGCTCGGTCGGGCCGTCGATCGAGATGTGGTTGTCGTCGTAGACGTAGACCAGCCGCCCCAGACCCAGGTGACCGGCCAGCGAGGCGGCCTCGTGGCTGACGCCCTCGGACAGGTCGCCGTCGGAGACGATCGCCCAGATGTGGTGGTCACAGACGTCAGCGCCGAAGCGGGCCCGCAGCGACGCCTCGGCGATCGCCATGCCGACGCCGTTGGCGAAGCCCTGGCCGAGAGGTCCGGTGGTGACCTCGACGCCGGGGGTGTGGCTGAGCTCCGGGTGCCCCGGGGTGCGCGAACCCCACTGGCGGAACTCCTCGAGGTCCTCCAGCGACAGGTCGTAGCCGGTCAGGTGCAGCATGGCGTACTGGAGGATCGACGCGTGCCCGCAGCTGAGGATGAAGCGGTCGCGGTCGGCCCACTCGGGCGCCGAAGCGTCGTAGCGCATGATCCGGGTCCACAGGACGTGCGCCAGCGGTGCCAACGACATGGCAGTGCCCTGGTGGCCCGAGCTCGCCTTCGCCGGTGCGTCCATGGCCAGGCCGCGGATGACGTTGATGGCGAGCGTCTCGAGCTCGGTGCTCGCGGTGGGGGTGATCGACATGGGGCGTCCAGTCCGGTCGGTGACGCACGGATCGTAGCGAGCAGCGGGCACCCGTCGTTCCGGACGGCTCCGCCGGGCGCTCCGCTCACCAGCCGATGGGTTCGCAGCCGAAGAGCGCCACGCTGACCGCGCCGTCGTGCAACGCCGGCACCGCACCGACGGGACCGATCGTGCCGGAGCAGAACGCGCCGGCGATCGCTGCTCCGGGAAGCGACTCGCTGAGGACGGTCGCGTTGCGGTCCACCTCACCGTGGAACGACGACGCCCTGTCGACGTCCACGAAGCACAGCGCTCCTGCGGCGCGCAGGCCGTGGAGCGAGCGGGCCAGCTCCGCAACGGCGGCGTCGGGGTCGCGGACCTGGAACTGGACCGTGGTGCCCACGGGGATCTCGTCGCCGACCGCGAGGGCACCGAGCTCGCGATCGGCGCCGAGCACGCTGCGCACCAGGAAGTCACCGCTGCGCAGCTCGGCGTGGCGCTCGTCGACGGCGCGGCCGATCTGCAGGCCATCGGCGGCCAGGGTCCGCTCGCGCTCGTCGAGAGCGTCGAGGAGCTCTCGCAGCCGCTCGAACGCCGGGCGACCACCCAGCTCGATGAGCCGGTTGCGCTCGGCGCGGGTCACCGTGAACGGGTCGCCGACGGGTCGTGAACCCTGCGCGACCACCGTCGCCAGGGGTACGGACGGATCGATGAGCGCGCCGACAGCGCCGTGGTCGTGCACCGCGGCGTCGAGCAGCAGCCGGTTGCCGCCCGGCCGTCGGGCCGCGGACGCCGCACCGCCGATCACCGCCAGCCCCGGTGCCCGCACCGCGAGATCCCCGACGGCGAGCTCGGCCGAGAGGCTGAACGGGTCGCTCAGCAGGACGAACGTGCCGACGGCGCCGTCGAGCGCGCTCAGGCCACGGAGACGTGGGCCGTCGGCGCCCGGCACGGTGTCGATGCGGATCGGTCGCACCTTCGCGCCGTCGCTCCAGATCGCCTGGACGACGAACGCGGCGTGGTCTTCGACCTCTCGACCACCGCCGAGCACCGAACGCGTGGAGGCACCCAGCAGCACGGTCGGCTCCAGGAGGTGGCGCACGGCGCTGAGGACGTCGTCCAACCCGCCGAGGTGGGGTTCGGTCACGAAGACGGTCACCAGATCGGGACGCGGTCCGCCGCGTTCGAGGAGCTGGCCGACGGTCTCTCCGACCGCGTGCGTCGCGAGCGGGTGCTCGCTCAGCGCGGCGTCGACGGTGAGCAACGGATCAACCCTCGGCAGGTTCGCTCGACGAGGCGGGGGCGAGCATCGTGTAGGGCACGACCGTCACCGGTCCCATGTCGATCCGGCAGTGGGCCTCGATCGTCCCCTCGGCGGGGAACTCCAGCTCGGGCCGGACCAGCCGGTACGCGAACCTGCCCGGCTCGATCTGCAGCGGCTGCACGTTGCGTGCCACCTGCTCCCCGTCGCGCAGGAACACGACTTCGAGCGCCGCGTTGCCGTCGTGCTCGGGTGGACAGCGCACGATCACCACGAGGTGCGGCGTGATCGTGACGGGGAACGGGCCCGCGGCAGCCGCGCTGAACTGGATGCCGGTCAGGTCCAACCGGGCGGCACCGCCGTCGGCCTGGCGCACCGCGATGTCGTCCGCGAACAGGGATGAGACGATCTGCATCCGGCGAACACTACGGCGGTGATCGCGGCGCGTAGGGTTGCCCTCCATGCCAGCCGACCCGCTGCTCACACCACCGGTGGACGGTCCCGCAGCGGCGCCGACCGTCGGGACGACGCGGACGCTGTCCGAAGCGGACTCCAAGGCGTTCCTCGCCGGCTTCGGTGTCCCGTTCGCAGCGGAGGTCCTCGTCACCTCTGCCTCCGAGGCGGCGGCTGCGGCCGAGCGGCTCGGAACCCCGGTCGTCGCCAAGCTGTGCGGCGACCACGTGGCGCACAAGACCGAACGGGGTCTGGTCCGGCTGGGCCTCGACAGCGCGGCTGCGGTGTCGGCCGCGGCGCAGGAGCTGCTGGACGCGGCCCGCCCGGAGGACGCGGCGACCGGAGTGCTCGTCGCACCGATGCTGCAGGGAAGCAGGGAGCTGATCGCGGGTGTCGCCACCGATCCTCAGTTCGGGGCGACGGTGCTGCTCGGCCTCGGCGGCGTCCTCGCCGAAGCCGTTGCGGACGTGACGGTGCGACTGGTCCCGATCACCCGGATCGATGCCGAGGAGATGATCGAGGACCTCCGCTGCCAGGCGCTGCTCGGTGCGTTCAGGGGCGAGGCGGCTGTCGACCGCACGTCGGTGATCGACGTGCTGATGGGCCTGTCGGACGCGGCAGCCGCCCATCCGGAGCTGGTCTCCGCCGACCTGAACCCGCTGATCGTCCACGAGGGCCGAGCAGTCGCAGTCGACGCCCTCGTCGAGCTCGATGGAGACGCCCTCGTCGAGCGTGCCGACCCTGGAGAGGCACCATGAACGGGCAGCGGTCGTTGGGGGAGTTCCTGTCGCTGTTCGAGCCCCGCGGCGTGGTGGTCGCCGGCGCGTCGACCCATCCGGCCAAGTTCGGCTTCGTCTGCCTCCACAACATCCTCGCCTGCGGCTACGAGGGTCGGGTGTTCGCCACGAACCTCGACGGGACCTCGGTGCTGGGCGTGGAAACCTTCAAGTCGATCGACGAGCTGCCCGAGGGTGAGGTCGACCTGATCTTCGTGTGCACGCCCCGCTCGGCGAACCTGGAGCTGCTCCGCACCGCCGCCGCCAAGGGCATCACGGCGGCGTTCGTCACCTCCGGCGGCTACGCCGAAGCGGGTCCGGAGGGCATGGCCGCCCAGGCGGAGCTGGTCCGTACCTGCGACGAGCTGGGCATCTTGTTGGTCGGCCCCAACGGTCAGGGGGTCGTCTCCACGCCGTCGAAGCTGTGCGCCCAGATCGTGGCGCCCTACCCGCCCGCGGGGTCGATCGGCATCGCCAGCCAGTCCGGGAACTTCGTGTCGAGCTTCCTCAACTGGTCCTGCGCGACCGGCGTCGGCATCTCCCGGGCGGTGTCGTGCGGGAACGCGGCGTCGACCGGGGTGTCGGACCTGCTCCGCTGCTACAGCGACGACCCGGCCACGTCGGTGTCGCTGGCCTACGTCGAGGGCGTGAGCGACGGCGCGGAGCTGGCCGACGCGTTCAGCACCGTCGGGGCGCAGCAGCCGGTCGTCGTCCTCAAGGGCGGTGCGACCGCGGGTGGAGCGCGCGCCGCCGCCAGCCACACCGGATCGCTCGCCACCGACGACCGCGCCTTCGACGGGCTCTGCCGCCAGACCGGCGTCACCCGGGCCGCCACGGTCGAGGAGGCCTTCGAGGCGGCCGCCACCTTCGCCACCCAGCCGTTGCCGCACGGCAACCGCGTCGTGGTCGTCACCACCGCCGGCGGCTGGGGCGTCGTCACCGCCGACGCCATCACCCGCCACCCCGACCTGGAGCTGGCGCTGCTGCCCGACGACCTCCGCGAACGCATCGACACGCTCCTGCCGCCGCGGTGGAGTCGGAGCAACCCGGTCGACCTGGCCGGTGGGGAGACGCGCGACACGATCCCCGACGTGCTGCAGCTGATCGCCGACCACCCCGGCGTCGACGCGGTGATCTACCTGGGGCTCGGCATCCAGTCCAACCAGGCGCGGATGCTCCTCGACGGCGGCTTCCACCCGGACCACGGGCTGGAGCGGATCGTCGCCTACCACGAACGCCAGGACACCCGGTTCGCCCAGGCAGCCCACGACGTGTCAGCTGCCACCGGCAAGCCGATCCTGACCGCCACCGAGCTGGCCGTCGCGTTCCCCGACAACGCCGGTCCGGCGACGGTCCGAGCGACCGGCCGGCTCTGCTACCCGTCCGCCGATCGTGCGGTCACCGCGCTCGGTCACCTCTGGCGCCGCAGTCGGTACCTGTCGCGCCGCCAGCTCCTCCAGAAGTGACCGACGAACGCCCGACCGAGCCTCCGGGATCCGGCGAGGCCGAGCCGTCCCATCCGGAGCCGGTGCGGGGCGAGCCGCCGATCCTGTCCCACGACCCGGCGTCGGTGCAGTCACGCGACACCTCGGTCCGAGCGATCGACGGCACCGATGGCACCGATGTCGGGACGATCGTCGGTGCCGCTGGCGCCGCGGTCACGGGTGCGAGCGGCCCCGTCCAGGGCCTTGCTCGAGGTCAGGCGACGCCGTTGCCGGTCGATGACCGGCGAGGCGGACGTGTCCGACGAGGAGGTCGCGACGGTCGCGGCTGGCTGGTCGTCGCCACGACCCTGGCGGTCGGCGGCGTCGCGCTCCTGGCGCTCGCTCTGCTGACCGACGGAGGGACCGACGCGGCCACCGGGACGGCTCCGTCAGCCCGGTTGAGCACCCCGATCCTGTCGGTCCGCCGCGACCCCGAGCTGCTCGCCCGGCCGGTCGCGTTGCGCAACGTGCAGGAGGCGATCGCTCCCGTGCTGCGTCGCTTCCCGAACGCGTCGTGCGTGCTCGTCACCGACGGCGCCATGGCGCTGGCCGCGAGCTCCGACACGACGCCGCTCGCCCCCGCGTCGAACGTCAAGCTCCTCACGGCGTCGGCAGCGCTCAGCGTGCTCGGGGCCGACACTCGACTCGAGACGACGGTCTCGGCGGCAGCAGCGCCGACCGGCGGCACCGTCGCTGGCGACCTGTTCCTGGTCGGTGGCGGTGACCCGCTCCTCAGCACGACCACCGCGGAGTCGCGGATGCGCCACGGCAAGGAGCTGACCTCCTCGCTGGAGGCGCTCGCCGACCAGGTGGCGGCCACCGGCGTACGGCGCGTGGATGGTGCGGTCGTGGGCGACGGGTCCCGCTACGACGAGTTGCCGAAGGTGCCCGAGCACCCTCAGCGCTACGTCACCGACGGCACGATCGGCAACCTCGGCGGGCTCATCGTCAACGACGCGTGGACGATCGACCCCACCGACGCCGGCGGGTCCAAGGGTGCGCCCGCCCCCGATCCCGCCACGCACGCGGCCGAGGTGTTCACCATGCTGCTGAAGGCCCGGGGCGTCCAGGTGACGGGCACCGCCAGGTCCGGCACCGCACCGGAGGACGCCACGGAGATCGCGACGCTGCCGTCGCCCACGATCGGGGAGATCGTCTCG
Organism: Microthrixaceae bacterium; assembly: GCA_033813615.1. GTDB lineage: Bacteria > Actinomycetota > Acidimicrobiia > Acidimicrobiales > Microtrichaceae > Dermatobacter. The sequence goes on along the minus strand of JAPXRJ010000018.1, from coordinate 14,923 downwards.
CAGATGGTCACGTTCTCCGACAACACGACCGCCGAGATGTTGATCAAGGAGCTGGCAGCGCACGACGGCAGCACGGGCACGACCGAGGGCGGCATCCAGGTGCTCGTCGCCGACCTGACCACGCGTGGGTTGCCGGTCGACGGGCTCGAGCTGCGCGACGGGTCGGGCCTCAGTCGCGACGACCGGGCGACCTGCCGGCTGATCGACGCGGTGATCGCCGCGGACGGCGCCGACGGTCCGATCGCCAAGGGACTGGCACGGCCCGGCCAGTCCGGCACGCTCGACGACCGGTTCCTGTCCGCGCCGCTCTCCGAGCGGCTGTCGGCCAAGACCGGCACCCTCAACGACGTGACGGCGTTGTCGGGTTGGGTCCGGACCGACAGCGGTCGACCGCTCGCGTTCTCGACCGTGCAGAACCCGGTTGGCCGCCAGGTGCAGGCGTCGGATCTGGCGCTGCAGGCCCAGTTGCTGCAGGCGCTGCTCAGCTACCCGCAGACCCCGCCCGCCGATCAGCTGTCGCCTGCGCCGCCGACCGGGACCTGAGCGGTCGACCGCCCCGCATCGACCACCCCGTATCGACCGATGGACGCCACTCCGCTTCCGATGTTCCCACTCGGGTCGGTCCTGCTGCCATCGATGGTCCTCCCGCTGCACGTGTTCGAGGAGCGCTACCGACACCTGGTCGCCGACGTCCTCGCCGCCGATGCACCGGAGTTCGGCGTCGTGCTCATCGCTCGGGGCAGCGAGGTCGGCGGCGGCGACGTTCGCACTTCGGCCGGCTGCCGTGCCCGGATCGTCGACGCCCAGGAGTCGCCGGACGGCCGGTGGGCGCTGACGTGCGTCGGCACCACCAGGCTGCGAGTGCTGCGGTGGCTCGACGACGACCCGTATCCACGGGCGATCGTCAGCGACTGGCCTGACGCAGCGACCACCTCGCCCTCGGACCTGCTCGATCGCTGCGACGCGGTCGAGGCATCGGTCAGACGGGTGGCGGCTCTGGGATCAGAGCTGGGTGCGCCCGCGCTGTCCGGCGACCTTCCCTTCAGCGACGACGCGTCGGAGCGCTCGTTCCAGTTCGGCGTCCTCTCGCCGCTCGGTGCGCTGGACCGCCAGGCGGTGCTCGAGGCGGACGGCGTCGACGCTCGCCTGGAGCTGCTGCTGCGCCTGCTGGAGGAGCAGCGCCAGATGGTCCTCGGTCGCCTCGCCATGGGCGACGACTGACATCCGGCGGATCGACGGTGGGCTCGGAGGCGGCCCGCCGTGGTCTCACACGACGCTGAGCACCGAGCCGTGGCCGCACCGGTGCTACAACAGTCGTCGACCCAGGAGGACTCGAGTGGCCGACACGACCACCACCGACACGACCGCGAGCGGCAGCGACGCCACGTCGCGCCTGCGGCCGTGGACGGCACCGCCGCCCGGGCCGAGTGGCCCCATCGCCCAGGCGACCGAGCTCAAGGACATGGTCGTCGCCTACGCCAAGCAGGAGACGGTCGACCCTCTCAAGACCCTGCAGCGCTACCTGTCGTTCGGGCTGACCGGCGCCATCATGATCGGCGTCGGACTGAGCTTCGGACTGCTGGCGCTGCTGCGGGGCCTCCAAGAGGTCGATCTGTTCAACGATCCGGCGACGGTCGAGGGCGGCACCTGGAGCTTCGTGCCCTACGTGATCACCGGTGTGGTCGGCGTGGTGCTCGCGACGCTCTTCCTGCACCGCCTCTACCGCTTCGTCCAGCAGCAGGGGAGCGCACGATGACTGCACAATCCGGGCCGATCACGCCCGCGGACATCAAGAACAAGCTCGGATCCATCCAGGGCGAGGCGCAGGAGCAGGTCGAGGAGGTCCGCAACCAGATCCTCGCCGTCGGCCTCATCGTGGGGCTGTTGCTGCTGCTCGCCGCCTTCCTCCTCGGACGTCGGGGCGGCAAGCGCTCCTCCGCGGTGATCGAGGTCCGGCGCGGCTGATGAGCTTCTGGGCCTGGCTGTGGGCCATGACCGTCAAGAAGGCGCTCGGCGACGGGTTCGGCGCCGAGGTCGCGGGAAGGGCGTCGGTCTACCTCGTGGACGAGGCTCGCAAGGCCGTCGACCGCGAAGAGGTGCCGGTCTCCAACGTGCGGCTCCGGCCGGGGGAGTCCTACACCGTGGTCGCTCGTCCCGCGCCGTCCAAGCAGGAGCGTCGTCTCGCCAAGCGCAAGACCGCGCTGCAGGGCAGGGAACGCCAGATGTCGAAGCCCACCCGTCGGCAGCGTCGCGCTGCACGGCGCCTGCGGTCCGCGCAGCGGCACCTCGACCGACGCAAGGTCGGCACACGCCGTCATGCCCGTGCTGCGGCGAGGGAGGCGCTGCTGGGCGAGCGCTTCGACCGGGCGATGAAGCCGTCGCGACAGCACGTCGCGGTGAGCTCCGAGCTCGACCGGGTGAGCACCGAGCTGGACGACGTGCGGGCCCGACGCTTCGCCGCAGTCCGCGCCAAGCGCGGCCTGTCGGGTCGGCGGGAGCAGGTCCACTTCCACGACGCCGTCGACGACTGACACCGCCGCTGTGACCGACTGGAACGATCCCGACGTCGCCGCGTGGGAGGCGAGGGGTGATCGGATCGCTGTGGCCGGAGCGCACCTGCCCGAGCAGCAGGTGTTCGTGCTCGACGTCGCGGCCGCCGATCCGACCAGCACCGCCGACCCGCTGCTCATCATCCACGGGTTCCCCACATCCAGCTTCGATTGGGCGCACCTGGTCGACGACCTCGCGGTCGAGCGACGGGTGGTGCTCGTCGACCTTCCGGGCTTCGGCCTGTCGGACAAGCCCGACGCGCCCTACACCATCGCCGGAGCCGCCGACGCCGTCGCCGGGGCGTGCGCAGCGCTCGGCCTGGATCGCGTGGCGCTGCTGACCCACGACATGGGCGACACCGTGGGCGGCGAGCTGCTGGCCCGATCGCTCGACGGCACCTGGGACGTGGAGGTCACCCGACGGGTCCTCACCAACGGTTCGATCTACATCGCCATGGCGCAGCTGACCGACGGCCAGCAGCTGCTGCTGTCGATGCCCGACGAACGTGGCGAGCGCGGTCCCGGACCGGACCTCCTCGCCGCCAGCCTGGTCGCCACGCTCGCTCCCGGGAATCAGGCGACCACCGACATGCGCGGCGCGGCCGAGCTGGTCTGTCACATGGGCGGCGACGCGCTGCTGCCGCGAACCATCCGCTACATCGAGGAGCGGCGGGCGAACGAGGAGCGCTTCACCGGCGCGATCGAGCGACACCCCTCACCGCTGCACGTGCTGTGGGGTCCGCTCGATCCGATCGCCGTCGCGGCCATGACCGACCGGCTGCTCGCCGCCAGGCCCGACGCGACACGAACGTGGATCGACGGTGCCGGGCACTACCCGCAGAACGAGGCACCCGACGCGTACGTCGCCGCGGTGATCGCCGCCCTGGATCGATCCTGACCGCTGAACGTGGCGCGGATCGACCCGTCACGGGCACTTCTCATCCGAGAACGCGAGTGATGGGACCGCATCGCAGGGCGCTGCCTGTGACGGCACCGCTCTGATCCTCCATGATGTGCGCCGTGCTCGTGAAGCTCCGCAACCCGAACCGAGAGGTCGAGGCCGACGCACCGGTGCTCGTGTCGGTGCTGCTCGACCGCCTCGACATCAACCGCGAGTCCGTCCTGGTCGTCCGCAACGGGATGATCGTCGCTGGCGACACCCGTCTGGAACCCGACGACGTCGTCGAGGTGCGGCCGGTCATCTCAGGCGGAGACGCGTGAGCGCCGCCCCGACAGGTTCACCCGTATGAAGTGCAGGGTCTGCCGAGGTCCGGCGATCATCGACCTGCCGCGCCACAACGCCAACTTCTGCTCGGAGCACTTCACCAAGTTCTGCCGGGACCAGGTGGAAAAGGCGATCGCGGACTTCGACATGCTGCTGCCGAGCGACCGCGTGCTCGTCGCGGTGTCCGGCGGCAAGGATTCCCTCGCGGTGTGGGACCTCCTGTTGGAGCTGGGATACCGGGCCGACGGCTTCTACATCGCCTTGGGCATCGGCGACTACAGCGACACCTCGGGCGGCTACGCCCGTCGATTCGCAGCCGAGCGTGCCGAACCGCGCGGCGCACGGCTGATCGAGGTCGACCTGGTCGACACCTACGGCTACGACGTGCCGACCGGTGCGCGGGCCGCTCGACGCAACCCATGCAGCGCGTGCGGGATGTCCAAGCGGCACCTCTTCGACCGGGCCGCGATCGAGGGCGGCTACGACGTGGTCGTGACGGGCCACAACCTCGACGACGAAGCGGCAGTGCTGTTCGGCAACGTGCTGCACTGGCAGACCGAGTACCTGGGCCGCCAGCGTCCCGTGCTGTCGGCCAAGGACGGGTTCCCCCGCAAGGTCAAGCCGCTCGTCCGGCTCACCGAACGCGAGATGGCGGCGTACTGCATCGTGTCGGGCATCGACTACCTGGTCGACGAGTGCCCGATGTCGGCAGGCAACAAGCACCTCGGCTACAAGGAGGCGCTGAACGAGATCGAGGTCCGCTCGCCCGGCACCAAGTCCGACTTCTACTTCTCGTTCCTGCGCCACGCTGCCGACCGGTTCGCATCCGGCGACGAGGCGGACGAGGCTGACGGCGCTGCAGCAGACGCGGCCAGGGGAGCGCTCGGCCCGTGCGTGCGCTGCGGGTCCCCGACCTCGACCGAGCTCTGTGCGTTCTGCAGGCTCGTCGAGCGCGCCGGTGGCCACCCGGCCACCGGACCGGTCGTCCAGCCCGTCGACATCACGCCGCGCCCGTCGACGACACCTCCACGCCCCGACACGACAGGAACCCGCGTCCCGTGACCGATCCGCTGCTCGCCGAAGGCGACCTGGTCCAGTTCATCGACAACAAGGATCGCCGCTACCAGGCGACCCTCACGCCAGGCAAGGAGTTCCACCTCCACTCCGGATTCGTCCGCCACGATGATGTGATCGGCGTGCCCGAGGGCACCCGGGTGGAGACCAACCGCGGCCAGGCCCTGCTCGTGATCCGCCCGACGCTCAGCGAGTTCATCCTCAAGATGCCCCGCGGCGCGCAGGTCATCTACCCCAAGGACATCGGGCCGATCCTGATGATGGCCGACATCGGTCCGGGCATGCGGGTGCTGGAGAGCGGGGTCGGCTCGGGAGCGCTGTCCATGGGCATGCTGCGCGCCGGTGCCGACATCGTCGGCTACGAGCTCCGTGAGGACTTCGCCGATCGCGCCCGCCAGAACGTCGAGCGCTTCCTGGGCGTCGACGCGCTGGACAACTACCGGGTCGAGCTGCGCGACTGCTACGACGGCATCGACGAGACCGGTGTCGACCGAGTGGTCCTCGACCTGCCCGAGCCCTGGCGCGTGGTCCCGCACGCGGAAGCGGCGATGCGTCCTGGTGGGCTGCTCCTCGCCTACACCCCGAGCATCACCCAGGTGATGCAGCTGCGCGGCACCCTCGAACGTTCCCGGTTCATCGCCGCGAGCACCACCGAGGTCCTGCAGCGCGGCTGGTACGTGGAGGGCCAGGCGGTCCGGCCCGATCATCGGATGGTCGCCCACACGGGGTTCCTGACCGTCGCCCGGCTCGGCGCCTGAGCCGCCGGGCATGGGCTGCCGGCCACGATCGTGAACGGACTCGACCTGCTGATCGTCGCTGCCGCAGCGCTGGCCGCGATCGGCGGGTGGCGCCTGGGGTTCCTGACGCGTTCGGTCGGCTGGATCGGCGCTGCGATCGGCCTCGGCATCGCCGTCGCCGTCCTCCCGTCGCTGCTCGACCGCATCGGCGTCACCTCCGGCGGCTCCGTGGCGCTCGTGGGGCTGTGCGTGCTCGTCGTGCTGGCCTCGATCGGCCAGGGCATCGGATCGGCCATCGGCGCTCGGCTCGCGCCGCCGACGCAGACTGGAGCCGCACGTCGCATCGACCAGGCCGGCGGCGCGGTGCTCGGCGTCGTCGGGGTCGCGGTCATCGCATGGCTGTTGTTCCCGGTCATGTCCGAGACCACCGGATGGACCGCCACGTCGACCACCGGATCGGCGTTCGCGTCGTTCAGCCTTGAGCACCTTCCGAGGCCGCCCGCCCAGCTCTTGGAGCTGGAGCGCCGCGCCATCGACGGCCGGATCCCGCAGCTGTTCACCGGCGAGGAGCCGGCGCCGGAGCTGCCCCCCGCACCGACCGACAGTCCGATCGACGACGCCCGGATGGGGGAGCTCGCCCGCAGCGTGGTCCAGGTGCGTGGCGAAGCGTGCGGTCTGGTGCAGTCGGGGAGCGGCTTCATGGCTGCTCCGGGCCTGGTGGCCACGAACGCACACGTGGTCGCCGGCACCACCGACGTTGAACTGGTGACCACAGACGGCGACCGCGTCGATGCCGAGGTCGTCGCCTTCGATCCCCGCACCGACCTGGCGCTGCTGTCGACCCGACTCGACCGGCCGGTGCTCGGCACCGCGGCCGGAGGTGTGGGCGACCGGGGATTGGTGATGGGCTTCCCGGGCGGCGGGCCGTTCCGACCGTCGCCGTTCGAGGTCGGAGAGTCCCTCGACGCCACCGGCTTCGACATCTACGACCGCGACGAGGTGCGCCGTGATCTGGTGGTGCTCGCCAGCGACCTCGAACCGGGCGACTCGGGCAGCGCCGTCGTCCGGGCCGACGGAGCGGTGGTGGCTGTCGCCGTGGCGATCGCCCCGGACCGTCCGGGTGTGGCCTACGCGCTCGACCAGGCCCAGCTGGTGGACCTGCTGGCCCGTCCGCGTGCAGGCGAGGTCGGCACCGGCGAGTGCATCTCCTGACCCCGACAAGTGCGTCGGAGTGCCGACACGGGGCGAGGGGTCACCGATCGGCGGCCGGGACGGCGGTACGGTCGGCAGGCCACCGGGACCCACGCACCGCGGTGGGGCCGATCGCAGCAGCGGAGGACGACATGACCGATCAGTACCCACCCGTCGGGCCGCCCGAGGAGGACCCGACTCGGGTGATGCCCCAGAGCCAGCCGGTGCCGCAGCCGGGTGACCCGCAGCAGGGCGCGCCCTCTCAGGATCCGAACGCCCCCAGCGCCCCGTACACCCAGCCCGGCCAGTACGGCCAGGGCGGTCCGCCGGGCCAGCCGCCGCAGAAATCGGGCGGTCCTCCCGGTTGGGCGTGGGCGGTGATCGCGCTGCTCGTGGTGCTGGTCCTGCTGGTCGGCTTCGCGGTGATCAGTTCGTCGAGCAGCGATGACACGACCACCACGACCTCCACGTCGACCACGACGTCGACGACGCGACCGGAGACGTCGACGACGCGTCCCCAGACCACGACCACCAGGCCGGAGACGACGACCACGCGTCCTCCGACGACGACCACCACCACGGAGCCGACCACGACGACGGAGCCGACGACCACCACGACCGAAGCGCCGTAGCGCTCGGTGCCCTCCCGGTTGGGCCGACGCCGTCGGTCGTGCCCAGGACCGGGTGCGCCGAGGAGCACGGGACCGAGACGCGACGGTGGCGGACCCAGGGCCCGCCACCGTCGTTCGCTTCCAGATCGTGGGACGACCGCCGTCAGGCGGTCGTCGGGATCACTCGACCTCGATGAAGATGCACTCGCCGGGGCACTCCTCAGCGGACTCGATCACGCCTTCGAGCTCGCCGTCGGGGATGTTGGCGAGGCCCTCGGCACCGGCCGGATCGTTGAAGATCTTGTCGCCCTCCTTGACGTAGGCGAGGCCGTCGTCGAGCAGCGTGAACACCGCGGGGGAGATCTCCTCGCAGAGTCCGTCACCAGTGCAGAGATCCTGATCGATCCACACCTTCATGCCCATGTCGGTCAACCTGCCTTCACGTCGGGCCCATCACGTGCGACATCTCGCACTCTGAGGAGGGGCGGGGCTCTGACTTCTCCGCTCATCATAGCCCCATCCACCCATTTACACGGCAATTCCGGTGGAAACTCCCGGGATCTCGGTCACACCGCCGCGGGCGCGTCGATCGCCGCTCGACCACGGCCGAGCGGTCGCGTCATCGATGTCGCCGCGAACCGTCCGCGACGGGGTAGAACTGCCGTGTCGCACCATCCCCAGGAGGTCCCGTGCCCGACGCCGACAGCCAGGAGCCGGAGCAGCACGACCACACGCCCGACGCTGCGGGTCCGCTCGGCAACGGCCTCGCGTCCGACGCGTCGACCGGACCGCTCGATGCCGAGGATGCGGGAGCGCTCCGCGAGCAGGTGCGCGACCTCGAGGACGAGGTGTCCCAGCTGGTCCGCCGCCTCCAGGACGCCCCCAAGCGGGTGCGTACGTTGGAGGAGCGCCTCCTCGAGACCAAGGGCCAGCTCGCCCAGGCGGTGAGCCAGAACGAGAAGCTCACGTTCACGTTGCGGGAGGCCCGTGACCACATCGCCGCGCTGCGCGACGAGGTGGAGAAGCTGACCCAGCCGCCGGCCGCCTACGCCACGCTGCTCGGCGTCAACGACGACGGCACCGTCGACGTGCAGGCCGTGGGCCGCAAGATGCGCGTCGAGGTGAGCCCCGGCATCGAGCTCGACGAGCTGCAGCGCGGCTGCGAGGTGGTGCTCAACGACGCCTACAACGTGGTGATGGTGCGCTCGCCCGAGGTGTCCGGCGAGATCGTGACGTTCAAGGAGCTCATCGACGACGGACGTCGAGCGCTCGTCGTCGGACGAGCCGACGAAGAGCGCGTCGTCGAGCTGGCCGAGCAGCTGCTCGAGCAGCTGGTGGAGGTGCGGCTCCGCGCCGGCGACACGGTCCTGATGGACACCCGATCCGGGCTGCTGCTGGAGAAGCTGCCCCGACCGGAGGTCGAGGAGCTCGTGCTCGAAGAGGTCCCCGACATCGACTACTCCGACATCGGTGGGCTCGACGACCAGATCGAAGCGATCACCGATGCGGTCGAGCTCCCGTTCCTGCACCAGGACCTCTTCCGGGAGTACGCCCTGCCGGCACCGAAGGGCATCCTCCTCTACGGTCCGCCCGGTTGCGGCAAGACGCTGATCGCCAAGGCGGTCGCCAACTCGCTCGCCCGAAAGGTCACCGAGGCCACCGGCAAGGAGGCCCGCAGCTACTTCCTGAACATCAAGGGACCGGAGCTGCTCAACAAGTACGTCGGCGAGACCGAGCGCCACATCCGCCTGGTCTTCCAGCGGGCACGCGAGAAGGCAGCGGACGGCACTCCGGTGATCGTGTTCTTCGACGAGATGGAGTCGCTGTTCCGCACCCGCGGCACCGGCATCAGCTCCGACATGGAGGCCACGATCGTCCCGCAGCTCCTCGCGGAGATCGACGGCGTGGAGACGCTCAAGAACGTGATCGTGATCGGTGCCTCCAACCGCGAGGATCTCATCGACCCGGCGATCCTGCGACCCGGTCGGCTGGACGTGAAGATCAAGATCAACCGGCCCGACGAGGTTGCCGCAGCGCAGATCTTCGCCCGCTACCTCACGACCGACGTACCGCTCGACGAGGGCGAGATCACCTCCCTCGGGGGCGGTGACGCCGACAAGGCCGTCAAGGTCATGATCGAGCGCACGGTCGAGGAGATGTACCGGACCGACGAGGCCAACCAGTTCCTCGAGGTCACCTACCAGAACGGCGACAAGGAGGTCATGTTCTTCAAGGACTTCTCCTCCGGCGCCATGATCGAGAACGTCGTGCGGCGGGCCAAGAAGCTGGCGATCAAGCGTCAGCTCGACGACGGCCCCAAGGGCGTCCGCGTCCAGGACCTCATCGACTCCATCCACCAGGAGTACAAGGAGCACGAGGACCTTCCCAACACGACGAACCCCGACGACTGGGCCAAGATCTCCGGCAAGAAGGGCGAGCGGATCGTCTACGTGCGAACTCTCGTGCACGACGACACCAAGGACGACGCCACCGGGGGCGGACGCTCCATCGAGGCGGTCGCGACCGGGCAGTACCTGTAGGTCCACGAGTCCCACGGACCGCTCGAACCCCAGGAGCGCTCGATCCCGCGGACTGGTCGAATCCCCGCGGAAACTGCGTGGGTCGTCCGTAGAGTCGATGGATGTCGTCGACGCTCGTGCCCGCGGACGCGCCACCCTGCACCGCAGACGCGAACGCCCCGGGCCCTCCTCGGAGCCGACGCTCGTGGTCGACCTGGGCCGTGCCGGTCACGGTGGGTCTCGTGGTCCGCCTCGCCTACTGGGTGGTGATCTCGCCGGACTGGTCACCGCGATCGGATGCACGTCAGTACGTCGATCTGGCGCGGGCGATCGCTGCCGGCGACGGGTTCTCCGCTCGGTTCCCGAGCGACGCGCTCCATCCGACCGCGTTCCGACCGCCGCTCTACCCGGCGATCCTCGCAGTGCCGACGAAGGTGTTCGGACCGGACGTGTTGTGGCCGGCCCGCCTGCTCGCCGTCGCGATCGGTCTGGGCGTCATCGCCCTGACGGTGACCTATGCGCGGCGGATCGCGGGCGACCGGGCGGGGCTCGTCGCCGGCCTCGCCGTCGCGATCGTCCCGAGCCTGGTCGCGAACGACACGATCACGATGACCGAGTCGCTGGGACTGCTGCTGTCGCTCGGCGTGCTCCTCGCGCTCCTCGACGATCGTGCCGCGCTTGCCGGCGTGCTGAGCGGCCTCCTGCTCCTGACCCGACCGAACGCGTACCTCGTCGTCCTGGTCGTCACGGTCGCCCTCTGGCGCTCGGTGGGCTGGCGCCGAGCGCTCCTGTCGGTCGGTGTGTGCGTCCTGGTCGTCTCCCCGTGGGTGCTGCGCAACGCCGTCGTGGTCGGCGCTGCCCGGCTCGTGACCTCCGACGGCTTCACGTCCGCAGCCATCTACGGTCCGCCTGCGTTGGAGTCCGGGGGATTCATGGACCCCACCGTCGACGACTGGTACCGGGATCAGGGGATCTGGGACCTGCACGACGACGAGGCGGCCTGGAACTCGGCGCTGATCTCCCAGGCGATCGACGGCATCGCGAGCCGGCCGACGGTCGTGCTCGAGCGAGCGGTCGACGGTGCGGCGACCATGGCGGAACTGCCGGGCCACCGGGCCTGGGCGGCCGAGCTCGTCGACGGGCGCGACCCCCGCTTCCGCGACGCCACCCTCTTCGTCTTCCCGATCCTGGTCGCCCTCGGTCTGACGGGCACGGCGATGCGCATCAGGGACCGGCGGACCTGGCCTGCGCTCGCGATCGTCGGCGGGTTCCTCGCGCTGTCGCTCGTCACGGTGTCGGTGCCCCGCTTGCGGGGCCCGTTCGATCTGCTCATGTGCATCGGCGTCGGCTACCTCGCAGCCTGGGTGCAAGGTCGACGCTCCGGGGCTGACGGTCAGTCAGCCCCGTGACTCGCTCCCATCGCTCAGCGCCTCAAATCCCGTCGAGGTCTGGTATCGCCCCGCGCCTGTGCTCGACCACCCAGGCCACAGCGAAGCCGACTCCCATGCAAAGCAGCAGCTCCATCGGACTCCGCAGGCGCGGGGGTGCAACGAGCAGCAGCGAGAGGAGCAGCGTCCCACCGACCACTCCGAACGCCGGCCACAGTCGGCGATTGGCCGCCTGGCTCAGCAACCCGAGGAACCCGACGACCAGCAGCACGTAGTACAGGGGCAGCGTGTCCCCGACGAAGTCCACGTTGCGTCCGTCCAGGCCGTCGGCAACCCGGTTCGGTGCGGTCTCGACCTCCAGCACGTTGAGCATGTTGTGCCACACCACATCGATCAAGTACGTCGGGTTCTCCCGCAAGGAGTCGATGGCGAGGGTGCTCAGCCTCCCAGTCCACTCCGCCTCGTCGAACTGCAGGACCTTGAACTCGCCGTCGCGGTGGTCTTCGTACCATGGGTCGAACACCGGATCGACGAACCTGCCGCGTTCCTGGGCAGGAGGTCCGTAGATCGCGGCCATCGTGAAGCCGTCGGAGGTGGCAAGGCGGAAGGTCCCCACCTGCACCTGGTTCCTGACCAACCACGGGACCACGACGGCGGCACAGCAGGCGAGGCCGATCAGCGCCTTGCGCCATCCCACCAACCGCCAGAGGGTGACGACCACGACGATCAGGATGAGGTACGCGTTGGGCCGCGTGAGGAACAGCAGGCCCAGAAGGATGCCGGAGAGGACGGCGCGTTCGTCATCGAGCGCGATGAGCAGCCCGACGAGCAGCAGCAGCGCCAGGGGTTCGGTCAGCGTGACAGTGTCGTTCGCCACCAGGTTCGGCGTGACCGCTACTGCGATGCCGGCGACGACTCCCGCAAGCGGCCCGGCCATCCGGCGCACGAACACGACGGTGAGAGCGATCACGCCCAACGAGATGAGCAGTGAGAGGAGGCGAGACGGCCATAGCACGTCGTCGCCGAAGATCCACGTGGGGATCGACAACAGCGCGGGGTACAGCGGGGGCCGGAACGCCGTCGCGTGCATCTCCAACTGCGGGAACACCAGGGAGTAGCCGTCTCCGTCCGCGAGCGCTCGCGCCAGCCGCAGGTATTGGTCTGCGTCCGCGTTCGGGATCCAGTCGGGAGTGACGACAGCCCAATACGCGGCCCGAACGACCGCGCCGACGATCACGGGGACCAACCAGACGAACGGGCTCCTCAGTATCCAGGTGGCCGATGCTCGATCCTCTGCAGGTAGGTCGTCGCGGCGATCTCCCAAGCCGACGGCCCCGGCCGCGTTCGCCTCGACGGGCGCGGTGCTCCGCTCCTCATCCATGAAGCTTTCGACTCTACGCGTTGGCGTTCCCCACCTGACGACCACCGCCGCCCTCATCGCCATCACGTAGGGTCCCCGGGTGGCCATCGCCAAGATCTGTGGCATCGAGACCGAGTACGGGATCCTCGTGCGCGGTTCGGGGGAGTCGAACCCGATCTCGGCGTCGTCGATGCTGATCAACGCCTACCTGGCGGCTCTCGAGGGTGATCGGGGGTCGCATCGGACCCAGCGGGTCGGGTGGAACTTCGACGACGAGTCGCCCGGCAACGACGCCCGCGAGGAGACGCTGCTGCTGTCGTTGGCCCCCGAGGTGGAGACGCACCTGGTGAACGCGGTGCTGACCAACGGCGCCCGCTACTACGTGGACCACGCCCATCCCGAGTACTCGTGTCCGGAGGCCCCCGACGCCCTGACCGCCCTGGTGCACGACCGCGCCGGGGAGGAGATCCTGATCCGCTCGATGGCGGCCGCGTCGTCGATGATGCCCGAGGGCCAGGAGGTCGTCGTCTACAAGAACAACTCCGACGGCAAGGGCAACAGCTATGGCTGTCACGAGAACTACCTGGTCGACCGATCTGTGCCGTTCGGACGGATCGTCGCCCACACGACCACGCACCTGGTCACCCGCCAGATCTTCACCGGAGCGGGCAAGGTCGGGTCAGAGGCGCCTGGCATGCGCACCGACGAGGTGCCGTTCCAGCTGACCCAGCGCGCTGACTTCTTCGAGGAGGAGGTCGGGCTGGAGACCACGCTCAAGCGTCCGATCATCAACACCCGCGACGAACCCCACGCGGATGCACAGAAGTACCGACGTCTCCACGTGATCACCGGCGACGCCAACCTCAGCGAGGTCCAGACCTTCCTCAAGCTCGGCACCACGTCGCTGGTGCTGGCGATGATCGAGGACGACGCGCTGGGCGAGCCCCTGAGCCTGGCTCGGCCCGTTCCCGCGATGCATCAGGTGTCGTGGGACCTCTCGCTCGGCCAGCAGCTGGAGATGGCCGACGGATCCCGTCGCAGCGCGCTCGACCTGCAGTGGGAGCTGTTCGGCAAGGCCCGCGACTACGCGGATCGACACGGGTTGGACGTCCTCGGTCCCGCTGCAGTCGGCGACGCGATCCTCTCCCGCTGGGAGTCGGTGCTCTCCGGCCTCGAATCGGACCCGCTGTCCTTGTCGGACCAGTTGGACTGGGCGGCGAAGTACCGGCTGTACGAGGCGTACCGCGAGCGTGACGACATGGCGTGGTCCGACCCGCGGCTCGCCGCGATGGACATCCAGTACCACGACCTTCGCCCGGGCCGGTGCCTGGCCCGCAAGCTCGGGCTCGAGCGCCTGACCGATGACGACGAGGTCCGTCGGGCGATGACGGATCCGCCTCCCGGGACGCGGGCGTTCTTCCGTGGCCGGTGCCTGGCCCGGTTCGCGGACCAGATCGTGGCCGCCAACTGGGACTCGCTCGTGTTCGACACCGGAGGCTCCGCCCTGCGGAGGGTGCCGATGCTGGAGCCGTCCAAGGGCAGCGAGGACCACGTCGGTGCGCTGCTGGCGGACGCCGCGACCGCAGCGGACCTGCTCGACCGCCTGGGTCGGTGACCTCGCGAGGTTCCCGTCCCTAGCAGGGATCACCGGCCGGACCGTTCGGGGAGTGTCACACCCCTTGGGCAGACTGCGAACATGTGTTCGACTGGGGAATGCGGCGAGGGCTCGAGTTGTGAAGGCTCGGGTGGTGCTGGTTCGGGTGGTGAGGGCCCGGGTGGTGTTGGCCTGTTTGGTGAGCCGTGCTTCGTGGTGCCCGAGGAGTTGCAGGTGCTCCTGGACGGGTTGGCTGGTGTCGCGGGCTGCGATGTGCGGGGGGTGGACGACGACACGCTCCTCGGGCTTTTCGATGGGTTCGGGGTGCTCGCCGAGTTGGATGCCCGTGATCTGACGGTGCGCCGGTTGGGTCATGTGGTGGCGAACGAGGCGGGGTGGCGTCATGGCGCATCGCCGGGCCGGGTGCGCCGAGATGTGATGTGTGCGAACGCTCTTCGTCGTCATCTGCCCGGGGTGGCTGACGCGTTGGCTCGGGGTGAGATCCCGGTGGACCGGGCTCGTGAGCTGGCATCTCGGGTCAATGACCGCAACTCGATGACCCTCGGCGCGATCCAGGAGGCGTTGATTGCTTTGGCGGGGGCGGCGTCGACGTTCCGTCAGTTCGTTGCCGATGTCGAGCAGTTGTGCCGGTTGACAGATGAGGATGGTGCGGAG
>JAPXRJ010000017.1:4160-27964 GCA_033813615.1 Microthrixaceae bacterium | reverse complement strand
GGATCGAGGTGCCGTCGTCGGCAGCGCGGGAGTCGACCACCTTGTCCTCGAGTCCGCCACAGCCGGGGCACCGCACGGCGAGGACCCTACCCGCCCCTCGCCTCGGGCGATGAGCGGCGACGTTGCCGTCAGCCCGGGTTGAGGGCCGTCAGTCGAACGAGTCAGGGAGCTGCAGGACCTGACCCACCCGGATGGGCCTCTGGCCGTTGAGCGCGAGGATGGCATCGACGGCGACCCTGCGATCGAGGCTCGGCGCGTACCTGGCGGCGAGCTCCCATGCCGTGTCGCCCTGCTCCACGACGTGGACCGCGCCCGATGCCGCTGGTGCACCCTCGAACGAACCGAGCACGGCCCGCCCGATGCCCGCGACCAGGTTCGCGGCGAGGAGGACGACGAGGACCCCGACGACCGCCACCGCGACCCGTCGCATGAGGTAGGTCCGTCGCATGAGGTGGGTCGGTCGCATGTGGTGGGAGCGTGCGCTGACCGGATGAGCCATCGTGACCGTGGTCGGTGCGATGGCGAGGGGCGCGGAGCTGCCGCGCAGGAGTCGGAGCTGGGGACGCGGCGCCGCCTCGACGAGGTGGTCACCGGTGCGGAGGTCGATCACTGCTGCCATGCGCTGAGTCTCCAGAGTTGGTGTGACACTCCCGTCCGAGCAGGTCGTCGGTCGGTCGTTGGTGTCGGCCGGTCGTTGGTGTCGGCCGGTCGTTTCGTGTCGGCCGGTCGTTTCGTGTCGGCCGGTCGTTTCGTGTCGGCCGGTCGTTTCGTGTCGGTGTCCGCTCGTTCGACGAACACCCGTTCGCATGACACCGTGCACGAACGGGTGTTCGCTGTCAAGCACCCGATCGAACGACTGTTCCGGGAACGGATGTTCCACCACTTCCGAGATTCGGCGTGCTACGGTCCAAACACCTGTTCGATCCACGCCAGGAGGACCCCGTGAGCGGACCGAGATCATCCAACCCCGACGCCCCTTCCGGCAGCGCCACCGCCGACAGCGACACGCCCGACAGCGCCGCGCCCGGCACCGCTGGACAACCGCCCGTTCCTGGGG
Organism: Microthrixaceae bacterium; assembly: GCA_033813615.1. Lineage (GTDB taxonomy): Bacteria > Actinomycetota > Acidimicrobiia > Acidimicrobiales > Microtrichaceae > Dermatobacter. The sequence goes on along the minus strand of JAPXRJ010000017.1, from coordinate 26,907 downwards.
TGCAGCTGACCCAACGCCAGCACGACATCCTGGCGTTCATCGAGAAGACCGTGGGCGATCGCGGCTACCCGCCGTCGGTGCGTGAGATCGGACAGGCGGTGGGACTGGCATCGCCGTCCACCGTGCACAGCCACCTGCACACCCTGCAGAAGCACGGGTACCTGCGACGCGACCCGACCAAGCCCCGGGCGATCGAGGTCACGGCCGACACCGCCAGTGGCACCACCGCAGAGCGGCGCCCCACCCGCCACGTGCCGCTGGTCGGCGACGTCGCCGCGGGGACCGGCGTGCTGGCTCAGGAGCAGGTGGAGGAGCTCGTGCCGCTGCCTGCCGACTTCACCGGTGAGGGTGAGCTGTTCATGCTCCGGGTCCGTGGCGATTCGATGATCGACGCCGGGATCCTCGACGGCGACTTCGTCGTCGCCCGCGTCGAGGACAAGGTTGGCAACGGCGACGTCGTCGTCGCCGGCATTCCCGGGGAGGAGGCAACGGTCAAGACCTTCACCCGCTCCGGCAGCAAGGTCACGCTGCTGCCGGCCAACGATCGGCTCGAACCGATGGTGTTCCCGGCCGACGAGGTGCAGGTCTTCGGTCGGGTCGTGACTGTCCTCCGCAAGCTCTGACCGGCCCCGACCGACCAGACGGCATGCTGGTCGGTCGGACGAGTCAGTTGGCGTGGAGCGACTCGTTGAGCCCTTCCTGCCAGGTGCCGGCGCGTGGCAGCACCTCGACGGCACCGCTCACGGAGTTGCGGCGGAACAGCAGGTCCGGCCGGCCGCTGAGCTCCTTGGCCTTGGCCGTCGTCCCGTCGGGCAACGTGACCACTGTGCCGGCGGTGACGTAGAGGCCGGCCTCGACGATGCAACCGTCGCCGAGTGAGATCCCGATGCCGGCGTTCGCTCCGATGAGGCATCGCTCCCCCACCGAGATCACCTCCTTGCCACCGCCCGACAAGGTGCCCATGATCGACGCGCCGCCGCCCACGTCGGTGTCCGCGCCGACCACCACGCCGGCGGAGATCCGACCTTCGACCATGCACGACCCCAAGGTGCCGGCGTTGAAGTTCACGAACCCCTCGTGCATGACGGTCGTGCCGTCGGCCAGGTGCGCACCCAACCGGACGCGCTCGGCATCGGCGATGCGCACACCGGACGGGACGACGTAGTCGATCATCCGCGGGAACTTGTCGACGCTGCTCACGCCGATCATGCCGCCGACGCTGCGGATCGCCCGCTGAGCGGCGGGGAACGATGCGACATCGCACGGGCCCAACGTGGTCCAGACCACGTTGGACAGCAGCCCGAACTGGCCGTCGAGGTTCAGGCCGTGCGGCTGCACCTTGCGGGACGACAACAGATGGAGGCGAAGGTAGACGTCGTGGGCGTCGACCGGCGGCGCCGCCAGGTCGACGATCGAGGTCATCACCGCGACCTTGCGCACCGGCAGCGCGTTCGGCCGCTCGACCAGACCGGCGAGCGCCTCGAACGCCGCGACGTTCGGGTGGGTGTCGGGCTGACCGGCGTGGACCTCGGCACGGGCCAGCACCTCGGCGATGACCTCGGGGGACAGCACGACGGTGCCCTTCGCCGACGCGGTGGCGCCCACATCGTGCACCACCGCGGCGAAACCAGTGGCGGCGCCCACGTTGATCGAAGTGAACCAGGTGTCGAGCACCGCACCATCGGCGTCCGCGACAGTGGCGATGCCGACGCCGAAGGCGGCGGGCTCGGTGAACTCGGGCCGGCGGCGGGCGGAGTCGACGAGCTCCTCGAACTCGGCGGGAGTCGTCGGTCTGGTCAGGTCGGTCACTGCTGCTCCTGTGCTGGGATCGCTGACGATGCGGGGATCTGACGGCGCGACCACGACATCGGTGGCCGTCGACGCCCCTAGATCTGGGTTGGGCCGTTGGTGAGGAGGTCGTCGAGCGCGCGGTAGGCGCGCTCAAGGCTCGCACGCTCGACACGCTCGTCCTTCGTGTGTGCCAGCGCCGCGATGCCGGGACCCAGGTTCACCGCAGGGACGCCCCACTCCGTGAACCGGGCCACGTCGGTCCAGCCCAGCTTGGCGCTGACCGACAGCCCGTGACGCTCGATCAGCGTCGCCACGACCGGATGCTCGAGGGCCGGCGGGGCTGCTGGCGACCGGTCGTCGACCTCCACCGTGTCGCCGGACTCCAGGAACGGTGCGAGCACGTCGCGCACGTGGGCCTCGGCCTGCTCGGTCGTCCTGTCGGGAGCGAACCGATGGGTGATCGTCACCGAGGCCCGATCGGGCACGACGTTGCCGGCGACGCCACCCTCCACGTGCGTGGCCAGCAGCGCCTCATGGAACCGGCAGCCCTGGAGCTCGGGGCGGCGGGGCTCGTAGGACTCGAGGGCGACCAGCAACCGGCCCAGGCGGTGGATCGCGTTGCGGCCCATCCACGCCCGAGCCGTGTGGGCCCGTGCGCCGACGAAGGTGGCCGTCACACGGATCACACCCTGGCAGCCCGCCTCGATCGTCCCGTCGGTCGGCTCGCCCAGGATGGCGACGTCACCGTCCAGCAGGTCCGGTCGCTCGGCGCGCAGCTCCAGGAGGCCCGACTCGCTCGCCGCGACCTCCTCCCGCGCGTAGAACACATAGGTCACGTCGAGCGCCGGGGCGGTGTGTCGGGCAGCGAGATCGAGCATCACCGCGAGGCCGCCCTTCATGTCGGTCGACCCCAACCCCCAGAGCACGTCGCCGTCGACCCGCGGCTGCTCGTTGCCGTTGGCCGGAACCGTGTCGGTGTGGCCGCCGAGCACCAGTCGCAGCGAACGCCCGAGCGACGTGCGGGCCACGACGTTGTCGCCGACGCGATCGACGTTCAGGTGCGGCAGGGCTCGCAGCTCGGCCTCGATCCGGTCTGCCAGCTCGCGCTCGTCGAAGCTCTCGGAGCGGACCGCGACGAGGTCCGCTGTTCGGGCGAGCAGGTCGGGTGGGCCAGCGGTCACGACGGTGTGTCTACACGCGGCGCGGCGTCACCGAGACCTTCGTGCTGTGTGCGATGGGTGACGCCCGGCGACACCCGTTGCACACAGAACCTGACCAGGTCGACGATCAGGGCTGGCCTGGCGGGGGCGGAGGTGCGGTCGGCGGTGCAGGCGGTGCGGTCGGCGGTGCAGGCGGTGCGGTCGGCGGTGCAGGCGGAGCGGGCGGCACCTGACCCGGAGCAGGCGGCACCTGACCGGGAGCGGGCGGCACCTGACCCGGAGCAGGCGGCACCTGACCCGGAGCGGGCGGCACCTGACCCGGAGCAGGCGGCGTGCCGTAGCCCGGAGCGGGCGGCGTGCCGTAGCCCGGCTGTGCAGCGCCACCCGGCGGGGGTGGGAAACCGCCCGGCGGTGGTACCTGACCCCCCGTCGACACGGTGACGGCCGAGCCGTTGCGCTTCTTCCAACCGGAACGCCTCACCAGCCCGACGATCAGGCAGATGACCGCCAGCACCAGCGCGAAGCCACCCGCCGCGACAGCGCCGATGCCGACGATGAGGCTCGTGAAGCCTGGGAACGGGACCACGAGGTAGTCGCCGGTGCCGCCGGCGACGTCGCTGGCACCCGGCGAGGTGCAGGTGACCGTGTAGGTCTCGTCCGAGCTCGTGTCGAAGATGAACGACAGGTCGAACGACTCGCCATCAGCCGACACGTTGCCAGAGGTGTTCGAACCGGGCGACTCGAACGACATCGCGTTGCCGGCCGAGTCGCTCCCCTCGCACGTGGTGCCGACTGCGGTGGACAGGATCGCTCCCTTGGTGCCGGTCGCGGTGAACGTCGAGGACTCCCCGAGCGCCGTCTGGCCGCCCTCGTCGACGGAGCGCTGGATGTCGTTGCCAAACGACGCGCACCCGAGCGTGCCGCCACCGCACCCTGCGAAGGCGAGCAGGAAGAACACGAGCGCTGCGATCAACCAGCCCTTGGGTGGCTTCGGTCCGTCTGCCATGGGAACTCCCGGAACGTGCGAGCAGAGCCACGTCGGCCCCTGCCCTCCAGTATCACGGGTCTCTACCCGGAACCGGCGGACCCCAGCCCCATGGACCCCTGACGGCGGGCAACGCACCGACGGAGGTCAAGCTCCAGAGCGGGCGAGCCGCGACTCCAGCAGCTCCATCGAGGTGTCGGGCTGGACCATGGCCAGTCGCACGTGGCCCCCAGCAGCGTCGCCGTAGAACTCGCCAGGGCTCGACACCACACCGAGCTCGGCTGCCAGGTGCTCGGCCAGACCCCACGCGTCCCCGCGAGGAGCCGGCACCCACAGGTAGAACCCGCCGTCGGGCAGCGGTGCGTCGATGCCCATCCGGGCGAGGATCCCCGCCATCCGCTCCAGCCGGCTCCGATAGCGCAGACGCTGCTCGTCGACCGTCACCTGGTCGGCGAGCGCCACCACCGCAGCGGCCTGAGCGGGTCCGGGCACCATGAAGCCCGCGTGCTTGCGGACCTCCTGGAGGTAGTGGACCAGCTCGGGGTCGCCCGCGTAGAAGCCGACCCGGAGCCCGGCGAGGTTCGACCGCTTCGACAGCGAGTGGACGGCGACGACGCCGGTGGATCCGGACTCGAGGATCGTGTGGCCCGGCTGCTGGCCGGCGACGACCGGCACACCGGTCCACGTGAACTCCACGTAGCACTCGTCGCTGAACACGGCGACGCCGTTGGCGCGTCCCCACTCGGCGACCGCGGCCAGGTCGTCGAGACCTCCGGCCGGGTTCCCTGGCGTGTTGGTCCACAGGCACAGGGCCCGGTCGGCGTCGGCCGGGTCGATCGCCGACAGGTCCAGGCGCCAGCGGTCGTCGACCGGCACCGCGACCGATCGACACCCGGCCAGCGTGGCGCCCATCGCATAGCTCGGATAGCTGACGGCCGGGTACAGCACGGTGTCGCGGGACGGGTCGCGCAGGGCCAGCCAGCGAGGGAGGCCGGCGACGAGCTCCTTGGTGCCGATGCACGCGCCGACATCAGCCGGAGCGACGTCGACGTCGAAGCGCCGGGCGAACCACTCCGACACGGCGGCGCGCAGCTGTGCGGTGCCGATCGACGCCGGGTAGCCGCGCTCGGTCCCCGACGAGGCAAGTGCGGAGAGGACCGCTGGCGGCGGCGGGTCGTGCGGGGTGCCGATCGACAGGTCCACGGCTCCGCCGTCGAGCTCCGCCGCCAGCGCCGTCAGGTCCTTCAAGCGGTCATACGGGTACGGGGGCGGGACGAAGCCGTCGGGCGATCGGCTCACCTCTGGCCACCGGTGACGAACTCGGCGAACCGGGGCGCACTCGATTCGGCGATGCGAGCCGAGATGCGCACGCCGTCGTCGGTCGGCGTCTCGGTGACGACCTCGCCCGCCCGGTGCAGCGCGGCGATCACGTCGCCCCGGTCGTAGGGAACGAACAGCTCGACCGCCGGCAGCAACGCCCGCAGGCGGTCGCCGATGCGCAGCAGCAGGTCGTCCACCCCTTCGCCCGTCACCGCCGAGATCGTGACCGACCCGGCGTGGCGTTCGGCCAGCTCCTTCGCTCCGGGCCCACGGTCTGCTTTGTTGAAGACGAGCAGCTCCGGCCGCACGTTGCGGGCGTCGCCCTCGGGAGCGATCTCGCTCAGCACCTCCCGGACGGCGGCGATGTTGCCGTCGGGGTCCACCGCCGAGCCGTCGACGACGTGCACCAGGAGGTCCGCGGTGTTGGCCACGTCGAGCGTGGAGCGGAAGGCCTCGACGAGGTGGTGCGGCAGCTTGCGCACGAAGCCGACGGTGTCGGTGAGGAGCACCTGCTCACCGCCGGGCAGCTGCAGCCGGCGCGTGGTGGCGTCCAGGGTCGCGAACAGACGGTCCTGCACCAGCACGCCGGCGTGGGTGAGGCGGTTCAGCAGCGTCGACTTCCCGGCGTTCGTGTAGCCGACGATCACCACGTGCGGGATCCCCGCCCGCGTGCGGGACTTGCGCTGGGTGTCGCGGGTCCGGGCGATCTGGCGCAGCTCCGCCTCCAGCCGGTGCATCTGACGGGTGATGCGGCGGCGGTCGATCTCGAGCTGCGTCTCACCGGGACCTCGGCGGGTGCCGACGCCGCCGGCCTGCTGTGACAGCGATCCGCCCTTGCCCCGCAGCCGGGGCAACCGATAGCGGAACATGGCGAGCTGGACCTGCGCCTTGCCCTCCTGGCTGTGGGCGTTCTGGCCGAAGATGTCCAGGATGACCGCGGTGCGGTCGATGGCGGTCCGCCCGAGCAGCTTCTCCAGGTTGCGCTGCTGCGCCGGACTCAGCTCGTCGTCGAACACGACCGTGTCGCAATCGGTCGCCTCGGCGATCCGACGGATCTCCTCGACCTTGCCGCTGCCCACGTAGGTCGACGGATCCGGTGCCCCGCGCCGCTGAGCGACCCGGGCGACCACGTCGGCGCCGGCGGTGTCGACCAGGAGCTCCAGCTCGTCGAGGGACTCCTCGAGCAGCTCGTCGGCGACGCCGGGCAGGGCGACACCGACCAGGACGATCCGCTCGCGGAACGTTCGCTCGATGAACGCGTCGGACTCGCCGCCGAACTCGCCGAAGGCACCACGGTGCGACTCCTGTTCGCCCGAGCGACCCTCCGGCCCCGCCTCCCCCGAGTCGGTGTCCTCCGAATCGGGGTGGCCGGCCTCGTGATCCCGGGCCTCGTCGACCCAGGAGTCGCCGACCGACGGAGCGTCACCGCCCTCGTGGTCGCCGGCGTTCACGGGACCACCACCTCTGCGATGAAGGCGGACGGACCGGTGAGCAGCGCCCGGGGACCGTCGATCTCGACCACTGCGTCACCGCCCGGCATGTGCACGGTGGCAAGCGAACCGACGACACCCCAGGCGTGGGCGGCGACCGCGGCGGCGACCGCACCGGATCCGCAGGCGTTCGTGATGCCCACGCCGCGCTCCCAGACCCGCATGTCCAGGTCCTCGGTCGACGTGGCGGTCACCACGTGGACGTTGATGCCGGCCGGGAAGCTGCGCTCGAGCACCGGGCCGTGCTCCGTCAGATCGACGGCGCGTGGATCCGCTACCAGGAACACGACGTGCGGGTTGCCGATGTCGAGGGTGGTCCGTCGCTCGGCATCGAACGCCATGGCCTCTGGCGTGAGGGGCGGTCCTGCGGTCGGCTCGCCCATGTCGATCTGGGTCCAGAGCTCGCCATCGACATCGCCCTTCACGGTGCGCAGGTGGCGAAGCCCGCCGACGGTCTCCACCAGCACGTCACCCTCGCCACGGCCCTGCTCGCGCAGCACCGCCTGAGCGAGGCATCGGATCCCGTTGCCGGAGATCTCCGCTTCTGAGCCGTCCGCGTTGAGCAGCACCATGTGGACGTCCGCGTCGTCACCACCCGGGGCCAGCGCGTAGATGAGCCCGTCCGCGCCGACCCCGGTGTGGCGTGCACACAGGGCGCGGGCGACGTCGGGTGACGGGGTCAGGCCGGGGTTCTGCTGGGCGAGCGCGACCAGGAAGTCGTTCCCGAGGCCGTGGAGCTTGGTCATTCGCAGCACGATCACTCCACGGTAGTGGTGGCACCACCGACATCGAGATCGACTTCCGGTCCACTCGGCGCCCGGTCGAGCGGTCGGATCGACCGACCAGCGCCGTCCCAGTGCTCATCCACCACGGCAGCCAACTCCGAGGTCGGCACCATCGCACCGCTGGAGCTCACCGCCTCGAACCACCGGATCCGAGGATCACGGCGGAACCATCGCTCCTGCCGCACGGCGAAGCGACGCGTGCGCTGCACAGCCGACGCCACGGACTCGTCGAGATCGGCCTCGCCGCGCAGGTGTGCCGCCAGCTCGCGGTAGCCGAGCGCGGCCGCTGCGGTGCGGGACCAGCCGTCGGGACGGTGCAGGAGCGCTCGGACCTCCTCCAGGAAGCCGTCGCGCATCTGGCGCGCGTATCGCTCGACGATGCGCTCGGCCATCACGTCGCGGGGCAACGTGAGTCCGGTGAGCACGAACGGCGTGGCCGGATAGGCGTCGAGGCCGGGGCCGAACGAGGAGAACGGTCGACCCGAGCCGATCGTGACCTCCAGAGCACGGATCAGCCGGCGTCGGTTGCCGGGTGGCACGCGTGAGGCGGCGATCGGGTCGAGCTCGGAAAGGCGAGTGGTGAGATCGTCGGAGCTGAGCTCACCGAGGCTCGCTGCGACCTCGGGGAACTGCGGTGGGAGGTCGAACCCGTCGACCACCGCCTGCGCGTACAGACCTGTCCCACCCACCAGCACGGCCGCTCCGCCGCGGGACTCGATGTCGTCGAGCGTGTCGGCGACGAGCGAGGCGAAGCGCTGGACGGAGAACTCCTCGGACGGCTCCACCACGTCGAGGAGGTGGTGCGGCACGCCCCTGCGCTCGCCGAGGGTCGGTGTGGCAGTGCCCACGTCCATCCCCCGGTACACCGCCATGGAGTCACAGCTGATGACCTCTGTCAGGCGTCCTGCCGCTCTGCGTTGCCGGGCCAGCTCGATCGCCACCGCCGACTTGCCCGACGCCGTCGGTCCGACGAGCACCAGGTGACGCCCGGGTGGGCGTCGGGCGTGCTGGTTCACCGGCGGTCCGACGACGCGGATCCCGCCGATGAAGAGGGTGCGGCGCCCAGGACCGCGGTCACCATCGACCACCAGTCCAGTCGGATCGGATCCACCGGTTCGACCCCCGGGTTGGCCGTCACGTAGGCCTCGATGAAGCCGAGGACGGCGCCGGGCCCGAACGTGGTGACGACGTCGGCCATGGCCACCGAGAGGTCACGGTAGGTGTCGCTGCGGGCGGCATCCGCCCACGACGCGAACCGGGGCGGTTCTGTCGGATGCATCGGCGAGCGGCGGAACGTCAGGTTCACCGCGGTGGCGAGCTCCCCCTCCACCAAAGGCATCGGCGACACGAGGTTGGCGAACGTGGCGTCGCCGATGGTGGTGGTGAGGACGTCACCGCCGGCGCGCCGAGCGACCTCGACGGCGAGCGACGCCACCGCCGCACCGAGCGCGTCGGCACCCGCCCGCTGGTACGGCGATCCCTCCGGAGGGTTCCAGCCGGCAACGATCCGAGCGGCGACCGAGCGAGCGGCCGACGCATGGTCGAACGTGCGCCGCACGGCGCTGCACCGGTCAGCTTCGGCAGCACGCTCCACGCCCTCGCTCAGGTGCACCGCTGCGAGTGCCGCAGCGAGCGCTGGGATCAGCGCGGCGGGATCCGGTGGGATGCGATCGACTTCCAACGCCGACGCTCCTCGCGTCGGCGTCGGCTCGTCGGTCATCCGACGCTGACCGGGATGCGGCGACGGTGCGTCGGCTCGGCCACGACGTCGACGAGCTCGCCGACGAGGTTGGTGGTCGACGCCCCGGTGACGAGCACCTCCGCGTACGTGCCGGGGCGAAGCGGTCGCGGCGCCGGGAAGTGGACGAGTCGATTGTGGCGGGTGCGGCCGCTGAGACGGGAAGGGTCGCGACGGCTGGGACCTTCGACCATGACCTCTTCGACGCTTCCGACACGGGCCTCGTGGCCGAGCCGGGACGTGCGCTCCACCACGGTGCGCAGTCGGCTCATGCGCTCGACAGCGACATCGTGGGGCACCGCACCAGGCAGGTCGGCGGCCTCGGTGCCGGGCCGCGACGAGTACACGAACGTGAACGCGTTGTCGTAGCGGGCCTCGGCTGCCACTTCGAGGGTGGCGGCGAAGTCGTCCTCGGTCTCGCCGGGGAAGCCGACGATGATGTCGGTGGTGACCGCAAGGTCGGCAATGCGGTCACGGGCCGTGGTGAGCCGCTCCAGATAGCGATCGGCGGTGTAGCCACGGTGCATCGCCGCCAGGACCGCGTCGCTGCCCGACTGCAGCGGCAGGTGCAGGTGCTCGCACACGTTGTCGACCTCGGCCATTGCCTCGATGGTCTCCGGGCGGAGGTCCTTGGGGTGCGGGCTCGTGTAGCGGACCCGGCGGATGCCGTCCACGTCGCCCACCGCTCGGAGGAGGTCGGCGAACAGCGGCCGAGCCCGGAACGTGCCCGAGTCGACCCAGGCGTCGCCGACCAGGTGCGCCGCGTCGAGCTGCACGGGCGCCTCGCTGTCGGGGTGCTGCCTGAGTCGCAGCGTCAGGTCACGCCCGTAGGAGTTCACGTTCTGGCCGAGCAGCGTCACCTGGGTGACGCCGTCAGCCGCAGCACGTTCGACCTCGGCCAGGACGTCGCCGAACGCACGGCTGATCTCGGGCCCACGCACGGACGGCACGATGCAGAACGCGCAGCTGTTGTCGCAGCCGATCTGGATGGTGACCCACGCCGAGTGGCCGGACTCACGCACGACCGGCAACGCGGAGGGGAACAGCTCGTGGTCCTCCGCAACGGTCTCGGACAGGATCTCGGTGACGGAATCCCCCGTTGACTGGTGCTCGTGCAGCAGCTCCACGGCGCGGTGCACGTTGTGGGTGCCGAGCACCACGTCCACGTACGGGGCCTTCTGAGCGACGAGGTCGCCGTCCTTCTGTGAGAGGCAGCCCGCGACCACGATCTCCACGTCGGGCCGGCGGTCCTTCACCGACTTGAGGTGACCGAGCGTCCCGTACAGCTTGTTGTCGGCGTTCTCCCTGATGCAGCACGTGTTGAGCACGACCACGTCCGCGTCATCGACGTCGGTCGCAGGAACGTACCCGTCTGCTTCCAGCAGTCCGGCAAGGCGCTCCGAGTCGTGTTCGTTCATCTGGCACCCGAAGGTGCGCACCAGGTAGCGCTTGGTCACATCGCTAGCGTACGGCCGCTGGAAGATCGCACCGAAGTCGGAACCGTCGGATCGTCCGAGCCGCGGCGAGGACGCGCCTCCCAGCCCCTGCTGGCCCCACCGACGAACTTGGGCACCGCAGACCAACCACCTGTCGCTCGTGCCCAAGGTCCGAGCCCATCGGTCCGCTGTTGACCACGCTGGCGTCCTATCTGGGCTGCGACGCGACGAACCCGCCGCGTGCACCGTCCTGGGGAGCGGGCACGCGGCGGGTCACGTCGTTCCTGGGGGACTCGTGCGCGTTCCGGCACGGCGCCCCGGGGAAGGGGGCGCCGCCGACCGGATCGGTTCGAGGATCAGCCCGGGGACCCGGCCCACCCGAGAGCGGCGTGAGACCGGGACCGGCTGATCAATCCAGGGAGATGGGGAGATCGTCGGGATCGACCACGTCATCGGAGAGGTTGATCGACCCCTCCGACTCGCCCTGCCCGATGCCGACGGCACGGAGCACGCGATCCTGGATATCCACCATGACCTCGGGGTGCTCGGTGAGGAAGGACTTGGCGTTCTCTCGGCCCTGGCCGAGCTGCTCGCCCTCGTAGGTGTACCAAGCACCCGACTTCTTGACGATGTCGTGCTCGACGCCGATGTCGAGCAGCGAACCCTCCCGGCTGATGCCCTGTCCGTACATGATGTCGAACTCGGCCTGGCGGAACGGCGGGGCCACCTTGTTCTTGACCACCTTCACCCGCGTCCGGTTGCCGACGACCTCCACGCCGTCCTTGATGGCTTCGATGCGGCGGATGTCGAGGCGGACCGACGAGTAGAACTTCAGCGCCCGACCACCCGGGGTCGTCTCCGGCGACCCGAACATGACACCGATCTTCTCTCGGAGCTGGTTGATGAAGATGCAGATGGTCTGCGTCTTGTTCAGGTTGGCCGTCAGCTTTCGCAGCGCCTGGGACATGAGCCGGGCCTGCAGGCCGACGTGGCTGTCGCCCATCTCGCCTTCGATCTCTGCCCGGGGCGTCAGCGCGGCGACGGAGTCGATCACCAGCACGTCGATGGCACCGGAGCGCACGAGCATGTCGGTGATCTCGAGCGCCTGCTCACCCGTGTCGGGTTGGGAGATCAGCAGTTCGTCGACGTCGACGCCGATCTTGGCCGCGTACACCGGGTCCATGGCGTGCTCGGCGTCGACGTAGGCGCAGATGCCGCCGTTGCGCTGCGCCTCGGCCACCACGTGCATGGCCAGAGTGGACTTGCCCGAGGACTCCGGGCCGTAGATCTCGACGACACGACCCCGGGGCAGGCCCCCGATGCCGAGCGCCACGTCCAAGGCCAGAGCGCCCGTGGGGACGGACTCCACGGCCATCGAGCCCTTGTCGCTCATCTTCATGACCGAGCCCTTGCCGTACTGCTTCTCGATCTGGCTGAGCGCCATCTCGAGTGCCTTCTCTCGCTCCACGTTCCTGTTCCCTTCGATGCTCGGCGGGGGCCGCCGGGTGGTGGGTTCGGGGGCCGTTCCCCTCGGACCCGGACCGCTCACCGGTGCGGGAGCACCTGCGGTCGGTTCAGGCCTGTCGGGATCGCTGCACGGCGCCGATCAGTTGGTGCGCTGACCGTACCGAGGGGGTCTGACACTCCCCTGCCCGGCACCACGGGACTGTAGTTACGAACGAGTGTTCGACTCAAGCATTTGTGCCAGATCTGTGGAACCCAGCTGATCTCCGGAGCGCGATCGCGACGAGGGATGTCGCTGAGCACCCCTATGGCCCGGGTGGGGCGAGGAGGTGGCGGCGGAGGAGCGCGAGGAGCGAGATCACGCTGAGCTCGCGCACCTGACGCCGACGGCCCGGCAGCGCCACCTCGACCGACTCGACCAGATCGGGCTCCTCGCCCGCCGCTCCGCTACCCGCTGCGCCGATCGCGATCGCCAGGCACACGGTCCCCGGTCTGCGGCCCTCCTGGGCGTCGGGACCGGCGACGCCGGTGGCCGCGATCCCCACGTCGGCGCCCAGCACCCGACGGGCGCCGAGGGCCATGGCCCGGGCCGCGTCCTCGGTGACGACCGGACCCTCGGCCACGCCGAGGACGTCGTGCTTCACGTCCGACGCGTACGAGACGACCGAGCCCCGGAACACGTCGCTCGCCCCGGCCACGTCGCAGATCCGCGAACCGACCATCCCGCCCGTCAACGACTCGGCCGCCCCGAGGGACAGGCCACGCTCCCGGAGCAGGGCGAGCACGACGGACTCCATCGTGTCGTCGTCGACGCCGAACACGACGCCGCCCAGGATCCCGCGCACCACCTCCTCCTCGGCCCGGAGGATCTCGGTCACGTCGTGGGCCGTGTCGGCCTTGGCGGTGAGGCGGACCTTCAGGCCCTCCACGCCCGACGCCAGGAACGCGATCGTGGCGGCCGCATCACCGGAGCTCGACAGGCGGTCGAGCTCGTCCATGCGCGACGCGAGGACCTCGGCGAGTCCCGACTCCGACTCGCCCCACGTGCGCAGCGTCCGGCTCGAGATGACCGAGGTGATGCCGGCGCGACGTTGCAGGTCGCCGAGGACGGTTCCCGACACCATCTCCTGCATCTCCCACGGCACTCCGGGCACCGCGTAGATCACCTTGTCGACAGGCTCGCCGCTCTCGCGATCCGGACGTCGCAACGGGCACACCAGACCGGGCGCTGTGCCCGGCTGCTGGGCGATGAACTCGGCACCCACGGGCTTCATGGCCTGACGCAGGTTGTTCATCGGCATGCGCCGACCCCGACCGCCGAACATGGCGATGATCCGCTCGGCCGCCTCCTCGGACTCCTCGAGCGGGACCCCCATCACCACGGCGATCGCCTCGCGGGTCAGGTCGTCCTGGGTGGGACCGAGACCGCCGGTGCAGATCACCGCGTCGCTCCGCGACAGCGCGAGCTCGATCACCTCCACGATCCGGCCGAGGTTGTCGCCCACCTTGGTCTGGAAGTACGAGTCGAGCCCGTGGAGGGCGAGCTGCTCGCCGATCCAGGCGGAGTTCGAGTCCACGATCTGACCGAGCAGCAGCTCCGTGCCGACGGCGACCACCTCTACGCGCATGGCCGGCAAGCTACTCGCCGGCACGGGCGGCCCGATCAGTCGCGGGCCATCGTCGTGGTGGCCCGCGAGCCAGCCGAGACGTACTGCGCCGCACTGATCCACGCGACGGCGACGGCGAGCCACAGCACCACGTCGGCCATCCACGTGACATCCGTCGTCCACGGCCACACGACCAGGCTGACGGCGCTGAACTGCAGGAACGTCTTGAACTTGGCGACGTTCGACGCCGGCACCGCCAGTCCCCGACGGCCCCAGAAGCTGCGGAAGCCCGAGATCAGGGCCTCCCGCAACGTGATCAGCACGACCGGCACCCAGAGGAACCGGCCGGCGAGCACCATCGCCCACAGACCGCCGAGGGCGAGCACCTTGTCGGCCAGCGGGTCGAGGAACGCTCCGGAGCGGGTCGTCCCCTGACGCCGGGCGAGGTACCCGTCGAGGCTGTCGGACGCTGTGATCCCGACCCAGAGCACGAACAGGAACCAGCCCGACTGGTCCCGGTAGATCAGCCAGAACGCGACCGGTGCCAGCAGGAGGCGCACGGCGGTGATCGCGTTCGCCGGCGTCATCAGCGCGCTCGGCCCGAAGGTGACGGTCCGCTGATCGGTCACGACGCGACGACCTCTGCCGCCGTGCCGTCGTCGACCCCTGGCGTCGCGACGGGCACCGCGGTGAGGTCTGGACCCGCAGCGGCGACGACCTCCACCAGGTGGAGCGCACCGACCTCCATGTCGTCGGGCACCTCGACGATGCCATCGATCTCCGGTGCCTCCCGGTGGGAGCGGGCGACGCCCGGCTCGTCGACGAGCACCACGGTCCGCTCCCCCACCAGCGCGTCCCGACGAGCGGCGGTGATGGCGTCCTGCAGCTCACGCAGCTCCGCCAGCCGGTCGTCGACCAACGCCGCGTCGACGAGGTCGCCCAGGCCCGAGGCGTAGGTGCCCTCCTCGTCGGAGTAGGAGAAGAACCCGCACCAGTCCAGCTGCGCGGCGTCGACGAAGTCGAGCAGGCGGTCGTGGTCCTCCTCGGTCTCGCCCGGGTAGCCGACGATGAAGTTGGATCGGAACGCGGCGTCGGGTCGCAGCGATCGCACGGACTCGATCCGGGCGAGGAACCGCTCGCCGTCACCCCAGCGACGCATGCGCCGCACGAGGGGAGCCGAGACGTGCTGCAGGGACAGGTCGAAGTACGGGACGGGCCCGGTCGCGATCAGCTCGACCAGCTCGTCGGTCAGCTCCGACGGGTAGAGGTAGAGGAGCCGGACCCGATCGACCTCGTCGGCCACGGCCCGAACGAGCTCGGCGATCGGCGTGGTGCCCGACGGCGCATCGATTCGGCCGTCGCCGGTGCGGTCACGGCCGTATGCGGCCAGGTCCTGGGCGACGAGCACCACCTCGCGCACCTGCAACGCCCGCACCTCCTCCAGGACCGAGTCGAGCGTGCGGGACCGCTGTGGACCGCGGAAGGTGGGGATGGCGCAGAAGCCGCACGCCTTGTCGCAGCCCTCGGCGACCTTCACATACGCCCATGGCCGTTCGGAGCGGGGGCGCGGCAGGTTGAGGAGGTCGAGCGTCGGCACCGACGTCGCTGCCCCGATCCGAGCGGGCCACTCCGTCGCGCCGACCGGCGCGGTTCGATCCACCCGACGCCCCAACGTGACCGGCACACCGAAGCCGGCCACCGCGTCCACCTCGGGGAGGGCGGCCGCGAGCTGGTCGCCGTAGCGCTCCGCCATGCAGCCGGTCACGACGAGCTCGGCACCCTCGGCCTTGTGCTCCTCGAGCGCCAGGATGGTGGCGACGCTCTCCTCACGGGCCTCCTCGATGAACGCACACGTGTTCACCACCACCAGGTCCGCATCCTCCACCGATGCGGCCGGAACCAGACCATCGGCTGCCATGGTGCCGGTCAACTTGTCGGAGTCGACCTGGTTCTTGGGGCAGCCGAGCGTCTCGACCCAGTACGTGCGTGGCACTCGCTCAGGGTACCGGCGACGGCGGGCGCCCTCCGTGACGGCCCCCGGGGAGGGGCGACTACCGGTTGGCGAGGCGGAGTCCCGGACGTGGCCACTCGGCAGCGAGCAGACGGCCCGTGCCCGACGCCGTCACGAACGCGGTGCGCAGGTCAGGGCCGCCGAAGCAGATGTTGGTGACGAGCAGGTCGTCGATCGGATGGTGCTCGACCTGAGAGCCGTCCGGCGAGATCGCGGTGATGCCCCCGTTGACCAGGGTTCCGACGCACACCCACCCCTCGCCGTCGACGGCGAGGGAGTCCAGCAGCTGCAGTCCCGCAAGCCCGGCGAGCAGGTCGCCGTGGGGCTCGAGCAGACCCCCGCCGACGGCGACGCCGGGCTCGGGAACCTCCCACGACCAGACACGACCGGTGTGGGTCTCGGCCACGAAGAGCCGGTCGCCCGACGGCGACAGACCGATGCCGTTCGGCGCGTCGAGCGGGAAGAGCACCTCCCGGATCGACTCGCCGTCGGCTGTCGCGTAGAAGACGCCGGTCCGGTCGCTCGTGCGCTGCAGCCGGACGCCGTGATCGGTGAACCAGAACCCGCCGTGAGCGTCGAAGACCAGGTCGTTCGGCGCCCGCAGAGGGCGGCCGTCGCACTCGGTGTAGATCGTCTCGACCGAACCCGTCGCCAGATCGACCTTCTGGATCGATCCGCCGGTCCACTCCGGCGGCACGGGGCCCGGGATGAGCACCCCGCCCAGGTCGACGTAGGTGAAGCACCCGCCGTTGTCGGTGATCCAGATCGCGCCGTCCGGACCGATCGCGGCTCCGTTGGGTCCATCCCCGCACTCGGCGAGCGCCTCGACGGCACCGTCGGGCGTGACGCGGCTGAGCGTCCCCCGAGCGATCTCCACCACGAGCACCGACCCGTCGTCCATCGCGACCGGCCCCTCGGGGAACCGCAGGCCCGCCGCGAGCGTCGTCCACTCGGTGGCGATGACCGTCGCCTCCCCCATGTCGGCACCCCCCTGTGTCGCCCGGCCCGACCCGGGTCGTGAATCAGGTCGTACCGTACCGCTGCGTCAGCCGACGAAGCCGACCCGCTTGTGGGTGCCGTCGCAGAACGGCTTGTTGCCGGACCCGCCGCAGCGGCAGAGGAACGTCCGATCCTCGCTCGACAGCACGGCGCCGTCGGCATCGACGACCTCGACGGCACCGACGATGGCCAACGGACCGTTCGCTCGCACGTTGACCTGTACCTCCGCGCCAACCGAGGACGCCGCGTCCTCATCCGGTCGGGCTGCGTTCGAGCCGCCGGACGCGCCGTCGGTCCGGGTGTAGGTGAGCGCTCGGCTCGGACAGCGGTCGACGGCGTCAGCGATCGCGTCGGCGTCGGCACGCTCGACGCGCACCCATGGTCGGACGTCGAGGTCGAAGACCTCCGGCAGGCCGTGCACGCAGTTGCGCGAGTGGATGCAACGAGCGGAACGCCAGTGCACCGTGACGCCGTCGGTCACGTAGTCCTTGGATGGCATGTGCTCCTCCGGGGTCGTGCTGTGCCTGCTGTCGTTCTGGGTCTGCTGTCGTGCTGTGTCTGCTGTCGTGCTGGGTGTCGCGTGCTGCGACGCCGACCGGCGGAGCGGACGGCGATCATCGGCTCAGGGCTCCCAGAATGCCGCGGCGAGATCCACACGTCCCGACGCCCGCATGGGCGTGCCCTCCTCCGAGTAGCGACGTGATGCCTCGATGTTGAGGTGGGCGGGCAGCGAACCGTCAGCGCGCACGACGCGCCACCACGGCACCGCGCCGCCATCACGGGACATGACCGCGCCGACCTGCCGGGGACCCGTTCCGACGGCGTCGGCGATCGCTCCGAAGGTCGTGGCCCGACCGGTTGGCACCCGCTCCGCCACCTGCAGGACCGCTTCTGCGACCTCGTCGGCGTCCATCGGCTGGTGTCCGGAGGGGTCAGCACCCGCTCCGGTCGACCTGGAGTCAGATCTCGCCCGACTCGATCATGTTGTCGAGCTCTTCTGGGGTGATCAGGACCTCACGTGCCTTCGACCCCTCGGACGGGCCGACCACCCCGCGCTCCTCGAGCAGGTCCATCAAGCGACCGGCACGGGCGAAGCCGACCTTGAGCTTGCGCTGCAGCATCGACGTGGAGCCCATCTGGCTCCGCACGACGAGCTCCATCGACTGCATGAGCAGCTCGTCGTCGTCGGAGCCACCGGAGATCCCGCCGCCGCCCGAGCCGCCGGTGTCGTCGCCGCCCTGCACGTCGGAGACGTACTGCGCCTCGACATCAGGTGCCTGACGTCGCCAGGACGAGACGATCGAGTGCACCTCGGACTCCTCGACCCACGCCCCCTGGATCCGCTCGGGTGCGCTGGAGCCGCCTTCGAGCAGGAGCATGTCGCCCCGACCGACGAGGCGCTCAGCGCCACCCTGGTCGAGGATCACCTTGGAGTCGGTGGCCGACGCGACGGCGAACGCGAGCCGCGCCGGCACGTTGGCCTTGATCACACCGGTGATCACGTTCACCGAGGGTCGCTGGGTGGCGATGACCAGGTGAAGGCCCACCGCTCTGGCCATCTGCGCGATTCGGCAGATCGACTCCTCCACGTCCCGAGGCGCCACCATCATGAGGTCGGCGAGCTCGTCGACGACGATCAGGATGAACGGGAGGCGCTCGAACGTGCGCTCCTCGCCCGGTTCGGGCTGGAGCTCGCCCTTGTCGAACTTGGCGTTGTAGCCGGTGATGTCGCGCACGCCGACCTCGGAGAGCAGGTCGTAGCGGCGCTCCATCTCCTTGACCGCCCAGTTGAGGGCGTTGGCGGCCTTCTTGGGGTTGGCCACCACCTGGGTCAGCAGGTGCGGGATGCGGTTGTACTGCGTGAGCTCGACCCGCTTGGGGTCGATCAGGATCATCCGGACCTGCTCCGGGGTGGCCCGCATCATCACCGACGTGATGATCGAGTTGATGCAGCTCGACTTGCCCGCACCGGTCTGTCCGGCGATCAACAGGTGCGGCATCGTCGCCAGGTTCATGAGCTTGGCTCGGCCGTCGATGTCTCGGCCGACGCCGACCTGCAGCGGGTGCACGGCGTTGCGGGCCTCTTCGGAGGTCAGGACGTCGCCCAGGTTGACGACCACCCGATCCGCGTTCGGCACCTCCACACCGATCGCCTGACGACCGGGGATCGGTGCCAGGATCCGGACGTCGGGCGACGCCATGGCATACGCGATGTCCTTGTGCAGCGACGTGACCCGGGCGACCTTGACGCCGGTGCCGAGCTCGAGCTCGAAGCGGGTGACGGTCGGACCGACGGTCATGCCGACGATGCGGGTCTGCACGCCGTGCTCGGCCAGCGCCGAGACCAACACGTCGCCACGCGCCGCGACGGCCTTCGTGTCGACGTCACGACGCCCGGAGAGCGACAGCAGCTTGACCGGCGGCAGCTTCCAGACGGAGCCGGCGACGCCAGGTGGCAGCTCGATCTCGAGCTGTGTGGGGTCGGTCGCCGACGCGGTGTCGGCGACGAACACATCGGGAGCAGCGGGCTTCTTGGACCGGCTCCGCTTGGGCTTGGGCGGCGCGTCGACGTCCTGGTCGTAGAGGACGGTGGCGGCTGGCCCGTCGGTCGTCGTCGCAGCGTCCTCGGCCAGCGGCGGGCCGACGCGGAACAGGTCCGACACCCAGGTGACGACACGTCGCCACAGCGGCGCCGCTCCGCGGGCCACGTCGTGCGCGACGATGCGCAACGGTCGGCCGGTCAGGAGGCTGGCTGACAGGACGCCCAGCACGACCAGCGCCGCCAACGCGCCCCAGCGGCCGATGAACCGCTCGAAGATCCCGCCGGTGCCGGCACCGACGAGGCCGCCGGCTCCCGAGTAGGCGTCGAGTCCGTCGGTGGCGACGTCCGCTTCCTGACCGAACGCGACGTGGAGCAGGCCGAGCCCGGTGAGGAGCGCGAGCACCGTACCGACGATGCGACGGGCGCTGATGACGCGACGGTCGTGCGGGTCGACGGTTCCGTCGTACTCGTCGGGTGCCACCTCGCGGTGGTCCCGCGTGAGATCCAACTCCGTGCGTCGGGGCCCGACGATCACCAGCACCCCGGCTGCGATCAGGACCGGCGGCAGGAGGACGTCGAGACGCCCGAAGGACCCAGCGGCGATGGCGGCCAGGCCGGCGCCGAGCACACCGGCGGATCCGGTGTAGACGCCGATGGCCGCCACGATGCCGATCAGCACCAGGGCGAGGCCCGCGAGGTCGTGGCCGTGGCCGTCGAAGACGACGCCGAACCCGCGACGCTCCTGTCGGCGCGACGCGGAGGAGCGAGACGCCCCGGAGCCCGGGGACGATCTGGTCGAGGACCGGCCGCGCGAGCCGGTCGAGCTCTTGGATGAGCCGCGACGTGCGCCGCTCGATCGCTTCGATGTGCTGGTCCGCCGGGACGCGGTGCTCTGCTTGCTCGCCACAGTGCTCACCACGCTACTCAGGGTGCCGGACACTGCGGCGGAGCCTGCACAACAGCACTGCGGCGGAGCCTGGCACAACAGCACTGCGGCGGAGCCTGCCGGTCAGCGGGTGCGGACCGGTCGGTCGTCAGCCGATCGGTTCGAGCTCCTGATCCTGATCCCCCGGACCCGACGGGTCGTCCTCGCCCGGGTTCGTGTGCTCGATCGTGCCTTCGATGTTGACGCTGGGCAGGATCTTGTCGAGCCAACGGGGCAACCACCAGTTGCGGTCGCCGAGCAGCTCCATCGTGGCGGGCACGAGCAGCATCCTGACCACCGTCGCGTCGAGGAGCACGGCGAGCGCCAAGCCGAAGCCGAACAGCTTGATCGTCCGGACGCCTTCGCCCATGAAGCTCCCAAACACGAACACCATGATCGCCGCCGCGGCCGAGATCACCCGGGCGGTCGCCGCCAACCCGTCGGCCACGGACTCCTTGGCGTCACCGGTGCGCACCCACTCCTCGCGGATGCGAGACAGCAGGAACACCTCGTAGTCCATCGACAATCCGAACACGATCGCGAAGAGCATCATCGGCATGAACGGTTCGATCGGAGCGGGCTCGATCCCGAACAGGTCCTTGGCCCAGCCCCACTGGAAGATCGCGACGAGCACGCCGTAAGCGGCACCGATGGACAGCAGGTTCATGATCACGGCCTTGACCGGCACCAGCAGCGACCGGAACACGATCATGAGCAGGACGAAGCTCAGGGTGAGCACGGCGACGAAGAACAGGAGGAGCCGGTCGGAGAGGAACGCCGTGAAGTCCACCGTGACTGCCACGAAGCCCGAGACCAACACGTCGACGCCGGTCCCCTCCGCAGCGGCAGGCAGCACGTCGTTTCGCAGGTGGTGGACGAGCTCGGTCGTCGCCTCGTCCTGCGGGGACGTGGTCGGCACCACGAACCAGAGGGCAGCTGTCGGGTCGGCTGGATCGTTGGGGATCGCGGGCGACGCGAAGGACACGCCCGGTGAGTCGGCGATCGCTTGGGTGATCGGCGCCAGCGCCTCGAACGAGGTTCCTTCGGGCACCTCGGCGACGAGCATCAGCCTGCCGTTGTAGCCGGGACCGAACCCCTCGGCGATGAGCTCGTAGGCGGACCGGGTGGTGGTGCCGACCGGATCGTTGCTCTCGTCGGGGAAGCCCAGGCGCATGCTGAACGTCGGGACCATGAGCACCACCAGGAAGGCGGTCGCACCGATCGACATCGACCAGGGGTGCGCCTGGACGATTCGCGACCACTTGTACGAGGTGGTCTCCCGCAGCGGCTTGGGCTCCCGGCGGGGGACCTCGCGCTTGAGGGGCGTGGGGAAGAACCCGACGATCAGCACGACCACCGCCGCCAGCGCCGCCCCGGCGGCCAGCGGTTGGATCTTGAGACCGGCGCCGAGCAGTGCAAGGGCGACGAGTCCGGCGGCGATGAGCCCACGCCAGCGGGTCCTCTCGACCCGTTCGCCGGCGAATCCGAGCAGCGCCGGGAGCAGCGTGAGCGACGCGACCATCGTGACGGCGACGACCGTCGCGGCGCCGATGCCCAGACCCTGCACGAAGCTCACACCCATCAGGAGCATGCCGAGCAGGGAGATCACCACGGTCAGCCCGGCGAACGTGACGGCCCGGCCGGACGTGTCGATGGCGATCGCGATCGACTCGTCGACCGTGTGGCCGAGGTGGAGCTGCTCCCTGTAGCGGGTGACGATGAACAGCGCGTAGTCGATCCCGACGCCGAGACCGATCATCACGCCGAGCGTGGTGGCGAAGTCGGGCATCGACACGACGTTCGACAGGATCCCGAGCAGGATCGCGCCGACGCCGATGCCACCCAGCGCCACGCCGATGGGGAGGCCCATGGCGAGGACGGAGCCGAACGCCACGATCAGGATGACGATCGCGAACGCCAGGCCGAGCAGCTCGGAGTCGGGCGGCTCGAAGGACGCGAACATCTGGCCGCCGTACTCGATGCGCACGCCGTCGATGTCGGGTTCGACCGCGCGCACATCCTTGGCGAACTCCTCGGCCGCCTCCTGGTCGAGCTCGCCGGGCACCTCGAGGGTCGCGAACGCGATCGTGCCGGCCACGCCGTCCTCGGCGGAGATCTGCGCGGCGCCGGTCGGAGAGAACGGGCTCTGCACGATGGCGCCGTCGATGCCCTCCACCTCGTCGAGGAACGCCTGCAGCTCAGCCTTCTCCGCGTCGTCGAAGCCGTCCGAGGACTGGAACACGATCGAGCCGGGAGCGCCGGCACCCAGCCCGTCGAAGTGGCGCTCCAGGATGTCCATCCCGTGCTTGGACTCGACGTCGGGAAGGTTGAACTCCGACTTGAACGCGCTGCCGAGCGTGCCGCTCAGCGCACCGCCGACCACGATCACCAGGATCCACGTGACGAGCACGACCCAACGCCGTCGACAGCACCATGCACCGAGTCGTCCGAACACTGGCACCCCCGTTTTGGTCAGCCGTCACGGAAGGGCGCG
>JAPXRJ010000017.1:0-4150 GCA_033813615.1 Microthrixaceae bacterium | reverse complement strand
GGGCGCGTCGGATCGACGCGCCCCGTCCCGATCGGTCAGTCTGCTCCGCGCTCGCGTCAGCAAGCACTTCCTGGCGCAGTGACATCCGTCGCTGACGCCCGACCCCGACCGCTACGACTCCAGCACCACAGGCACGACCATGGGACGGCGCCGAGTCCGGTCCGACACGAAGCTTCCGGCGGCCTTCCGAACCAGCTTCTCCAGGCGAGGTCGTTCGGCGCCCTCGTCGAGTCCGCTCTGCACGGCGTTGCGGACCCGCTCGGCGAGGTCGCCGAGCAGATCGCCCGACTCGGCCTCGTGGACCCAGCCCCTGGTCGTGATCTGAGGGCCGGCGACGATCTTCTTGCGATCACGGTCGACGCACACGATCGCTGAGACAACGCCCTCGTCAGCGAGGATGCGACGATCGGCGAGCACCCCCGTGCCGATGTCGCCGACGGTCCCGTGGACGTAGATGTAGTCGGCCGGCACGCGACCGACCTCCCGCAGCCCGTCGTCGTCGAGCACCAGTCGATCGCCGTCCTCGGCCACCACGATGCGGTCGTGCGGCGTGCCCATCAGCTCGGCCAGCCGGGCGTGGGCGACCAGGTGGTGGTACTCACCGTGGACCGGGACGAACCACTCCGGCTTGAGGATCGACTGGTAGAGCTTGAGCTCCTCGGCCTTGGCGTGCCCGGTGGCGTGCACGTCGGAGACACCCGAGTGGATGACCTCGACGCCTTGGCGGAACAGGTTGTCGATCACCTTGGTGACCGCGTGCTCGTTGCCGGGGATCGGGTGGCTCGACAGGATGACGGTGTCGTCGGGGTGCAGCTTCAACCAGCGGTTCTCCTGGCCGGCCAGCAAGGTCAACGCCGACATCGGTTCGCCCTGCGACCCGGTGCAGAGCACGAGCACCTTGCCGGGCTGGTGGCGATCCACCTCCTCGACGTCGATGAGCGCTGCGTCGGGGATGTGCAACAGGCCCATCTCCCGGGCCATCGAGATGTTGCGACGCATCGAACGTCCGAGCGGAGCGATCACCCGACCGGAGTCGACCGCAGCGTTCGCGAGCTGCTGGATGCGGTGGATGTGGCTGGCGAAGCAGGCGACGATCACCCGTCGGCCGCGCTGCTCGTACATGATCTGGTGCAGGACCCTGCCGACCTCCGACTCCGACCGCGAATGACCGCGTTGATCGGCGTTGGTGGAGTCGGCGAGGAGCAGCCGAACGCCCTCGCCGTCTGCGAGCGCACCGAGTCGCGACAGGTTGGTGAGCCGACCGTCGACCGGCGTCAGGTCGATCTTGAAGTCACCGGAGTGCACGATCGTGCCCTGCGGTGTGTGGAACGCGGTGGCGACCGCCTGGGGCACGGAGTGCGTGGTCGGTATGAACTCGACCTCGAATGGGCCGATCTCCCACGTGTCGCCGTCTTCCGCGACGCACAGCTCGGTGCGGCTGAGCAGACCGGACTCCTCGATGCGGCCACGGGCGAGGCCGAGGGTCAGCTGCGAGCCGAAGATCGGGAAGCTCGCCTCGCGCAACAGGTACGACAGACCGCCGACGTGATCCTCGTGTCCGTGGGTGGCGATGCAGCCGACGATGTCGTCGGAGCGCTCGAGCAGCCAGGTGAAGTCGGGCAGGACCAGATCGACGCCCAACATGTCGTTGTCGGGGAACATGAGGCCGCAGTCGATGAGCAGGATCTGCCCTTCGAGCTCGAGCGCCGCGCAGTTGCGACCGATCTCGCCCAGACCCCCCAGGAACGTGATGTTGACCGGCGGCGCCATCAGGCGAGCCCCTCGAGCACCTTGCGGGCGCGCTCCTCGAGGTCGTCGGGCGGCGGGCCCATCGGCGCTCGGCACTCGCCGACCTTGAGCCCCAGCAGCCGCAGCATCGTCTTGGTGGGCACCGGGTTCACCGCGTCGGGACTGCTCTCGTAGTCGTAGGACGCGAGCAGCCCGGCGTTGATGCGACGAGCGGCGGCGACGTCACCCTTGTCGAACGCGTCGATCATCTCTCCCATCTGCCGTCCGACCCAGTGCGACGCCACCGAGATGACGCCGACCGCGCCGACGGCCAGGAGGGGCAGGGTGAACGCGTCATCACCGCTGTAGACCTCGAATCCCGACGGCGCGGTGGCGATCAGGCGGGCGGTCTCGGTGGGGTCCCCGGCCGCGTCCTTGACCGCCACGATGTTCGGTACCTGCGCGAGCTCGAGCAACGTCGTCGTGTCGATCTTGCGTCCCGTGCGGATGGGGATGTCGTAGAGGATCACCGGCAGGTCGGTGGCCGCGGCGACGGCTTGGAAGTGGGCGATCAGGCCAGCCTGGGAAGGTCGGTTGTAGTACGGCGTGACCGACAGGATCGCGTCGACGCCGAGCTCGCTCGCTCGCCTGGTGTGCTCGACCGCTGTCGCCGTCGAGTTGGAACCGGTGCCGGCGATCACCGGCACCGTGACCGCGGCGCGCACGGTGCGGAACAACACGAGCTCCTCGGACTCGGTCAGCGTGGGGCTCTCGCCGGTCGTGCCGCACAGCACGAGGCCGTCCGAGCCATTCTCGACCAGCCAGCTGGCGAGCTCGACCGCGGCGTCGAGGTCGAGCTCGCCACGGTCGTCGAACGGGGTGACCATGGCGGTGATGACGCGTCCGAAGGTCGCTGTCATGGGTTGTCTCCATCTTGAGGGTCTCTTGGGTCGCCCGGAGCCGGGTCGTGGTTCGACCCTCCCCCTGGCGTGGGAACGTTCGTGGGGGTGTGGACGGGCACCGGTTCGCGGTGCCGTTCGTAGCCGAGCACCGTGAGCAGGTGCTCGTGCAGCTCGAACCACACACCGTGGTACGAGCTGCCGCTGGCCCTTGTGAGCCACTCCGTGCGGCCGGCGACGACGTGGTCGTAGGACTCGGTCAGCCGTGGACCGTAGCGGCTGAATCGGCGACTACGGCGCGCCAACCCGTCGGTGATGGCGATCGCCTTGGGTTGGAGCCGGCCCAGGCGGCCGATGACTGCAACGTCTCGGGCGGCGTCGCCGTGGTCGTTCAGGGTGTGCTCGCCGTCGACGACCACCACCTGCCAGTCCGTGCAGATCGACAGGAGCTCTGCGTTGAGCGGCAGGAAGTCCAGGTAGGCATCGGCGACGGCATCGGTCGCGTCCGCAGCGGCAAGCTCCGACACCAGGAGGTCCCGGCCGTGGCGGCGACCGGCGGCAGTCAGCGACCAGCCGACGACGCGGCCGTCCCGTCGCTGCACCCAGTGCTCGCTCTCGTAGACGCCCAACGCCGATGCGACCACCGTCGGGCTGACCCCAGCGGCAGCGGCGA
Organism: Microthrixaceae bacterium; assembly: GCA_033813615.1. Taxonomy (GTDB): domain Bacteria; phylum Actinomycetota; class Acidimicrobiia; order Acidimicrobiales; family Microtrichaceae; genus Dermatobacter. The sequence goes on along the minus strand of JAPXRJ010000017.1, from coordinate 850 downwards.
GCACGTCGGTCGGCGCGAAGGCCCGCAGCCGCAACTCGAGCAGCAGCGTGGCCGCGAGGTCCTCCGACATCGGCAGTCAGGCTACTGGAGCCCCCCGACGCCTCGGCGATGGGTCCCGTTCGTCCGCCCGCCCGAGCGTCTGTGGGGGCAGAACGTCTGTCAGGCAGAGCGCTGATCGGCGTCGGTCAGCGCGAAGGTCTCCAGCTCGGTCTCTGTGTCGACCCAGTCCTCGAACTGGATGACACCGATCTCCTCGAAGCGATGTCGCAGCCACTTGTCGTTGCGGTCGAGCAGGCCGAGCTTCTTGCAGTTCGGAACGATCTTGGAGAACAGCATCATCTGGAACATCTGACGGGTCGGCGTGAGCATCACGGCCTCGATGGCGTCCTTGACCGGGACGCCCATCCGCTCCCAGACCTCCTGCTGGAGGAAGCGGTCGCGCATGCGCACCGCGGCCTCGAAGGCGAACTGCTGGCGCTCCAGGATCTCGGCGTCGGACAGGCCCGCGTAGTACTCCTGCAGCGACAGCACGCCGAAGGCCACGTGGCGGGCCTCGTCGCTCATCACGTAGCGCAGCAGCTTCTTGAGCAGGGGCTCGGTGGTCATCTGGTGCATGAAGCCGAAGGCGGCCAGCGCCAGGCCCTCGACCATGATCTGCATGCCCAGGTAGGTCATGTCCCAGCGGCTGTCGGTCACGATGTCGTCGAGCAGCAGCTTGAGGTGGGCGTTGACCGGGTAGTAGCCGCTCAGCTTGGTGTCGAGGTACTTGGCAAAGACCTCGACGTGGCGGGCCTCGTCCATCACCTGCGTCGACGCGTAGTACTTGGCGCTGTCTCTTATACACATCTCC
>JAPXRJ010000016.1:7263-28719 GCA_033813615.1 Microthrixaceae bacterium | reverse complement strand
CTGCGGTCCTTCGGGATCCGATTCGCCGTCGACGACTTCGGGACCGGCTACTCCAGCCTGAGCCGCCTCACCGACATCGCCCCGGATGTGATCAAGATCGACCGCTCGTTCGTCATCAGCGCGGCGAGGGATCCGTTCAACCACGCCATCATCTCGAGCGTGATGCACCTGGCCGAGCTGACCGGGACCGACGTGGTCGCGGAGGGCGTCGAGACCGAGTCGCAGCTGCAGACGGTCGAGGAGCTGGGCTGCCGGCTCGTGCAGGGGTTCCTCTTCTCGAGGCCGACGACGGCGGACGAGGTGCCCGGCCTGCTCGGTGCGGATTTTGTGACGGCGAACGGGGGCAGGGCAGACTTCGGCGCATGAACGTCGTCGTGTGCGTGAAGCAGATCCCCGACCCGGCGGAGCCGGGCGCGCTGGATCCCGAGACCAAGACCCTCAAGCGTGACGGGAAGCTGATCCTGGACGAGTCCGACAGCTACGGCGTCGAGATGGCGCTGCAGCTCGTGGACGCGGCTGGCGGCGGCGAGGTCACCCTCGTGTCCATGGCCCCCAACAGCGAGGTCAGCGGCCTGCGCACTGCGCTCGCCATGGGCGCCGCCAAGGCCGTGCTCGTCTCCGACGACGCGCTGAAGGGCTCCGACGCCCTCGGTACGTCCAAGGTGCTGGCCAAGGCCATCGGCCGAGCTGGGGAGGCCGATCTCATCCTCACCGCCACCGAGTCGTCCGACGGCTACACCGGCGTGGTGCCCGAGCAGATCGCAGAGCTCCTCTCCCTGCCGTCGGTCACGTTCGCCAAGTCGATCGCCATCGACGGCGCCACCGCCAAGGTGCAGCGCCAGACCGAGGCGGGCTACGACGACGTCGAGGTGCCCCTGCCCGCCGTCGTGTCCGTGACCGCCGGTGTGGTCGAGCCCCGGTACCCGTCCTTCAAGGGCATCATGGCCGCCAAGTCCAAGCCGGTCGACGAGGTCACCGTGTCGGATCTCGGCCTCGACGCCGGCCAGGTCGGCTGGGCCGGCGCCGGCCAGCAGATCACCGAGGTCGCTCAGGCCGAGGCCCGCGAGGCCGGCACGATCGTCGAGGACGACGGCGAGGGCTTCCAGAAGATCGTCGACTTCCTGGCCGAGCTCAAGGTCATCTGAGCCGGTCGGCTCGTCAGAACGCGTACCACGAGAACGAGAAGCCACGAGAACGAGAAGAGAGAGACGAGAACATGGCTCTGTCCAAGATCTGGGTGTACGGCGAGGCCGCCGAAGGCACCGTGTCCGGCACCACGCTCGAACTGCTGGCCAAGGCCCGCGAGCTGGCTGACACCGTCGAGGTCGTCACCACCTCCGGTGCCGAGTTGGCCGGGCCCGCCGGCGCCAACGGCGCCAGCAAGGTCCTGAACATCGGCGGCACCGACGGCAAGCTCGTCGGTGTCCCCGCTGCCGCGGCGATCGCCGCAGCAGTCGAGGCGGGGAACGGACCCGACGCCATCCTGTTCGCGACCAGCTACGACGGCCGCGACGTCGCCGGCCGCCTGTCGGTCCGCCTCGACGCCCCGGTGATCACCAACGTGACCGACCTGGTCCCGTCGGGCGACGGCCTGGCCGGTGTGGAGCCGATCTTCGGTGGTAGCACCGACGTGACCACCGCCTTCACCGGCGACAAGGTCAAGATCTTCCTGGTGCGCCCCAAGTCGTTCGCCGCAGAGGAGACCGGCGGCGGCGCAGCCGCGGTCGAGGAGTTGTCGGTGCCCGACACCGGTGCCACCGGCACCGCGGTGATCACCAACCGCTTCGTCGAGGAGAAGACGGGGCCGAGCCTCGACGATGCCGACATCGTCGTCTCCGGTGGTCGTGGTCTGGGCGAGCAGGACAAGTTCGAGCTCATCGAGACGCTGGCCAAGCAGCTCGGCGCCGCACCGGGTGCGTCGCGCGCCATCGTCGACGCCGGCTGGGTGCCCTACTCGTACCAGGTCGGCCAGACCGGCAAGGTCGTGAAGCCCAACGTGTACATCGCGGCGGGCATCTCCGGCGCCACCCAGCACCTGGTGGGCATGAAGGGCTCGAAGTACATCGTCGCGATCAACAAGGACGCCGAGGCGCCGATCTTCTCGGTGGCCGACCTCGGCATCGTCGGTGACGTGCACAAGGTCCTGCCCAAGCTGATCGAGGCGCTGCAGAGCCGGTGATCGCCGGTACCGCTCCGTCGTCCCGACGGTTCCGTCCATGACCGGTGATCCCGGTGAGCGCTGACGAGGGCCCCCGCGAGGGGGCCCTCGGCGCGTCTGCGCCACGGCCTGGCGCCGCGGGCGCGTGGTCCGGCGCTCGCGTCCGCACGTGGAGGAACTGGGCTGGCAACCAGTCGTGTCGTGCAGAGCTCCAGCAGCCGACCACGGAGCCCGAGCTGTGCCGGATCGTGGCCGACGCAGCGGAGCAGGGGCGCACGGTCCGGGCCGTGGGGGCCGGGCACAGCTTCACCGACATCGCGCTGTCGAACGCCGTGCTGGTCGAGCTGTCGGGCTACGCACGGATCCTGCAGGTGGACCGCGATGCGTGCACCGCCACGGTGCAGGCAGGCGCCCGACTCCACGACCTGTCGCGTGCGTTGTGGACCCGGGGGCTGGCGTTCACCAACCTCGGCGACATCGAGACCCAGACGATCGCCGGCGCCACCGCCACCGGCACCCACGGGACGGGAGCGGCGTTCGGCAGCATCTCCTCAGCGGTGATCGGCATGCGGCTGATCGACGGCACCGGTCGCGTCCACGACCTGGATGCTCGCCGCGACCCCGACCTGTTCGCCGCAGCTCGTGCGTCGATCGGAGCGCTCGGCCTGGTGTCGACCGTGACGATGCAGCTCGTGCCGACCTTCCATCTCCACGCGGTTCACGAGCCGCGTCGCGTGGATGAGGTGCTGGAGCGCTTCGACGAGCTGGTTCGCGCCAACGACCACTTCGAGCTGTTCTGGATCCCGGGCACCACCTGGGCGATCACCAAGCGCCATCGCCGCAACCACGAGTCGCCCGCGCCTCGGTCGCGTCGTGACGAGCTGCTCCAGGCCGAGCTCTACGACAACGTGGCCTTCGGGCTCGCCAACCGGATCGGGCGATGGCGACCGGCGCTCGGCCGGGCCGTGGCCAAGCGGATCCCGTCGCCGGGTCGGGTCGAGTTCAACGACCGCTCCTACCGGGTGTTCGCCTCGCCCCGCCGGGTGCACTTCGTGGAGATGGAGTACGCGGTGCCGATCGAGGCGACCGTCGAGGCCGTGCAGCGGGTGCGGGCCCTGGTCTCCTCGCTGCCGTACCCGGTGTCGTTCCCGGTCGAGGTGCGGGTCTCCGCTGCCGACGACATCACGCTGTCGACCGCATCGGGCCGCGACACGGGCTGGATCGCGGTGCACATGTACCGGGGCGTCCCGTACGAGCAGTACTTCCGGGGCGTCGAGGCGATCATGGCCGACCTCGACGGCCGGCCGCACTGGGGCAAGCTCCACTGGCGCACACCGGAGGACCTCGCGCCGGTGTATCCGGGATGGGACCGCTTCCAGGACCTGCGCACCCGCATGGACCCGCTCGGGGTGTTCCAGAACGCCGCGCTCAACCGCGTGCTCGGCCCCCTCGGCGGCTGACAGCGAGCCGTTCTGCGTGCAGCCAGCTCATCCCCGGCGGTCTGGTTGCACAGAGAACCGGCCAGCGGCGGCGCTCCGGTCAGCCACAGTCCACCGTGCCGGCACCTTCGACCCGTCCCGACCCGTCCGCGGCGACGTGCGTGAGATCGCTGCGGCCGCTGCCCTGACCGGTGGCGTGGGCGAGGGCACCGGTGCCCGACCCCTCGATGATCGCCCACGTTCCCTCGCTCGACCCGTCCGGGAGCTGGGTCAGACGATCGGTCCAGGCGACTGTCGCGATGCCGCCGCCGCACACCGGCGCCGTTCCGGAGAAGACGACGTAGCCGACGCCTCCGTAGCCACCCCCAGGCAGCGGAGCCCCGGCGCCGACCTCGGTCGCGACACCGACGAGGTCGCCGGTGACCTGGATCGGCGAGCTGGCGAACGAGTACACGCAAGCCTCGCCCTCGCAGGTCGGCGCGGCCATCCTGTTCGGCGGTCGCTCCATCACGATGTGGACCTGTTCGCCGGTCGCGCCGGCTTCGGCGGTCGGAGCGGTGGCGGCGCCGGAGGTCGACGTGCTGATGGTGGTCGGTGACGCCTCGCTGGCGTCGTCGTGGCACGACGTGGCGACGGACGCGACGAGGGCGAGCGCGATCGCAGAGGTCACGGCGGTGGTGCGTGGGATGGACATGTGCGCCAGCGTCACCGACGGCGGTCGCACGCCGGTCGCGGGGCGGTCGCGGGGCGGTCGCGGGGCGGTCGCGTCGGTACGGTGGTGGTCATGATCGTGCGGGTGCTCGGTCCCCTTCGAGCGGAGCGGTCGGACGGGACCGAGGTGTCGCTCCGGCCGATGGAGCGACGGTTGTTGGCGGCGCTGGTCGTCGCTCGTCCCGCGTCGTTGTCGAACGAGGCGCTCGTCGACGCCATGTGGCCGCCTCCGGCGCCTCGTTCGGCTCGCAAGACGGTCCAGGCCAACGTGTCGAGGGTCCGCGACGCGCTGGGTGCAGCGGCGATCGAGACGACCAGCGGGGGCTACCGCCTCGGTGCCACCGTCGTGCTCGACGTCGACGCGTTCGATGGCGACGCGTTCGATGGCGACGCGTTCGATGGCGACGCTGGACTCCCGGCAGGTCTCGACGTCGACGTGCTCGTCGAGGTCGCCCACTGGGACCGGGCCGAGCCGGTACGAGCAAGGTTTCGGAGAGCTCAGGAGGGAAGCGCTCCGTCGACACATCGAGGGGCTCGTCGAGCAGGGCGATCTCGGCGCCGCGGCGGCTTGCGAGGCGTACGTCGCAGCAAGTCCGCTCGACGAGCATGCATGGTGCTTGCTGGTGCGAGTCCTGGCCGCCGCCGGTCGCCGTCCCGAGGCCCTGCGTGCATGCGAACGGGCGCGACGAATCCTCGTCGAGGAACTGGGAGCGACTCCTGGGCCCGAGCTCAGCCACGGTGTCGAGCCACCATCGACCGTGCCGAGAAGCGGATGGCGGCGATCAGCCCCGCAGAGGCGAGGCTCCTGCACGCATCGGTGGTCGGGGATTGGGCGGCTTGTCGCGCCGCCGCGACGGCACACCGAGACGCCCAGGGTGCTCGGCTCTTCGACCCCAACGCGGCAGCGCTCCAGCACGGCGGTGTCCGGGCGATCATCGCCCTTCACGAGGGGACCGCCACTCCGGTCGGCGTTGAGCAGCACATGGAGTGGCCGCTGCCGTCGATGGGGTTCTCTGCGTTCGCCTGGGCCGCGGCGGCATACGCCCGTGCGGGTGAGGGTTGGGCCGCGATCGACCTCCTCGATCGGCCCGATTGGACCGTGTTCGCCGACCTGGAGCGCGACGGCTACTTCCTGCCGACGCTTGCGATGCTCGCCGACGCCGCGCACCGGCTGGGCCACCGGGGCATCGCCCGGCTCGTGGCCGAACGGATCGAGCCGTTCGTGGCGTGCACGATCCTCGACCCCGGTCTCCTCTACCGAGGTGCAGCATCGCATGCTGCAGGGCTGGCAGCTGCCACCCTCGGCGACTGCACGGCCGCCACCGAGCTGCTGCGAGACGCCGTGGATCGCCACCGCGCTCACGGATCGACCTGGATGCTGCAGCGGTCCCTCGACGCGCTCACCGACGTCGATGCACCGTCACCGGAGGTCTCCTAGACGAGCGGCCAGGGGATGCGGCGACCGGTCGGGTCGTGGGGGAACCGACCCGCGCCGAGCACGGCTCCGGCCCGATCGCGCAGCGCATCGCGCTCGTCGCGGTCGAGCAGAGCGGCCAGGTCGTCGGGCAGCGGCGCGCCGAGCAGCCCGTCGAGCGCTCGGAGCACGTCGTCGGGAACCGGCTCGCCGGCGAAGTCCCAGATCACGGTCCGCACCTTGAACTCGCGATGGAACGAGAGCCCGTTGTCGATGGCCCACACGCGGCCGTCGGCGTCGAGCAGGCAGTGGCCGCCCTTGCGGTCAGCGGAGTTGGCGACGAGGTCGAACGCGCACAGGCGCCGCAGCGTCGGCTGCAGCTCGTCGCGGTCCCGCAGCGTGAAGTAGTGCTCCTCGAACCTCGCCGGCACGAACACCTGCAGCGAACCGACGCCGGCGGGCCCGTCGTCGCGTTGCACCGTCGGGGGCACGAGGCCGAGACCCAGGTGGTCTGACAGCATGCAGCTGGCGACCTCGCGGCGCCACAGCCCGCAGGGGAAGTCCCACAGCGGGCGCTCACCGCGCTCTGGCTTGTACACCGCCGGCAGGTGGTCGGAGCCGGCTCGCACGGTGACCAGGAACGCTCCGTTGGACGACCACGGCATGGCGCCGAGCACCTCGATGCACCCGTCGCGAAGGACCTCGGGGACCCGCTCGTCTCCCGGGCCGATCGTGGCCTCGTACTCGAACGTCGCTGGCTCGTCGACGGCGGGCTCGACGTCTGCACCATCGTCGGTCACGGGTCGGTCAGTTCCAACGCGGGCAGCTGTGCCCCTCGGCGCCGATGGGCCGTCCGCACAGCTGGCACGGCGGCCGGCCGGCCCGGACCAGCTCCATGGCCGCCTCGGCGAACGCGACGGCCTGGCCGAGCTGGAGGGTGAAGTGCGCCTCGGCTCCGTCCGGCTCGCTCTCGAGGAGCTCGTCGATCACGTCGTCGTCGAACCCCTCCAGGTCGTCGATGTCGTCGCCGTCGTCCGCGAGCATCTCCTCGGCGGTCACGAAGATCAGCCCCGCTTCCTCGTCGACGCCCACCGACAGCGATCCGATCACCCACTCCGGCGTGACCGGCTCGATCAGCCCGGCCACGTCGCGCTCCGGTTCGATGGAGCCGAGCGCGGAGGCGAGTTGGCCCAGGTACTGGCCCAGCATGCCGACCTGCTCCTTCTCCAGCCGGAAGGAGACGACCTCGTTGCCTCGCCGCGCCTGCAGGTAGAAGACGCGGTCGCCAGGTTCGCCGACGGTGCCGGGCACGAGGGAGTCGAGCCGCTCGAACTCGAAGGACCGGCCGGTCACGACGGTCTGCCGGTCAGGGGGTTGGCGGTCAGGGGGTTGGCGGTCAGGGGGTTGGCGGTCATGACGGGGCCAGCGTCGTCAGGTCGTCACCGGTCGAGTTGACGGCGAGCACGATCGGGCCGCCGTCGGTGAACGACAGGGCGGTGATCGAGCAGGGTGAGATCACGATGCGTTGGAAGAGGTCGAGGTGCACACCCGTTGCCATCGCGACCGCGGCCTTGATCGGGTCCGCGTGCGACACGGCCACGATGGTGCCGCTGGTGTGGAGCCTCACCAGGCGCTCGATGTCGTCCCAGATGCGTCGCTGCATGTCGAGGAACGACTCGCCGCCGGGGAACCGGAACGTCGACGGTACCGTTTGCACACGTCGCCAATCGGACAACTTGCGCAGACTCGACAGCTGGGCGCCGGTCCAGTCGCCGAAGTCGCACTCGAGCAGGCCCTTGCTGGTCCGGACCCGATGGCCGGTCGCCTTGGCGATCGGCGCGGCCGTCTCCCTGGTGCGCTCGAGCGGCGACGCGTAGACCGCATCCACATCCAGACCTCCGATGCGCGCAGCCGCCCGATCGGCTTGGGCCCGTCCGGTGTCGGCCAGGTGGAGTCCCGGTGCCCGACCCGGCAGGACCTTGCCGGTGGTGGCGGTCTGGCCGTGGCGCACGAGCAGGACGGTGGTGGCAGTCGGCGTGGTGGAGCGGCCCGGGGCGGATCGTCGGTCGGTCGTGGAACGGCGTGGCATCTGCGGTGATCCTATGCTCGGCCGGTGGAGCCGCTGCAGGCGCTGGCCGCCGAGATCGCCGAGTGCCGCCGATGCCCGCGACTGGTCGAATGGCGTGAGCACGTCGCCCAGGTCAAGCGAGCGGCGTTCCGCGACGAGACGTACTGGGGGCGACCGGTGCCGGGCTTCGGTGACCCCGCTGCGCGGCTGCTCGTCGTCGGCCTGGCGCCCGCGGCGCACGGCGCGAACCGGACAGGCCGGATGTTCACCGGCGATCGCTCCGGCGACTGGCTGTACCGGGCGATGTTCCGTGCCGGGTTCGCCAACCAGCCGACCTCGACCTCGATCGACGACGGCCTGGAGCTCACCGGAGCGTTCGTGACGGCACCGGTCCGTTGCGCCCCGCCGGCCAACAAGCCGACGACAGCCGAGCGCGACGCCTGCCGGCCTTGGCTCGACGCCGAGGTCGGGCTGCTCCCTGACGTTCGGGTCGTGGTGGCCCTGGGCGGGTTCGGCTACGCAGAGTCCCTCGAGCTGTTCGGCTGGAACACCCGGGAGCACGGGTCGAAGCCGAAGTTCGGCCATGGGGTGGAGGTCGACCTGCCCGACAGCCCGACCGCAGCCGGTAGCAGGGTCCTGCTCGGCTGCTACCACGTCAGCCAGCAGAACACCTTCACCGGCCGCTTGACCGAGGAGATGCTCGACGACGTCTTCATCAGGGCTCGGGAGCTCGCCGGGCTGTGACGCGCGAGGCGATGGGTCGTTCGGCCCATTCGGGGGCCGATCGGACCGATTTGGTCCGATTGGGCCGAACGACTCTCAGCCTGACGCTCCCGCGGGCCGAAGAATCGGGCATGGCCCACACCCCCACGCCGACGGTCCAAGCGGTGCCCTTCGAGCGGGCCGGTGAGGATCTCCTCGCCGGGCACGTCTTCGGAACCTGCATCGACGCCTCGCCGCAGTGGTTGGACGACCACCTCGTCGAGGTCACCCAGGTGCCCCACGGGCGCAAGGGCCTCTGGGGTGCGCTGACGACAGGTCTCGTGCCGGCGTTCGGCACCTGCGGCGCGCTCCTCGACACGGCCCTGCTCGGACCGGTGCACCAGCCGATGTTCGAGATCGACCCGCTCGCCTCGATCGACCTGACGGTGCTCTGAGCTCACGCGAGCCGGTGTGAGGCCGGTGCACCTCCTTGACTACGGTGGTGCAGCCCACCTCGCACCCTGGAGTCCCCGTTGCGTCCCCGGTCACCTCGTTCGATCCTGCTCTGCCTCGCGCTCGCTTCGCTGCTCACGCTGACGGCCTGCGGTCAGCAGACCCAGCCGAACGACTACGGCGAGCAGTACGAGAAGAACTTCCTGTTCGGGTGCAACGAGCAGACCGCTGTGCCGGAGGAGAACCCCGAGGAGACCACGCCCGGACCGGAGTCGCCGGCCGACTTCTGCCAGTGCGTGTACGACGGGCTGGAGAAGAAGGTCCCGTTCGAGCAGGCCAAGGCGTTCGAGGAGCAGCAGGCCGAAGCCGACGCGGGTGAGATCGAGGTCCCGAAGGCCATCCAGTCCGTGATCGACTCCTGCGACAAGGAGTCCTGAGCCGGCTCTGCTCCTGTCCTGGCGCGCAGCAGGTGCGAAGCCAGGAACAGAGCTCGCGGGTGGGGCCGTGTCAGGCTGGTGCCGGAGCTTTGCGCTGCGGTTCGGGAAGCCCGACGCGGACCGTCGGCTCCGCGGTGCTCGGCCACCGGGACCGTGACTTCTCGGCGAGCTTGCGCATCAGCGCGATCGCTCCGGGGTCCGAGTCGCCGGGACGAGCCTCGATCACGCCCTGGTCGATCATCCGGGAGATGATCTCCCGACCCAGGTCGGTGCGGACGATCGTCAGCGTCCAGTTGGCGTTCTCGCCGATGCCGCCGCAGGAGATGTCAGCGTGCTCGGCCGCGAAGTCGGGGCAGTGGTTGCAGCCCTCGCGGGTCCACGCGTGGCATTCCTTGAGGTTGATCTCGTGGTAGGCGCCGTCGTCCATCCAGATCTGGAAGACGCCCTTGATGTTCATCTTGACCATGTGCTCCCTGGCCAGGCCGTACTTGGCCCAGAAGAGCTCCTCGAAGATGGCGTCGTCGAAGGTCTTGGAGCAGAGGAGACCCAGGTTGAACACGATGGGCTTGGAGATCTTGCCGGCCTTGCGCGACCACATGACCGGCGGAACAGAGCTCTGGCAGCTCATGCCGACGAGCGCCAGCCGGGAGTGGCCGGCCTCGATGGCCTCGTCGATGGCCAAGGTGTTCGCCGAGTAGGTGTAGCGGCTGCCGGCCGCGGCGAGGACCTCCTGAGGGGTGGCCGCCACACCGGGGACGGCCTTCCACGAGCCGCTCTGGCCGCCCTCGAGGTAGGAGACGAGGGCGGCGTCGATGTAGTCGTGCTCCATCGCCCACAGCAGGATCGCGGAGACCAGCCCGCCGTCCTGACCGGTGTCGTTGATGTGGTCGTCAGCGGCACGGGTCAGGAGGATGTCCTGGAACTTCCCGGCGATCTCGTCGTCGTTGCGCAGCGAGCCGAACAGGTGCTCGTCGGCCTGCGCCTCCCACAGCCGGAACCGTGGGCAGGCTCGTGTGCAGCTGGTGCAGCCCTTCTGGCCGTGGACGCAGTCGTCGGCTCCGAGCTCCTCCTCCAGGTGGAACGGCTTGTAGCCGCCCGACGCGTGGTCGTAGCCGATGACGTCGTGGGGGCAGGAGATCACGCAGCCGGCACACCCGGTGCAGAGCTGGGTGTCGATGACCTCGGCCTTCAGCTCGGCCCACTGGTTGGTCCACCGCACGGACTGGGCCTCGGCCAGGCGCTCAGCGAGCGTCGCCGTCTCCCCGTCCAGAGCCGTCTCCCCGTCCAGAGCCGTCGCACCATCCAGTTCCGACACGCGGCCCAGTTCCGACACGCGGCCCAGATCAGACATGTGGCGGAATCTAGCCCGAAGCGTCGTCGACGCCGCCCGGCTGGCGCGCCTTGACCGTCGGGTCAAGACTGGCGGCATGGATCTGACGTACCCGCCCGACGCCGAGGAGTTCCGCACGGAGATCCGTGCCTGGCTGGAGGACAACCTCCCCGATGGCTGGTTCGACGACGGCTTCGAGATGACGGCCGAGGAGAAGAAGGCGTTCAACGAGGCGTGGACGCAGAAGCTGTTCGAGGGCGGTTGGATCTGCGCCACCTGGCCCGAGGAGTACGGCGGCAAGGGCCTGACCACCATGCAGGGCGTCGTGCTGGCGGAGGAGTTCGCCAAGGCCAAGGCGCCGATGCGGGCCGACTTCTTCGGTGACACGCTCGTCGGTCCGACGATCCTCATGAACGGCACCGAGGAGCAGAAGAAGTTCTTCCTGCCCAAGATCCTCGACGGATCCATGCGCTGGTGCCAGGGCTTCTCCGAGCCCGACTCCGGCTCCGACCTGGCGTCGCTGTCGACCACGGCGGTCCTCGACGGCGACGAGTGGGTCATCAACGGCCAGAAGGTGTGGACGACGCAGGCCCAGTTCGCCGACTACTGCTTCGTGCTCGCCCGGACCGATTCCGACGTGAAGAAGCAGGCCGGCATCTCCTACCTGCTCGTCCCCATGGACCAGCCTGGGATCGAGGTGCGAGGGATCGTCCAGCCGGATGGCACCGACGAGTTCAACGAGGTGTTCTTCACCGACGCCCGCTGCCCGGTCGACAACGTGGTCGGCGGCATCAACAACGGCTGGAAGGTCGCGAACGACACGTTGGGCTTCGAGCGGGGGATGTCGGCGACCACCGGCTATCGGCGCTTCGCCGAGGAGTACCGCCTGATGGTGGAGAAGGCCCGGGAGACCGGGGCGATCGACGACCCGTTGATCCGTCAGCGCCTGGTCGCGTACTACTCCAGGATCCAGATCATGCGCATCAACGGCCTCCGTTCCCTGACGGCGACGGTCACCGGCAAGCGCGACATGGGCGTCGCCACGCTCGGCGCCACCAACAAGATGTTCTGGTCCGAGACCCACAAGGCGGCGATGGAGCTCGCGCTCGACATCTGGGGTGCCGAGGCGATGCTGTCGACCGCCGGTCCCGAGGCGTCGTCGTGGCCGGCGACCATGCGCTCCGACGGCCGAGAGGCCTACCCGGTGAGCCAGATGATGTCGGCGTTCTTCTTCTCCCGATCCGAGACGATCTGGGGTGGCACCAGTCAGATCCAGCGCAACATCGTCGGCGAGAAGGTCCTTGGGCTGCCCCGAGAACCGAAGCCTGCAGCCCGTTCCTGAACGTCTGCTCGGGCGTGCCACGAGGCGGACCGGGCGCCCGGCTACCGTCTTGTGTCGGGTTGCGGCGAGGCGAAGGACCGCGTCGCGGTCCGTCCCGCCCCTGTGAACGACTCCTCGACACCCTCGTCATCGCGCCGTCCCGTCGAGACCGACGAGGCACCGCGGGTGGTCCGACGTCGGCGCACGGCCGACGCGCCGCCGCAGCGGGCTCAGGGGGCTCAGCGGGCTCAGGGGGCTCAGACGCCTCCGTCCCGCGGACGGGCCAAGCGCGTGCTGATCGCCGGGCTCGCGGTCGTGGCGGTCGTCGCGGTGGTCGCCGGCGCTGGCGCCGCGTGGGGTCTGTGGTCGTTCAACCAGCTCGGTCGACGCGATCTGAACCTGGCCACGGCCGAAGACGAGGAGCCCCGGAACTTCCTGGTGATCGGGTCGGACTCCCGCGCCGGTGTGGAGAAGGGGGACAAGGGCGCGGGGGTGATGCTCGGCAAGGGCGCGCCGAGCGGTCAGCGCTCCGACAGCATCGCCATCATGCGCATCGATCCGAAGCAGGAGCGCATCGACATGCTATCGATCCCGCGGGACCTGTGGCTGAGGATCGCCGGAACCGACAAGGACCAGCGCATCAACACCGCCTATGCCACGTCGACGCAGACGCTGGTCGACACGATCCAGCAGGACCTCGGCATCCCGATCAACCACTACGTCGAGGTCGACCTGCAGGGCTTCCAGAACCTGGTCGATGCCATCGGCGGTGTCCCGATGTACTTCCCGAACCCCGTGAAGGACAACAACTCGGGTCTGGTCGTGAAGAGCAAGGGGTGCGTGCTGCTCGACGGCTACATGGGCCTGGCCTTCGCCCGGTCCCGTCACCTGCAGTACAGCGACGGGCTGAAGTGGCACACGGATCCGACCGGCGACCTCGGTCGCATGACGCGCCAGCAGCTGCTCGTACGTACCGCACTCGGCCGCGTGAAGGACCTCGGCCTCGACGACATCGGTTCGGTCAAGGGGATCGTCGACGCTGCGGTCGGCAGCGTCACTCTCGACTCCAACATGAGCACGGGCGACATCATCGATCTCGCTCAGCGCTTCTCCAGCTTCGATCCGGCGAACCTCCAGACCCACAGCCTTCCCGTCGTCGGGCACACGACCGACGGAGGAGCCTCGGTGGTCCTGCTCGACGAGCCCGCGGCGAAGCCCGTGCTCGACATCTTCCGTGGGACGTCCAGCGCTGCGGTCACCACCACGACGGTGCCCCCGCCGTCGCCGGGCGACATCACCGTCGACGTGTTGAACGGGACCGACCGCCAGGGTGAGGCTCGACGGGTCAGCTGGGTGCTGACCGACGGCGGGTTCGGAACCGGAACGGTGGATTCGGCGCCGGATCACGTGACGCAGACGGTCGTGCGCTACCCCAAGGGAAGCAGGTCCATGGCCGAGCTCGTGGCCGCGTGGCTGGGACCGGCGCCCGCGGTCGAGCAGGACGAGGACCTGGCGCCGGGTCAGGTGACGGTCGTCATCGGCGACGACTTCGCCCGGGTGGCCGAGCCGGACTCGACGACGCCGGTGCCAGCCGGTTCCGACGATGCCGCTGGCTCCGACGGCTCCACCACGGCGACCACGGCGACCACGACGACCACGGAGCCGGGGTGGACGCCGGGAGCGGTGCCGGACGGGGTCAGCTGCGGCTGACCGCACCGTCGAGGGGTGCTTCGGGCCTCTCGTGAGGGCCGTGGCCCAAGGTGGCGAGGCGAACCTCCGGAGCCCGACCTCGTGCTGGCTCCAGAAATGGGAACCAACCTCAAAACACGGATAGCCTGTGTCCATGGCCCGATACCGCCGCTGTCGCCGCGTTCTGGCCGCGTCGGTGTTCCTCGTTCCTCTCGTCGCCGCGGGTTGCTCCGAGCGGAGTGCTGAGCCACCGGCTGCCAAGGGCGACTGCCCGGTGGCGCCGGTGTCGGTCGTCGTGTCGGTCGACCAGTGGGGCGACATCGTGGCGGACCTGGCCGGCGACTGCGCGGAGGTGACCACCATCGTCGAGGGCGCCGCCGGCGATCCGCACGAGTTCGAACCTTCGCCGTCGGACCTCGCGGCGTTCGAGAGGGCGGACCTCGTGATCCTCAACGGCCTCGGCTACGACACATGGGCGACCGACGCGACCGACGCCCTCTCCGACCGTCCGGAGGTGGTCGATGCCGGCGAGGTGGCTGGGCGGTCGGCCGGCGACAACCCTCACCTCTTCTACGATCCCGCCGTCGTGGGCGACGTGGCCGAGGCGGTCACCGCAGCGCTGGGCGAGGTGTCGGCCCCTGCGGCGGAGCCCTACCTCGCCGAGCGCTCCATCCGATGGCATCGCTCGATGGAGCCCTACGACGCCTTGATCGAGCGCGTCGCCGCCCACGATCCGGGGCGTTCGTTCGCGGCGACCGAGTCGGTGTTCGACCCGATGGCCGCCGCATTGGGCCTCCGCGACGTCACCCCGTCGGGCTATCGGCGAGCAGCGGCGAACGAATCCGAACCAGCAGCGGCCGACCTGGCTGCGTTCGAGGAGGCGTTGGGGGACGGATCGGTCGACGTGTTCGTGCTCAACACCCAGACCGAAGGGTCCGTGCCCGAACAGCTGGGACGGGTCGCGAGATCGAACGGCGTGACGGTTGTCGAGGTCACCGAGACCGTGCCCGACGGTGAGAGCTTCCTGACGTGGCAGGTCGCCCAGCTCGAAGCGCTGGCGCGGGCGCTCGGGTCGTGACCTCGCGGGACGTGGCCCACCCGGCGGTTCGGCTCGCCGACGTCGCGGCCGAGCGGGGCGGCACCACGATCTGGGCCGAGGGCTCCTTCGACATCGCGCCCGGATCGGTCGTCGGCGTGATCGGGCCGAACGGATCGGGGAAGTCGACGCTGCTCCAGCTGCTGCTCGGTCTGCTCGAGCCGGCGTCGGGAAGCATCGAGGTGCTGGGACGCGCTCCTCGACGAGGCGACCCGCGCATCGGCTACGTGCCCCAGGGCGATGACGCCCGGGCGACGGACTCGATCCGCTGTCGGGATCTCGTCGCGCTCGGCCTCGATGGCACCGGGTTCGGGTTCGTCCATCGTGGCGCTGCGTCGCGTCGCTCGATCGACCACGCGCTCGCTGCGGTCGGCGCGTCGGAGTACGCCGGCAGGAGGCTGTCGGAGGTGTCCGGTGGTCAAGGCCGACGTGTCGCGATCGCCCAGGCGATCGTCGGTGACCCCGACCTCCTCCTGCTCGACGAGCCGCTCGCCGGACTCGACGTGCGCAACCAGCACGACCTCGCCAGGCTGCTGGCGTCGATCTCGTCGCAACGTTCGATGACCACGATGGTGGTCACCCACGACATCAACCCGTTGCTCGACGTGCTGACAGGCGCGGTATACCTGCTCGACGGCCATCCGCACTACGCGCCGATCGGCGACGTCGTGGACGAGCACCTGCTCAGCCACCTGTACGGCACCTCGATCAAGGTCGTGCGCACAGCGCAGGGCGACCTGTTCACCAGGAGCGGATGACGTGACGGCGGGTTCGCTCGGCTCCGTACTCGCAGAGGTCGGCTACCAGGCGGGCTGGCTCGACGTGCTGTCGACGTCGTTCATGCGCAACGCGTTCCTCGCCGGGACGCTGGTCGCCGTCGCCGCCGGACCGATCGGCTACTTCGTGGTGGTGCGCCGCGATGCGTTCGCGTCGCACGCCCTCGCCCACATCGGGTTCCCGGGAGCGACCGCAGCGGTGCTCGTCGGTGTCCCGGTGACGCTCGGCATGGCGGTGTTCTGCACGCTCGGCGGCATCGGCATCGGCCTGCTCGGCCGACGGAGCGCGGACCGCGAGACGGCCACGGGGTCGATCCTGGCCGTCGCGACCGCGCTCGGCGTCCTGTTCGCATCGCTGGCCAGCGAGTCGGCGAGCGGCGTCACCAACGTGTTGTTCGGCAACCTGCTGGCGGTGACACCGACCCAGCTCGTCACGTTCGGCCTGATGGCCGCAGTGGTGCTGCTGGCGCTGGGCGTGATCGCCCGGCCGCTGTTGTTCGCGTCGGTCGACCCGCAGGTGGCCGAGTCCCGGGGAGTGGCGGTCCGCGGCCTCGGACTCGTGTTCCTGGTGCTGCTGGCGCTCGTCACCACCATGGCGGTGCAGGTCGTCGGGACGCTGCTGCTGTTCGCGCTGGTGATCACCCCGGCGGCGACAGCGCTGGCCGTGACGGCCCGGCCCCTGGTGGCCGCGCTCCTCGCCGCCGGCGTGGCGGTCACGTGCGTGTGGGTCGGGCTCGTGGTGGCGGTGATGTTCAACCTGCCGCCGAGCTTCCCGATCGTGGCGATCGCGTTCACAGCGTGGCTGGCGATCACGCTGGTGAGCCGGCGGCGCCGCCGACGCGGCCGAGCGCACCCTCGGGTGCTCTGACCGCATCGCCGGGCGGGTCGAGGAGCGGTCGGTCGGTCGTGGATCGTCAGCCGTTCGACGCCTGGGTCCACCTCCCGGCTGTCCCACGCGCCCACGCGAGGCCATCCGGGTCGCTCGAAGGGAGCCCTTCGATCGTGCAGACCGCCACGCTGTGGGCGGGGACCTCGACGACGCCCTCGACGAAGTCCAGGTCGGTCTCGACGGGGTGGACGGCGTCGGGGTCCTCGACGTCGTTGAACGAGTCGGTCGTGGCTCCGGTGAGGACGGTCGCCCGATGGCGACCGGTCACCGGCACGCCCCCGATCCGGATCCTCACCCCGCCAGCGGTGCCGTCGCTCTTGTTCACGATGGCGACGATCACCCGGCCCTGGTCGTCGCCGGTCACCACCGCGTCGATGAGCGGGACGTCGGCCGAACCGGTGTCGAGGTTGGCCGAGGAGGTCGCCGAGTCAACCACACGCGGTCCGAGGAGGTTCGCGTACATGCTCATCACGTGGAACGTCGTGCGCTTCACCACGCCGGCCGGGTGGACGTAGAGGGGACCGCGGACGTTCACGGTCGGGGCGAGGTTCGCCATGCCGACGACGTCGCCGTTGCGGATGCAGGAGTTGAGGAACACGGCGGAGAACACCGCATCCGCCATCGTGTAGGTCGAGTTGATGTCGTTCAGGTCGCGGGCACCGATCGACGCATCGCTGCTCCCCGGCGGCGTGTGCCACGCACGCAGGTTCCACTCGTCGAACGCGATCTTCACGTGCTCTTGGCCCGATGCGCCGATGAGCGCCCGAGCGTTGGCGATCCGCTGCTCCGGTTCGATCGTCCTCGCCATGCACGCCAGGTACGGCGACGGGTGGTTGACGACGGGCAGGTCATCCCAGTAGCCGTGGATCGAGATGTAGTTCAGGAACGACCCGGCCTGCTCGAGCAGGGGGAGCACCCACGCCGGCTCGTCGACCGCGGCAGCGAGGATCTGGATGCCGTCGTCGACGCGCCGCAGGTACTTGGCCGCCTCGGTCACGAACGGCGCCCAGTCCTCGGCGGTTCTCGCGCCGAGCTCCCAGAAGCCGTAGTTCTCGTTGCCGATGCTCCAGAACGGTACGGCGTACGGCGCTTCGTGCCCGTTCTCGGCGCGGAGGTCCGACCACCGGCTCCCGACGGGGCGGTTCGTGTACTCGAGCCAGTGGGCCATCTCCTCGGCGGTGCCGGTCCCAGCGTTGGTGCAGAAGTACGGGTCGGCGCCCAGCTCTGCGCACCATGCGAGGAACTCGTCGGTTCCGAACGTGTTCGGATCGACCGTGCGCCACGCCGGGCTGTAGACCGGCTCCCGGTCCGGCCCGACGCCGTCGAGCCAGTGGTACGAGGAGACGAAGCACCCACCCGGCCAGCGGACGTTCGGGACCTTGAGCTCGCGCAGGGCATCGAGCACGTCGAGGCGGAAGCCCCGCTCGTCGGCGAGCGGCGAGCCCGGGTCGAAGATCCCGCTGTACACCGTCCGGTGGAACTGCTCCAGGAACTGCCCGAACACGTGCCGGCTGTACTCGCGCTGGGTTCGGGCGGTGTCGATTTCGATCGATGCGACGAGTGGGGCGGACATCGTTCCTCCGTGGCGTGCGACGGCGCGTCGGCGCTCGATCGTAACGGCGGCGACGGGCGAATCGGTTCCAGCGACCGGCCGGAACCCCGCGCCCGGGGCCGTCCCGCAGGCCGGCGACGAGGTCCGTCGCGATCCGAGCGCGACGCCCGCGGCGTCGTCGCCGAACCCGGAGGAGCGGTTGGGTGCCCTCGGCAGGATTCGAACCTGCGCACACGGCTCCGGAGGCCGATGCTCTATCCCCTGAGCTACGAGGGCGGCAGCCGACGACCATAGCCGAGGGTCGAACCCTTCCTTCATCCGCGATCCTGCGCGGCGAACGGCTTCGTGGCGGCGGCCGCAGCACCGGTACGATCCGCACCTCATGCGTGACGTCCTGACCGCCGCCCTCGGCGACACCCTCGAGTCGCTCGGCATCGACGCTCCCGCCGTCGTCCACCTGGAGCGGCCGGCGCGGCGCGAGCACGGCGAGTTCTCCTCGAACGTGGCCATGGCGACGGCGAAGCAGGCTGGTCGCAACCCTCGCGAGCTCGCCCAACAGGTCGCCGACGCACTGATGGCCGACCCGCCCCGCCACGTCGTCGGCGTCGAGGTCGCCGGTCCCGGGTTCGTGAACTTCCGGCTGGATCCGGGTTGGCTCCACGAGCTGATCGCTCCGGTGCTCGCCGCCGGACTGGACTACGGACGATGCGACAGCGGCGCCGGAACGCGGGTGATGGTCGAGTACGTGTCGGCCAACCCGACCGGACCGGTCCACGCCGGCCACGCGAGAGGCGCCGTCTACGGCGACAGCCTGGCCCGGCTCCTGCGCTATGTCGGCCACGAGGTGTCCGACGAGTTCTACGTCAACGACCGAGGCGTGCAGATGCAGACCTTCGCCGCGTCGTTGGCAGCGCGGGCCGTTGGGGCGGAACCGCCCGAGGGCGGCTACATGGGCCAGTACATCGTCGACTGGGCGGGCGAGATGCCCGACGGGGCGGATCCCCTCGAGTGGGGCGAGGCCCACGCGCTGGCCGACCAGCGGCGGGTCCTCTCGCTCCTCGGCGTCGAGTTCGACACGTGGTACTCCGAACGGAGCCTCCTCGCCGCCGGTGCGATCGACGAGACGCTCGCCGACCTGCGCGAGCGCGACATGGTCGAGGAGCGCGACGGCGCCGTGTGGTTGCGCTCCACCGTGTTCGGCGACGACAAGGACCGGGTGCTGGTCAAGAGCGACGGCGAGTACACGTACCTGCTGCCCGACATCGCCTATCACCGCGACAAGTTCGCCCGGGACTTCGACCTGGTCATCAACGTGTGGGGTGCTGACCACCACGGCTACGTCCCCCGGATGAAGGCCGCCATCCAGGCGCTCGGCCACGACCCCTCGGACCTGGAGGTCGTCGTCACCCAGCTCGTCCGGTTGGAGCGTGACGGCGTGGAGGTCAGGATCTCGAAGCGCGCCGGGGACCTCATCACGCTGGAGGACCTGGTCGACGAGGTCGGCGCCGACGCGGTGCGCCTCACCTACCTCCTGCAGTCGGTGGACTCGCCGCAGACCGTCGACCTCGGGCTGATCGTCCAGCAGTCGAACGAGAACCCCGTCTTCTACGTGCAGATGGCCAACGCCCGGATCGCGTCGATCGGTCGGGTGGCCGTCGAGCGGGGGATCGAGCGTCGGCCGCTCGCCGAGGTCGACCTGTCGGTGCTGACCCACGAGCGGGAGCTCGAGGTGCTCCGCCAGCTGGAGGCGCTGCCCGAGGTGGTGGTCCTCGCGGCGCGCGAGCGAGCGCCGCACAAGGTCACCACGTGGGTCCGGGAGCTGGCCGCCGCCGTCCACGGCTTCTACCACGACTGCCCGATCCTGCATCCGGACACGCCCGACGAGCTGCGCCAGGCACGGTGGTGGCTGGCCGAGTCAGCGGGCGTCGGCCTGCGCGTCGGGCTCGGCCTGCTCGGCGTGAGCGCGCCGGACCAGATGGACCGCCTGCCGGCCGACGACGCCGATCTCGGCTCCGGCACCGGTGTCGCGGCCGCATCCGACTGAGCACCTCCGCCGTGGACGAACCGCTGCCCGCAGAGCTCCTGCCCGACACCGCGACGTTCGCCGACGACGGTCGGCTGTCGATCGGTGGCTGCGACGTGCTCGACCTCGTCGAGGCACACGGCACACCGCTGTTCGTCTACGACGAGGCCCACCTGCGGGCCCGCTGCCGGGAAGCCGTCGCCGTCCTGGGCGACGGCGCGACGTACGCATCCAAGGCGTTCCTGTGCCGGGCGATGGCTCGCCTGGCCCACGAGGAGGGCATGCGCATCGACGTCGCCACCGGCGGCGAGCTGCAGGTAGTGCTCGCCGCCGGGGTGCCGGCCGAGCGAACCGTGCTGCACGGCAACAACAAGTCGGTCGACGAGCTGCGTCTCGCGCTCGAGGTCGGCGTCGGTCGGATCGTCGTCGACAGCGACGACGAGCTCGACCGCATCGAGGCGCTCGTCGCCTCGGGCCTGGCGGTGCCGAGGGTGCTCCTGCGCGTGAACCCCGGCATCGAGGTCCACACCCACGAGCACGTGCAGACCGGCAACCTCGACTCCAAGTTCGGGTTCCCTCTGCCGACCGGTCAGGCCGACGAGGCGCTCGGCAGGGCCCGGGCGTCGACCGCGGTCGAGCTCGTCGGGCTGCACCTGCACATCGGCTCGCAGGTGTTCAGCGTCGCCAACTTCCTGGAGGGCCTGAGCGCCGTCGCCCCGTTCGTCGTCGACGCGGATCTCCCCGAGCTGGTCGTCGGCGGGGGCCTCGGCGTGGCGTACGTGGCGGGGGAGTCCGCGCCGAGCATCACCGAGTGGGCGACCGCTGTCCTCGACGCCTGCCGGTCGATGGGCATCCGCTCGGAGATCGGCATCGAGCCCGGTCGGGCGATCGTCGGCGCCGCGGCGATCACCGCCTACACGGTCGGGACGGTGAAGTTCATCCCGGGTGTGCGCACGTACGTGTCGGTCGACGGCGGCATGAGCGACAACCCACGACCGGTCCTCTACGGCAGCGGCTACGAGACGTTCCTCCCGCGGGCGGCCACGTCGCGACGGGAGATGCCGATCCGCCTGGTCGGCAAGCACTGCGAGTCGGGCGACCAGCTCGTGAGGGAGGGCCGCGTGCCGGCCGACCTGGCCGTCGGCGACGTGATCGCCACCCCGGTCACCGGCGCCTACGGCCACTCGATGGGCTCCAACTACAACAAGGTCCTCCGGCCCGCGGTGGTCTTCGTGGCCGACGGGAGGTCCCGGCTCGTGGTCCGCCGCGAGACGATCGAGGACCTGCTGGCCACCGACGTCGGCTGACCTGCCCCTGCCCTCCCCCCTCCGGTTCTGGGATGAAATGCGGGTCTACGCGGCTTGTGGGGTGGTGATGGTGTAGCCGGCGGCTTGGAGT
>JAPXRJ010000016.1:0-7253 GCA_033813615.1 Microthrixaceae bacterium | reverse complement strand
GGTTCTGTTCGTCCTTTCACAACGTTTTCCTTGTGGAAGGACGAACAGAACGGGGTGGGGTGGGGGTCGGGGTGCCCGGTAGCGTGGACCGGGTGAGCACCCCGACGAGCACCGAGCGACCTGTCAACATCGGCCTGCTGGGCTGCGGCAACGTGGGCGCTGCGCTGGTCGAGCTCGTCAGGGACCGCGGCGACGAGATCGCAGCTCGGACCGGGTTGCGCTTGGCCGTCACACGGGTGGCGGTGCGGTCCCTGTCGAAGGAGCGCGGCGTCGAGCTGCCCGCCGAGGTGCTGACCACCGACGCAGAGTCGGTCGCCACCGACCCCGACGTCGACCTGGTGGTCGAGGTCATCGGTGGCATCGAGCCGGCCCGGGAGCTCATCATCGACGCCCTGAAGGCCGGCAAGCCGGTGGTGACGGCCAACAAGGAGCTGCTGGCCAACGTCGGGGGTGAGCTGTACGCCGTGGCCGAGTCCTCCGGTGTGGACCTCCTGTTCGAGGCCGCCGTCGCTGGCGGCATCCCACTCGTCCGGCCGCTCCGAGAGTCGCTGGTCGGCGAGGACGTGTCGCGGGTCATGGGCATCGTGAACGGCACGACCAACTACATCCTCACCAAGATGAGCGAGGAAGGCTGGAGCTACGCCGAGGCGCTGACCGAGGCGCAGAGCCTGGGCTACGCCGAGCGGGACCCCACCGCGGACGTCGAGGGCTTCGACGCCGGGGCGAAGGCCGCGATCATCGCCACGATCGCCTTCGGGTCCAAGGTCGTCGCCGGGGACGTGTTCCACGAGGGCATCGCCGGGGTGACCGCTGCCGACATCGGCCATGCCCTCCGGCTCGGCTACCGGATCAAGCTGCTCGCCATCATCGAGCGCTTCGACGACGACTCCGTCGCGGTGCGGGTGCACCCGGCCATGGTGCCCGAGGATCATCCGCTGGCCTCCGTGCGAGACAGCTTCAACGCTGTGTTCATCGAGGGCGCAGCGGTCGGCGACCTCATGTTCTACGGCCGGGGTGCCGGTGGCTTCCCGACGGCGTCGGCCGTCCTCGGCGACGTGATCGACGCGGCAGCGAACCTGGCCAAGGGCACCCACGCCTCACTCGGCTCGTTCGGAAAGGCGCGAATCCGGCCGATCGACGACCTGCGCTCCGAGTTCTACTTGAGCCTCGAGGTCGCGGACCGCCCCGGTGTGCTCGCTGCGGTCGCCGGAGTGTTCGGCGCCCACGGCGTGTCGATCCGGTCGATGGAGCAGGAAGCGCTCCACGGCGACGGGATCGTCGATGGCGACCGCGACGGCTCAGTCGGCGGCGCCAGGCTCACCTTCATCACCCACTCCGCCCGTGAGGCCGACCTCCGAGCCACCCTGCAGGAGCTGCGGGGCCTCGATGCCCTCAGATCGGTGGGCTCGGTCCTCCGCGTCATCGGCCAGGACTGAGCGGACCGTCCGTGCGCTACATCTCCACCCGCGGCACCGCGCCAGCGCTCGGCTTCTCCGACGTGCTCCTCGCAGGCCTCGCCGACGACGGCGGGTTGTACCTTCCCGAGCGCTGGCCCGACCTACCGCCCCTCGCCGATCTCGCCGGGAAGACCTATCCCGAGGTCGCCGTTGCCGTCATGTGGCCCTTCGTCGACGGCGACGTGGACGCCGACGGAGCGCCGGTTCCTGGAGCGCTCGACCGCGAGTCCTTCGAGCGGATCGTCACCGAGGCGTACTCGACGTTCGACACCCCTGATGTGTGTCCGGTCGTCCCCTTGGGTGTCGCCGGCGGCACCGGCGCCTCCGGCGATGCCGTGATCTCAGAGTCGAACGGTCCCGAGCTGCACCTGCTCGAGCTGTTCCGTGGCCCGACCCTGGCGTTCAAGGACGTCGCACTGCAGCTCGTCGGCCGGCTCTTCGACCACGTGCTGTCGGCGCGCGCCGAGAGGGTGTGCGTGCTCGGCGCCACGTCCGGCGACACGGGCTCTGCCGCCATGCACGCCTGCGCCGACCGCAGCTGCGTGGACATCGTCATCCTCTTCCCCGATGGTCGGACGTCAGAGGTGCAGCGCCGTCAGATGACCACGCTCGGGGCGTCGAACGCCCACGCCGTCGCGCTGCCTGGGACGTTCGACGACTGCCAGGACCTGGTGAAGGCGGCGTTCGCGGACGTCGAGTTCCGCGACGAGGTCCACCTGTCGGCGGTGAACTCCATCAACTGGGCGCGGGTCATGGCGCAGGTCGTCTACTACGTCACGTCGTACCTGGCGGTCGCCCCGGAGCTCGGCGAGCCCGTCAGCTTCGTGGTCCCAACGGGCAACTTCGGCAACATCCTCGCCGGCTGGGTGGCCAAGCGGATGGGCCTCCCGATCGACCGCCTGGTCGTCGCCTCGAACCGCAACGACATCCTCACCCGGTTCTTCTCGACCGGAACCATGGATGTCGCCGAGGTGGTACCGACCTCGAGCCCGTCCATGGACATCCAGGTGAGCTCGAACCTGGAGCGGCTGCTGTTCGAGGTGCTCGACCGCGATGGTGCCGCCGTCGCAGCGCTCATGGCCGCGTTCCGTGCCGAGCGGACCGTCTCGGTGTCGGGCGACGTGCTCGCCCAACTGCAGGGCGAGTTCGACTGCGGTCGGCTGGACGACGAGTCCGCTGGGGCGGTCATCCGCTCGGTGCAGCAACGCACCGGCCTGCTGGTCGACCCGCACACCGCGATCGGCATCGGCGTCGCCGAACGGCTCGTCGACGCGGGGGTGTTGAGCGACGCGTCGGTGCCGGTCGTCTGCCTGGCCACCGCCCACCCGGCGAAGTTCCCCGACGCGGTGCAGGCTGCGGTCGGGATCCGCCCCGCGTTGCCCGACAGCTTGAGCGACCTGTTCGAGCGCGACGAGCGGGTGGAGCACTGCGACGCCGACCTGGCCGCCGTCCAGGCCCTGGTCCGTCGTGCCATCGCGACGACCGACTGATCCGACCGCGCCGGCTCGTCTGCTCGCCCGCCCACCCGATCGCCGGCGAGCCCGGTCTTGGGCATGAGCGACCGGCTGGTGGTCTGTTGTGCCCAAGTTCGGGCTGCGATCGGTGCCGGTGACCGTTCTTGGGCATGAGCGACCGACTGGTGGTCTGTAGTGCCCAAGTTCGGGCTGCGATCGGTCAGGCGTGCAGCTGGGCCAAGCGGCGTTGGTGGATGCCGACGATGTCGGCGATCGCGGCGGACGGTTCGTCGGCGATCTCTCGGTGGATGAGCCGCGCTGTGTACCAGCCGGCCGCCCCCGCCGAGCGGTCGCGTGCCCGATCCTTCGCCATGTCGCGCTCCCGGGAATGCCAGGACCGGCTGTCGATCTCGAGGATGAGCATCGCATCCGGCCATGCTCGGTCGACGAAGGCCGGTCCGAGCTCCCAGCCCGGGTGTGGGTACTCGCGGATCGGTGGCGGGAGATCGGACCGGGCCAGGAGGTCATCCGCATCCCGCTCGGCGATGCTGCGTGGGACCTCCTGATCCCTGGCGTCGAGCAGCTCCTGCAGGACCGCGATGTTGCGGCGGCCGCGTCGATTGCTCCGACGGAGGGCCCGATGCACTGCGCCGAGCGTGGTTGCCCGATCGGTGATGGTGAGCCGGTCCAGCAGATCCTCCATCCGATGCCGACGGAAGACCGACGCAACGTCGACGACGGCTCGCGGGACCGTGGTCGCCGGGACGCCGTCGACCAGCTCGATCATGTCGGGCAGGAGGTCGCAGAAGCGGTGGACGCGGATCCCTGGGTGGTGTTGGTTGCCGCGCTCGTGTGTGCTGACCGCGACCTCGAACGGCACATGGTCGATCCCTCGCACGGCGAAGCACGCCTCGTGGCTGGCCACGACCGAGCCGTCGACAGCTCCTCGGCCGACTTGGAGCACTGCCGCCCAGACCGCCTGTCGCTCCGTGGCCGGGCTGCCCGGCATCCGCCACACCCGAGAATGCACCGGCTCGAGCCCGCCGGCCCGCTCGGCGTACCGCAGGTTCCGTCGTGCCGCGCCGAGCGCCTCGGCCTGGGCGAGGTGGAACACGCCGTGCTGGGTCGCGGCGAGCCGGGCCAGGAGTTGGTGGTCCTCGTTGCGCACGTCTCGATGGGACCTCATCTCGCACGCGTTTGTCAGCGGGTATCGGTCCCCGTTGACAATCGTGGAGATGGCGCACGACACCGAACTTGGGCACCAGGGACTACGCGGTGGTCCCTGGTGCCCAAGTTCGTGGTCTCGCGGAGGAGATCTCGCGCACCTCGGGCACGAGAGACGACTGACTGGTCCATGGTGCCCAAGTTCGGTGGGGTGGATCGTGTCGGCCAGACTGTCGGGTCGTGACCGAGCGCGCGCTGTCGTGAACGAGAGTGTCGTGAACGAGAGTGCCGTGAACGAGAGTGCAGTGAAGGAGGGTGGAGGGTGAAGTACGTGGTCTGCGTTCCCGACGGCTGCGCCGACGAGCCGTTCGATGGATTGGGCGGTCGCACGCCGCTGGAGGTGGCGAACACCCCGGTGCTCGATGCCCTCGCCGCCCGAGGCACGGTCGGGCGCGCGGGGGTGATCCCTGACGGGATGGCGCCGGGCAGCGACGTGGGCAACATGTCGATCCTGGGCTATGACCCTGCGGAGTTCCACACCGGTCGTGCACCGATCGAGGCCGCGTCGCTCGGGCTCAAGCTCCCCGCCGATCGTCTGGCCTACCGCTGCAACCTGGTGACGGTCGGCGACGATGCCACGATGGTCGACTTCGCCGGCGGGCATCCGTCGACCGAGGACGCGGCGGCGGTGGTCGAGGACCTCGACGCAACGCTGGGTCGCGGCAAGTCGGGCTCGGATCTGGAGTTCCACGCCGGCGTCGAATACCGCCACATCCTCGTCGCCCCCGCCGACTGGCTCGACGCGGAGTGCGTCCCACCCCATGACCTGACCGGCCGACCGAGCGTGTGGCCGACCGGCGCAGCGGCGGAGCGGGTCAGCGCCCTCATGGAGGCAAGCCGCGAGGTGCTCGCCCGTCATCCGCAGGTCGACGCCAACCAGATCTGGTTGTGGGGTCAGGGCTTCCAGCCGTCCATGCCCGACTTCGCCGTGCAGCACGGCGTCACGGGCGGGATCACCACGGCGGTCGACCTCGTGCGGGGTCTGGGCGTCCTGACCGACATGGCGCTGCCCGACGTCGAGGGCGCGACACCGGGTTACGACACCGACTACGCCGCGCAGCGCGACGCCGCCGTGGCCGGGTTGGCCGGAGGACTCGACCTGTTCGTCATCCACGTGGAGGCCACCGACGAGGCGGGCCACGCCGGTGATGCTGCGGAGAAGGTCCGCTCGCTCGAGTTGTGGGATTCCGAGATCCTGGCCGGCCTGGTGCCTGCGCTCGACGCGATGGGTCCGTGGCGCCTGCTGCTGCTGCCCGACCACGCCACGCCGCTCGGCCTGCGGACCCACACGCCCGATCCGGTGCCGTACGTGCTGGTCGACAGCGCGAACGACGGACCGGGCGGCGTGTACACGGAGTCCGCGGTGGCGGAATCTCGAGTGGTCCCGGGCCACGAGCTCATGGGTCGGCTCCTCGCCGGTTGACCTCCGGCCAGCCCGTCGTCGCGGCGGTCGAGCGGCCGACACGGGCGTCGAGAGGTGAACGATCTTCATCTCGGGTCGCCGGGGGTCGGTTGCCGCGTCGGTTCCAGGACCGGTAGGGTGACCTTCGTCGCGCCGGCGGGGGCTGAAGGGGCGGCAGATCTCGAACGGGCCGGTTCCGGCCTGTCCGATCGCTGTCGATCCATCCGCAGTCCCGCACCCGAGCACCCGGTCCGGCCGGGGCCCGGCGGTGGTTCAACCGGTGGGAATCCCCCGATTCCCCTGGCCCCCTCTTCCGGTCGACTCAGATCGAACCCCCGCCATCGTCGGGGTCCCGGTCACCGCACCGCAGCCGCGACCCGTGCCGCTGCAAGAACACAAGGGACATCACCATCGTGAGTCTTGACTCGATCGACGTCGACGGCCTGGAGCGCAAGGACCGCGCCGAGCTCGCCACGATCGCAGAGGCGCTGGGCGGCAAGCCCACCAGCCGCACCAAGAAGGCCGACATCATCGCCATGATCCTCGACCTCGCCGGCGTCACGTCCAGCGAGTCGACCGCCGAGCCTGCCGCCGACGCCACCGGTGGCGACGAGGCCCGCGATGGTGCAGCGGAGTCCGGCGGCGACGCCCCGGTCGACGACGCAGCCCACGACGCGGCCGACCACGCGGCGGAGGACGCAGCGGCCGGTGACGGCGCTGGTGGGGACGACGATGCTGTCCTCGACGATGGCTCAGGTGCCGACGAGTCCGCCGCCCGCACCAGGGCGGGCGGTTCGCGGGCCAAGGGCGACGGTCAGGGCCGCGGCGGCCAGAACCGCAACCAGAACCAGGGCCGCGGCCAGAACCAGGCCGGTCAGCAGGGCGACGCGGAGCCGGGGAAGCAGGGCCAGAACCAGGCCGGTCAGCAGGGCGATGCGGAGCCGGGGAAGCAGGGCCAGAACCAGGCCGGTCAGCAGGGCGACGCGGAGCCGGGCAACCGCCGTCGCCGTCGCCGTCGGGGTCGTGATCGCGACCGCCAGGGCGACGACGTCGGTCAGCAGTCGCAGAACGACAACTGGGACGGTGAGCCCGTCGAGGTGACCGGCTACCTGGACCTGCGCGACGAGGGCTACGGCTTCCTGCGGGTCAAGGGCTTCCTGCCCAGCCGTGACGACGTGTACGTCTCGGTCAAGCAGACCCGTCAGCTCGGCCTCCGCAAGGGCGACTTCCTGGAGGGCGCGAGCCGTCCGGCGGCCCGTGGCGAGAAGAACCCGGCGCTGCTGCGCATCGACAAGGTGAACGGCGCAGACCCCGAGCTCGCCCGTGACCGACGCCGGTTCGAGGACCTCACCCCGCTGTTCCCGGACGAGCGTCTGCGCCTGGAGCGTGAGGATCAGCCCGGGGACATGACGTCGCGGATCGTCGACCTGATCGCCCCGATCGGCAAGGGCCAGCGGGGTCTGATCGTGTCGCCGCCCAAGGCGGGCAAGACCACGATCATGAAGACGATCGCCCAGGCGATCGAGCGCAACAACCCCGAGGTGCACCTGATGGTGCTGCTCGTCGACGAGCGGCCCGAGGAGGTCACCGACATGCGTCGCTCGGTCCAGGGCGATGTCATCGCTTCGACCTTCGACCGGCCCTCCGACGAGCACACCCAGGTCGCCGAGCTCGCCGCCGAACGTGCCAAGCGCCTGGTCGAGGACGGCAAGGACG
>JAPXRJ010000015.1:0-30382 GCA_033813615.1 Microthrixaceae bacterium | reverse complement strand
CTCGGAGATCTCGGTCAGCGACACGTAACTGTCGACGAGGTCCAGACCGGCGGCGACGAGATCGGTCTGCAACCGACGCAGGTTCCACTGGTCCTCCGACAGGGCCATGACCGCGATGTCGGCCTTGTGGCCGAGCAGCGCGGCGGTGACGACCTGGTCGCCGCGCCCCTGCGCCCCTTCGATCGCCAGGAGGACCTCCCCGGCGTCGGCCAGCGGACCGGCGACGAAGAAGAGGTGGACGACCGCCAGGCCGACGGTGGGGGTGGACGGCTCGGGCATGGGCGGAGTCTACGGACCGGCGGGCGGCCCGTCCGATCCGCCGGAACCGCACTCGGCGAACTTGTACGCCACGCGCCACTCCAGCGACCGCCACGTACAAGTTCGCCGTCAATCGAACCGCGCTCGACGAACTTGTACGCCACGCGCCACTCCAGCGACCGCCACGTACAAGTTCGCCAGCGCTCGGACCGATCGCCAGCGGCCGACGGCGACTCAGGCCGGCACGATCTCCACGACGGCCTGGTAGGCGGGGATCTTCGATCCGGGCTCACGGTGCTCGGCCCCCGCGGGCAGCAGCACGTTGCCTTCGGGCCAGTGCACCTGTGCGGTCCCGCGGGGCAGGCGCGACAGGTGCACCCGGGCGGCCATCTCGCCGACCTCGGAGCGCAGGACGACGCGGTCGCCGTCGACCAGGCCGAGGGAGCGGGCGTCGGTGCGATCCAGGTAGACGGCGTCACGCGTGGCGCCGGTGAGCGGATCGACGTCGGACCACACGATCGAGTTGAACTGCTTGCCCCGGCGGGTCGACACCAGGAACCGACCCTCGGGAACGTCGGCAGCCGGCGGTTCGAGCACGCTGAAGCGACCCCGGCCGTCGGCGGTGGGGAACCGACCGCCGGCGCACAGGTGCCGGCCGCCCCACTGCACAGCGTCGCCGGTCCGGTCGAGGAACTCGATGCCCGCATAGGACGGCACGACCCGAGCGATCTCCTCCCTCAGGGCTCGGTTGGTGGGCCACGCGAAGTCGTCGACGCGTTCGGGCGCTGCCCGAGCGACGATGTCGCCGAACAACCGCCATTCGCTGCGGGCCTCGCCGACGCGTCGCGGGATCTCCGGAGAGAACGCGACCCGACGCTCGGTGGTCGTCGAGGTGCCCCCGCCCTCCTGCTCGTAGCGGGTGGTGACGGGCAGCAGGATCACGTCGTCGCCCTCGACCAGCATCTGCGACGTCACGACCACGTCCTGGTGGATGCGGGTCGGGACCCGTCCCATGGCGGCGGCAACTGCTGCGGGATCGGGCAGCACCTCCAGGAAGTTCGTCCCCGACATCCACAACACGTCGATCGCTCCGGCCCCGGCCGCCTCGACCATCTCCGGCGCGGTCAGCCCATCGCGGGCGGGAACCGGGAACCCCCACTCGTCGGACAGCGCCGCCGCGGACTCGGCGGTGATCGTGACGCCGCCCGGCAGCGACGTGGCGTACGCGCCCATCTCGGCGCCGCCCTGGACGCCGGAGTGACCGCGGATCGGCATGAGACCGGCACCGTTGCGTCCGACGTTGCCTCGGGCGAGGCCCACGTTCACGATGCCCCGCACTCCCTCCACGCCGAAGGTGTGCTGGGTGATGCCCATCGACCAGATGAGCACCGCGGAGTCCGCGCCCGCGTACATGTCGACCAGCCGCTCGAAGGTGGCGGCGTCGACGCCGGCATCCGCGACCAGGTCGTCGAGATCGTGGGTGTCGAGGAACGCGACCAGCTCGGACCAGCCCGTGGTGTGGCGGTCGACGAAGGGGTGGTCGACGGCGCCGCGAGCGATCAGCGCCTTGAGGATCGCGTCGGCAAGCGCGACGTCGCCGCCTGGACGAACCGGAACGTGCAGGTCGCAGATACGGGTGCCGAAGACCGCGGACTCCGCGGAGCTGGGCACCCAGTAGCGGTCGAGTCCGGGCTCCAGGAACGGGTTGATGACCACGACCCGGGCGCCGTTGCGCTTGGCGTGCTCCAGGTGCTTCATGAACACCGGCTGGTTGTTGGACGGGTTGGTCCCCCACAGCACCACGAGGTCGGTCTCGAGGACGTCGCGCAGCGAGCACGTCGACGCCGCCACCCCGATCGTGGCCTTGAGGCCGAGCGTCGACGGGGCGTGGCAGACGCGGGCGGCGGAGTCGATGTTGGCCGTGCCGAGCGCTCTGGCCGCCTTGCCCGCCACGTAGTACGTCTCGTTGGTCAATCCACGTGACGTGAGGAACATGGCGGTGCGCTCGGGAGTCGCAGCACGAAGCGCCTCGCCGCAGGCGTCGAGCGCCTCGTCCCACGTGATGCGGGTGAAGCCCCGCTCGCCACGACGGCGGCGCATCGGGTGTGCCAGCCGGCCCAGCGCACGCAGCTCCCGGCCCGATCGCGCCGACAGCGCGGCGACGTCGGACAGCAGGGTCGAGTCCATCGCGTCCGCGGTGTTGAACTCGAGCAGCTCCAGGCGGGTGGTGCACAGGTGGACGCCGTCGATCGTCCAGTCGTGCAGGCCGGCGACGCCGAGCGCGCAGCCGTCGCACACGCCCTTGGTCAGCACGTCCCACGCGTACCTGGGGTGCTTGGCGTTGTCCCTGGCGATCCGCAGCATGTCCTTGAAGTGCCGCGGCTTCTGCTGGTCGACGCCGTTGGGGACGAGCCCGGCCCACAGCTCCGGGTGCAGCCCTATCCGCTCGAGGGGCTTCGCCAAGGGGCCCGGCACCACCGGCGCGCGCTCCAGTCGATCCGCCGGTCTGCGCCGCCGCGCCCGATCAGCCACCCCCACCGCCGACACAGGGCTGTTCGTCGACATCGGTCGTCACGATCTGCACCTCAGAACCACCGCCGTCCGGGAACCCGGCACTCAGAGCGATCCGCTCGCCGCCGGCGTACACGTTGAACCGGCCGGTCCGGGCGAAGCCCACCAGCACCAGTCCCGCCCGCTCAGCGGTCTGCACCGCCAACGACGACGGAGCGCTCACCGACACCAAGGCCGCGAACCCGCCGGCCCACGCCTTCTGCACCATCTCGAAGCTGGCCCGACCCGACACCCACAGGATCAGGCCGGTCGCAGGGAGCTCGCCGTCGAGCAGTCGACGGCCCACCACCTTGTCGACTGCGTTGTGACGACCGATGTCCTCGCGTACGACGAGCACGTCGCCGTCACCGGTGAGGGCCGCGGCGGCGTGGCTCCCACCGGTGACGGCGAACAGCTCCTGGTGGCCGGCGACGGCGTCGGCCAGTCCCGCGATGACGTCGGCTCGCAGCGGGACGCCGTCGGGCAGCCGCTCGAGCCGGTCGGTCAGCTCCTCGACGGAATCGGTTCCGCAGATGCCGCACGACGAGGTCGCGGTCGTCAGCCGAGGCTCCGGCGGCGCCGATCGGCCGGCTGTGTCGACGGTGACCACGTTGAAGCCGGTGTCGAGCGCCGAGCCGGTGGCGCAGTAGCGGATGCCGCGGAGCGGCGACCCGACGAGCAGGCCCTCGGCGTGGCACCACCCGGCGGCCAGCTCGTAGTCGTGACCCGGTGTGCGCATCGTGGTCGACACCGTGACGCCGTCGACGCGCAACTCGAGCGGCTCTTCGACCAGCACGGCTTCTGGTCGACGGCCGAGATCCTGGAGGGGGCCGAGATCCTGGAGGGGGCCGGCCTGGGCGCCGCTGGCGTCACCGTTGCTGGCGTCACCGTTGCCGGCGTCACCGTTGCTGGCGTCACCGCGGCTGCGCTCGGAGGCCGGCTGAGCGGAGAAGCGCCTCGTCAGGCGCTCGTCAGAGCGGGAGCGGACCACGAGCGCAGCCTACGGTGCACCCACCGCCGCGACCGTCTGGTGGGCGCGGCGCGCTACAGCGCAACGAGCTCGGAGGCGCCGTAGATGACCGCCAGCACCATGATCAGCGCTCCGAACAGCATCCGGATCGTGCGCTCCGAACTTCCGATCGTGAGGTGCGCCCCGACGCGGGCACCGGGGACCACGCCGACCATGAGGGGCAGCGCGTACGCCCAATCGATGTGGCCGAGGACCGTGTGGGTCACGAGCACCGGCACGGAGAAGATGGCCACGGCGACCAGGCTGGACGCGACCGCAGACTTCATCGGCACCTTCAGCGGACCCGTCAACACGGGCACCATCACGATCCCCCCGCCGACGCCGAGCAGCCCGGCGACGAACCCAGACGCCGCACCCAGACCGGCGAGCAGCGGGATCGGGTGCCGGCGTGGCGACGATCCCGAGGGTGCGTCCGTCGGCGGCCCAACTGCGTCGGCCCGTCGCCCACCCCGCACGACCGAGATCCCTGACCACAACATGAGCACCGCGGTCAGGACCATGAGCGCACCGCCGCCGACCAGGTCGGACGTGAGTGCACCGACGACGGCGAACGCCGAGCCAGCGATCCCGAGCCCGAGAGCGGCGCGCCAGTCGACCAGGCCTTCCCTGGCATAGCGCAGCGTGCCGGAGATCGCGCCAGGCAGGATCGCCGGCACGGTGGAGCCGACCGCCTGGATCGGTGTGGCACCGAGCACCCGAACCGCCGGTGTCGTCACGACCGCTCCTCCGACGCCGAGGAGCGCGGACAGCACCCCCGCGCCGAAGCCGACGAGCGTCGTCGTCGCCACCCTCGCCGCATCGGTCCAATCCACGACCGCCGACGCTACGCAACCCGTCGACGCAGCCCGAACTCCACGACGCCACAGTCGTGCTCGAGCGTCGTCGCAGGTCCGCTCCCCGTGCGGCAGATCGGCCGGCAACGGGAGCGGGCGTCGATCGAAGCCGGCTCTTCAGGAGGGGCAGCCCTCGAGCAACTTGTCGACCATGCCGCCGGCGAGTTCGTCGAAGCCCTCACCGAAGGCCTCGCCGAGGCCCTCACCGCCGAAGGCTTCGTCGAACGCACCCTCGACGTCTGCCGGGTCGAGGTCGTCGAGGCCGGTGTCGAGCCCTGTGACCTCGGACGGGTCGGTGACCGTGGACGGGTCAGGGGCCTCGATCGTGATGTCGGCGTCGAGGTCAGAGAACGTGAAGGTGGCGCTGAGGTCATACGCCGTGGACAGCGGACCGGCGAGCAGTGCGCAGTCGGCGAGGTCGGCCGGCAGTTCGCCCCCGGTCGCCATGCTCAGGCGACGCAGTCGCCCCTGACCGTCGACTGCCACCGACACCTCGACCTCGAGCGTCTCCTGGATGAGCTGGTTGACCCGTTCGATCCGCTGCAGCATCGCCGGGAGCTCCACGCCCTCCGGCATCGACCCGGCCGCCGAACCCAGCGACCCGGCGCCGCCGAAAGCGCCACCGAGCTCGCTGAGCGTGGTCGTTCCCCTGTACACCTCGACCGACTCGCCATCGATGGTGTCGCTGCCAGCCGCCTCCACGCCCTGAAGCGAGCGGATCGCCTGAGCCAACTGGGTCGGTGACGCCACCGACGCTCCGAGCCCAGAGCCCGACGTGTCCGCCGCGATCCAGCCACCGTCGGTGGACAGGTCGGCGGACACGTAGGCGCGACCACCGACCGATCGCATCTCGATCGACAGGTCCCGGTCCGGCTCGGATCCCCCGCTCTCGCCGAACATCTCACCGAAGCCGGAACCGGCCGACATCGTCGTCCGTACCGCCACGTCGGCACCGGAGAACTCGCCGTCCTGGGTCATGGTGGCGAGACCGCCCACCTCGACCTCACCGTGGAACCGGCCGCTGGTCTCGAGGCCAGACGCAGCGGCGGTGAGCACCGCTGCCGGGTCGGCGCCCGCGCCGTGGCCCTCGGGAGTCGTCGCGTCGCGCTCGGGCCGCTCGTCCGACGTCAGGACCTGTTCGCCGCTGCCGGCACCGCAACCCGACAGCACGACGGCCGCGACCGTCGGCACCGCGGCGAGCACCGCCCACCGAGCGACCGGCACGCGACCCCTGACCTTCGTTCGACGATCGTCACGACCCATGGTCCGCTCCAGTTCTCCGCTGATCTCGACGTACGGCGCTGATCTCGACACGTACGGCGCTGATCTCGACACGTACGGCGCTGATGTCGAGGGTACGGCCCTGTCGCCCGGTTTCAAGTCGGGACGCGACAAAGGACGGCCCGGACGGACCGCCCTGTGTCGACATCCTGTGCGTTCGCCGGCTCTGACCGGGCTGGGCACCGGCGATCAGGAACCTCCGTCGATCAGAAGTCCATGCCGCCCATGTCCGGAGCGCCGCCGGCTGCGGCCTTCTCCGGGGCGTCGGCGACGACGGCCTCCGTGGTCAGGAACAGCGCAGCGATCGACGCCGCGTTCTGCAACGCCGAGCGGGTCACCTTGGCAGCGTCGATGATGCCCGCCGCGACCAGGTCCTCGTACTCGCCGGTGGCGGCGTTGAGGCCTTCGGACGAGCCGGACAGCGAGCGGACCCGCTCGACGACGACGCCGCCTTCGAGGCCGGCGTTCTCCGCGATCTGCTTGATCGGACCCTCGAGGGAGCGGGCGATCAGCGTGGCGCCGGTGGCCTCGTCGCCCTCGAGCTTCTTGACCAGCTCGTCGACGGCGCTCTGGGCCCGCAGCAGGGTCACACCGCCGCCGGCGACGACGCCCTCCTCGATCGCGGCCTTGGTCGTGGAGACGGCGTCCTCGATGCGGTGCTTCTTCTCCTTGAGCTCCACCTCGGTGGCGGCACCGACCTTGAGGACGGCCACGCCGCCGGACAGCTTGGCCAGGCGCTCCTGCAGCTTCTCCCGGTCGTAGTCCGAGTCGGTGTTGTCGATCTCGGCCTTGATCTGGGCGATGCGACCGTCGAGCTCCTCCTTGGAGCCGCCGCCGTTGATGATCGTGGTCTCGTCCTTGGTGACGACGACCTTGTCGGCGGTGCCGAGCAACGAGAGGTCGATGGAGTCGAGCTTGAGGCCGACCTCCTCGGACACGACCTGCCCACCGGTGAGGATGGCCATGTCCTGCAGCATCGCCTTGCGACGCTCGCCGAAGCCGGGCGCCTTGACGGCAACCGAGTTGAACGTGCCGCGGATCTTGTTCACGACGAGGGTGGCGAGCGCCTCGCCCTCGATGTCCTCGGCGATGATGACCAGCGGCTTGCCGGTCTGCATGATCTTCTCCAGGACCGGAACGAGGTCACGGACGTTGGTGATCTTGGAGGACACGAACAGGATGTACGGGTTGTCGAGACCCGCTTCCATGCGCTCGGTGTCGGTGACCATGTAGGGCGAGATGTAGCCCTTGTCGAAGCGCATGCCCTCGGTGAACTCCAGGCCCATGCCGAAGGTCTGGCTCTCTTCGACGGTGATCACGCCGTCCTTGCCGACCTTGTCGATCGCGTCGGAGATGAGCTCGCCGATCTCGGCGTCGGCAGCGGAGATCGATGCGACCTGGGCGATCTGGTCCTTCGAGTCGACCTCGACGGCCAGCTCGTGGATCTTGGCGACCGCGGCCTCGACGGCGGCCTCGATGCCGCGCTTCACGCCGACGGGGTTGGCACCGGCAGCGAGGTTGCGCAGGCCCTCGCGCACCATCGTCCAGGCGAGGACGGTGGCCGTGGTGGTGCCGTCACCGGCGACGTCGTCGGTCTTCTTGGCGACCTCCTTGACGAGGCTGGCGCCGATGTTCTCGTACGGATCCTCGAGCTCGATCTCCTTGGCGATCGACACGCCGTCGTTGGTGATCGTCGGGGCGCCCCACTTCTTGGCGAGCACCACGTTGCGACCCTTCGGGCCGAGGGTGACGCGTACGGCGTCGGCGAGCTGGTTCATGCCGGCCTCGAGGTGGCGGCGGGCGTCCTCGTCGAACTGGATGATCTTGGCCATGGGTCCTCCGTTGGATGCTGTGGCTTTGGCTGGCTGCCGGCCCACCGGTGGCGGACGTCAGCCGAGGTCGTTGGCACTCTCGGCAGTAGAGTGCCAGGCATTCTTAGCACTCTCACCAGCTGAGTGCTAACAGCCCCCCGTCGCCCCGCGACATCCGCTCAGGTGGGTCAGCCGACCGAGTCGGACGCTCCCCGGCGGGTGACCGGCTGTTACGGTGCCCAAGTTGACCGGGCGGTCAAGTTCGACGCTCGGCCGGGAGGACTCGTGTCACGGATCGTGGTCATCGGTGCCGGCGTCGGAGGACTGGGCACCGCGTTGTGCGCCGCCCGTTCGGGCCACACGGTCACGCTGATCGAACGCGACGACACACCGCTGCCCGCCGATCCGCGTGGTGCCTTCGACTGGGACCGTCGCGGCGCACCCCAGGTTCGCCACTCCCACGCCTTCCTCGCCCGACTGCGCAACCTGCTGCGCGACCGCCATCCCGACCTCCTCGCCTCCCTGCTCGACGCCGGTGCCACCGAGATCCGGTTCCTCGACACCCCACCTGTGGGAATGGAGATCACACCCGAACCAGCCGACGAGGAGCTCGTCGCGCTGGCGTGCCGGCGTACGACCTTCGAGTGGGTCCTGCGCCGCGCCGCGCTCGCCGAAGGCGGCGTCGAGCTGCTGCACGGAACGACGGTCAGCTCACTGGTCGCGGCATCGGAGCGACACGACGGACTGCCCGTGATCGTCGGCGTCCGGCTCGCCGACGGCACCGGGCCAGAAGACGGCACGGTGATCGAGGCAGACGTCGTGGTCGCGTCGGGCGGGCGCCGCATCGACGTCCCCGGCCTCCTCGCGGCCCACGGCGTCGAGGTGACCGAGACCGAGGAGGACACGGGGATCATCTACCTGTCGCGCTTCTTCCGGCTGACCGACGGATCGGAGCTGCCGAGCTCGTTCGGCGTGATCGGCGGCGACCTCGGCTACCTCAAGTACGGGGTGTTCCCCGGCGACGACCGGACGTTCTCCATCACCTTCGCCGTCGGCACCCATGACGCCGAGCTGCGCAGGCTCCTCCTCCATCCCGACACGTTCATCACCGCCGCTGCCGCGATCACCGCCACGGCGCCGTACGTCGATGGACGGTCCGAGCCGATCACCGGGGTCGAGGTGATGGGCGGGCTCATCAACCGACGACGTCGCTTCACCGACGACGAGGGCCGCCCGCTCGTGCTCGGCTTCCACGCCCTCGGTGATGCCCACACCGCCACCAACCCCCTCTACGGACGTGGCTGCGCCCTGGCGATGGTCCAGGCCCAGCTGCTCGCCGACCTGCTCGACGCGCACGACCCCGCCCGGTGCGGAGACCGTGCCGTCGATGGGATCGCCGTCGGCGATGACGTGTCCGCCACGTCGTCGCACGTGGCCAGGGCGATCGCCTACGAGCAGGCGCTGCAGGAGCAGGTGATCCCCTGGTACAACGCCGCGGTCCGCCAGGACCGCGTGGCCCGCGATGCGGCTGACGCGGCCAGAAGGACCGCCGAGGAGCCGTCTGGTGAGACCGAGCATGCCGAGAACGGCGTCGCACCCGAACCCGACACCGAGGACGGGTTCGTCGACCCCGCCGAGCTCGTTCGGAGCCTCCTGCGCGACGGGTTGCTGCCGGCGCTGAAGGTGGACCCCGTCGTGCTGCGGGCGTTCCTGCGGATGTTCAACCTGCTCGAGCCACCCGACTCGCTCATCAACGACCCCGACCTGATCGGTCGGGTCATGGCGGTGTACCAGGACCGGGAGAACCGGCCGCCGGAGCCCACTGCGGGACCGGATCGCGCCGGCTTCCTCGCCGCGATCTGATCCCGGGTTCGCGCCCGACCCGGACGACCAGCGTGCCGCAGCGGCCCCCAACGCCACGGGACACGGCGGGTGACGGGAGCGGTGCGATCGTCAGCGGTCGGGGCGGAGGCGCACCACGCTGGCCGACGGCTCGTCGGGATCCAGGTCGACCTCGACCGGCCGCTCGCGGTCGCCCTCATCCGCGAACTGCTCGACGACGGGACGATCGTCCTTCGGCTCCTCGAGCACTTCGCGGAGTCCGAGCATCCCCGCTGCGAGCACGCTCGCTCCGAGCGAGCTGCGGTAGCGGTGCGGAACGTGGGACGCCGGCGCGGGTTCGACGAGCGCAGGATCGTCGAGCGCGGGGTCGTCGAGCGCAGAGTCGACGAGCGCATCCTGATCGACCGGCGCGTCCGGGTCGATCACGTGACCGAAGGGCTCCTCGTCCTGCACGGGCTCCAGCCTACGACCCCGCCGACTGCGGTCGGATCGCCCAGCCCGGGACGACCAGAGCG
Source organism: Microthrixaceae bacterium (assembly GCA_033813615.1). Classification (GTDB taxonomy): domain Bacteria; phylum Actinomycetota; class Acidimicrobiia; order Acidimicrobiales; family Microtrichaceae; genus Dermatobacter. The sequence goes on along the minus strand of JAPXRJ010000015.1, from coordinate 20,262 downwards.
GATGTCCCCGGGACAGGATCCGGTCAACCGCCGGCGACGGCCGGGATGATCGAGATCTCGGCGCCGTCGGTGACGGCGGTGTCGACGCCGTCGAGGTAGCGGACGTCGTCGTCGGCCAGGAACACGTTCACGAAGCGGCGGAGGCCGCCGTCGTCGTCGAACAACCGGTCCTTGAACCCGGGATGGGCGGCGTCGAGGCTGGCGAGCACCTCGCCGACCGTGGCGCCCTCCACCTCGACCGAGGAGGACCCACCGGTCAACGTCCGCAGCGTCGTCGGGATCCTGATCGTCACCATCTGGTCCACCTCTTCTGGTCGTGTTCGGCTCGTGTGGGCTCGTTCGGCAATGTGCCGGCGTCGATTCTCCACCAGGGAGCTGCCGGACGTGAACTCGCCGTCGGCAGTCGTCCTGACCCAACGACACGACGGCGCGCACGATTCCCGCCGTTGGTGCCGGTAGGTTGCGCGGGCGATGTCGAGAGAGCCCTTCCTCCCCGTCGGCCACCCGGGCGCCACCCCAGGCACCGCTGAGCGCACGGCCCCGAGCGGCCCGGCGCCACTCGACACCCCTCCGATCCGGTCCTTCCACCACCGTGACTGGACGATCAGCGACATGGTCGCCGCCAAGGGCCCGACCACGGTCTCGGTCGCCCTGCCGGCGCGCAACGAGGGGGCCACCGTCGGGCGCATCGTGGAGGTCCTGGCGCGCGACGCGGTCGGAGCCGGCCTCGTGGACGAGCTCGTCGTCATGGACGACCACTCCGACGACGACACCGCTGCGGTGGCCCGCGACGCCGGTGCACGGGTCGTCCACGCCGGCACCGTGCTGGCCGGCTTCGGGCGGGGCTACGGCAAGGGCGAGGTCCTCTGGAAGTCGTTGCACGCCACCTCGGGCGACCTCGTCCTCTGGTGCGACGCTGACCTCAACGACTTCAGCGCCCACATGGTCACCGGCCTGCTCGGACCGCTGCTCTGCGAACCCGACGTCGAACTGGTCAAGGGCTACTACCACCGACCCGAGGTCGACGGAGTGGGCGGCGGCCGGGTCACGGAACTGGTCGCACGGCCGCTGCTGTCGCTGCTGTTCCCGGCACTCGCCGGACTCCACCAGCCGCTGTCGGGAGAGTACGGCGGGCGTCGGGGCGTGCTCGACCGGCTCCCGTTCGTCGAGGGCTACGGCGTCGAAGTCGGTCTGCTGCTGCACTACCTGCGTCAGCGCGGCACGACCGGACTCGTCGAGGTCGACCTCGACGAGCGTCGTCACCGTCACCGCCCGCTCGACGAGCTCGGCCCCCAGGCCATGGCGATCGCACAGACGATCCTGCGTCACGCCCAGGGCGGCTCGCTGCAGGCCGTCGCCGGCCAGGCGCCGATCCCCGCCGTGAGCGAGCTGCTGCGACCTGGTCGGGCACCGGTCTCGATCGACGTGTCGGAGCGTCCTCCGATGATCGAGGTCGCCGCGTACCTGGACCTGTTGGGCCCCGAGCGACGGCCGACCGTCGAGCGGACCATCGACCGCCGCCCGTCGCAGCCGTGAGGGGCCGTGCCGTCGCCCGACCGGGCGTGCTCGCCGTGCTCAACGCGTCGCCCGACTCGTTCTCCGGCAATCGGGTCGACCCGGGCGATGCCGCGGACCTGGCCGTCCGGATGGTGGAGGACGGCGCGGACGTGCTCGACGTCGGCGCCCAGTCCCTCCGCACCGACCAGCCCGAGATCTCGGTGCACGACGAGTTGGAACGGCTGCTCCCCGTGCTGAGCGCGGTCGCCGACCGAGTCGGCGACACCGTGGATCTGTCGGTCGACACCTATCGACACCAGGTGGCCGACGCCGCACTGCGGACCGGCGCGTCGATCGTGAACGACCCGTCCGGCCTGATCGACCCGGAGCTCGCCGACCTGGTGGCAGGGACCCACGCGTCGATCGTGGTCGCGTTCAACCCGGGGGTGCCCAAGCACCGCCGACCGGCCGAGCTCCGCATGGAGGACCCCGCGGATGCCTGCCGACGGTTCCTGACCGATCGGATCGACGTCCTGCACCGCGCCGGCGTGCGGATCGACCAGGTGATCCTCGATCCCGGCCCCGACCTCTACAAGGCGCCCGACGAGACCGTCGCCGTCCTGCGGGCCGTGCCGACGCTGCGCGCCGAGCTCGGCGTCGACCGGGTGCTGTGGGCGCTCTCGCGGAAGGACTTCGTGGGCGTGCTCACAGGCCGCGTCCCTCGGGAGCGCGGCGCAGGCACGCTCGGAGCGCTGGCGGCGCTCGACCTGCAGGACCGCGATCTGCTCCGCGTCCACGACGTGGCCGCCACCGTCGACTTCCTCACCGTCCGCGCCGCGCTGCTCCACGGCACCCATGGTCCGCTCGAGATGGACGACGCGATCCGCTACGACCCGCGCTGATCGAGTCGAGCGAGCTCCGGGGCGACCTGCGCCAGGAGCTCCGCCGTTCGCTCCATCGCCGCCTCGCGACCGAAGCGGGAGGTCAACGACACGGTGTGGACCAGGTCGTCGGCACCGTCGAAGGCCTCCCCCACCACGGCGACGACCGGTGTGTCGAAGTGACCGGCCATGTCGACCATCCCGCCCACGACCTTGCCGTCGAAGGACTCCTCGTCCAGGAAGCCCTCGCCGGTCACGACCAGGTCGGCACCTTCGACCTCGGCGTCCAGGTCCAGTCGTTCTGCCACCAGGTCGAACCCGCCCACCAGCTCCCCGCCGACGCACGCCAGCCCCCCGGCCAACCCGCCCGCGGCGCCGCCGCCCTCGAGCTCCGACACGTCGACCCCGTACTCCTCCATGTAGACCTGCACGAGCCGCTCCAGGCGACGTTCGAGCAGTCGGACCTCGGCCGCGGTCGCTCCCTTCTGGGGCGCGAAGTCCCGGGCGGCGTCGACGAACCTGGTGCGCACGTCGCACGCCACCGTGAGTCGCACGCCTCGGAGCCGGTGCACCGGGTACAGGGCCCGCAGCGCGCCGAGCCCGCCGTCGGTGGTCGCCGATCCGCCCACTCCCACGACGATGTCGTTCGCTCCGGCATCGAGCGCTGCGGCGATGAGCTCGCCGGTGCCGTGGGTCGACGCGGCGACGGCGTCGTTGCCCTCCGGGCCGCCGGCCAGGACGAGTCCCGATGCCTGGGCCATCTCGATCACCGCCTGGCGCCCCTGCAACCGCCACTCGGCCTCGACCGGATCACCGCCGGGACCCGACACGAGGGTCCGACGGTTGGGTCCGCCCAGGGCTTCGAGCGTGCCCTCGCCGCCGTCGGCCATCGGATGCACGACCACGTCGTGACCGGCGTCGCGAAGAGGTGCGGCCAGCGCCTCGGCGCACTCCGCCGCGCTGACGGTGCCCCGGAACTTGTCGGGGGCCACCACGATGCGCACGGATCAGGAGCCTACGCGGCACGCCGCGCCGCGGCGGCTCGACGTGTGACCGGGCGCTCGCCGCCGATCCCGCGCTCGACCTCGCGTCGGACGCGCCGTCGGGACCACGCTGCATCTCCTCGTAGGGTGGGCGGGATGGACACGGCGGACCGACCCATCGTGCTCGCCTCCAACCGTGGGCCGCTGAGCTACACCGACGACGCGGACGGCTCGCTGATCGCGCAGCGGGGTGGCGGCGGACTGGTGTCGGGTCTTGCCCCGCTCCTCGACGAGGGGCGCATCACGTGGATCGCCGCGGCGCTGTCAGCGGCGGACCGCCAGGCCGCTGCGCAGAACCTTCCCGCCGTCGACGGCCACCCGGTCCACCTCGTCGACATCCCGACCGACGAGTTCGACCGCTACTACGACGTCGTCGCCAACCAGGTGCTCTGGTTCGTGCACCACGGGTTGTTCGACCTCACCCGCGATCCGAACCTGGATCCCCTCTGGCGCGAGTGCTGGGCTTCGTACCGCCAGGTCAACCGCCGCTTCGCCGACGCAGTCGTGGCCAACGCGCCCGACCACGCCGTGGTGCTGGTGCAGGACTACCACCTGACGATGCTCGCTCCTGCCGTCCGCGCTGCCCGCGACGACCTGTCGCTCGTGCACTTCCACCACACGCCGTTCGCCGGCCCCGACAACGCCCGCGTCCTGGCCGCCGAGCCGCTCATCGAGATGCTCGCCGCCCTTGCCGCACACGATGCGTGCGGGTTCCACGTCCCGGAGTGGGCCGACAACTACGCGGCGGTGCAGCGGCGCTGGGGCACCGTCATCGACGGCCAGCAGGCCAAGGTGTTCGCCGCGACCCTCAACAGCGACATCGACAGCCTGCGCCGCGTCGTCGCGGAAGAGGACTGCACCTCCGCCCTCGTCGAGCTCGACGAGATGATCGGGGACCGCCAGATGATCGTCCGGGTCGACCGGATGGAGCTGTCGAAGAACATCGTGCGGGGGTTCCTGGCCTACGACCTGCTGCTCGAGCAGCGGCCCGACCTGCGCGGCCGCGTCACGTTCGTGGCGTGCTGCTACCCGTCTCGGCTGGGCGTCCCCGCCTACGCCCGCTACCGCGACGAGGTCGAGGCGACCGCCGCGACGATCAACGACCGTTGGGGTTCACCTGACTGGACGCCGATCGAGCTGATGACCGACGACGACTTCCCACGGTCGGTCGCAGCCCTCCGGCGCTACGACGTGCTCCTGGTGAACCCCGTCCGGGACGGCCTCAACCTGGTCGCCAAGGAAGGGCCGATGGTGAACGAGCGAGACGGCCAGCTGGTGCTGTCGACCGAGGCGGGGGCCTGGACCGAGCTGATGGGAGCGGCCGAGGGGATCTCGCCGTTCGACCTCCAGGCCACCGCCGAAGCGATCGGCTCCGCGCTCGACCGAGATCCGGAGGAACGGGTGGCGCGGGCGGGGCTGCTGCATCGTGCCGCGGTTGCCCGCACACCCACGGACTGGCTGGACGACCAGCTCGCCGCCCTCACCTGACTGACCGGGCGCCCTCAGCCGGAAGTGGTGGTCGTGACCGTCGACTTGGTGCCGCCGGCCACGGTGGTGATCGTCTTGGACCCGGCTCCGGCGGTCGTGGTCGCTGTCGACCCGCCCGCCACGGTGGTCGACGTCGCCCCACCGGTGGTGCCGGCGCCGTTGAGGGTGGGAACGAGGTCGGGGCCGATCATGATGATCACGCCAGCGGTCGCCGGCTGATCCTGGGCGAGCTGCGTACCGGGGGCCAGCGGCTGGACCACGGTGTCCGCTAGTCCGAGCGACTCGGCGATGGAGCGGGCGTTGGCGTCGTATCCCGTGGCGTACATCACCGACGATGCGGTCACCGGCTGCACCGAGTTGGTCGACACCACCTGCGTGTACCCGGACTGCGCGAGCAGCTGTGACGCCTTGGCGGCCATGCCGCTGGTGCCCGATCCGTTGGCTGCGACGACCTGCACGGTCTGCGGCGCCTGCTCGGCCACGGTGGTGGTCGGTGCCTCGGTGGTGGTGGTGACCTTCTCCTCGCCGGCACCGATCTCGAGGTCCGCGGTCGACGTGTCGAATCCGACCCCACCGGCCTTGACGAGCAGGATGACGGCGAGCACCACACCGACGGCGATCAGGATCAGACCACGGTTGACCGGGTTGGGGCCGGGAGGAGGCGGCGACGAGCGCGGGGTCCTCGGTCGCTGAGTGGCGGTCATGGCCAAACCCTAGCGAACCGCCCCGCGCCGGTCGTGGGCACGGGCACCAAGCCGGCCACCCCGCTCGTTCTGTTCTGCGGAACCGACCGATTTCGGTCGGTTCCGTAGAACAGAACGAGCAAAGGGGGTGAGGTGCGTCAGACGACCCGGCTCAGCTCGACGATGCGAGCGGTGAGCGGCGACGGGAGCGGCCAGGCCACCCCCTCGGCGAGCTCGACGCCGGACACGATGCGCACCTGGTCGGCCGCATCGGCATCGGCATCAGCATCGAGGTCCGACACCCGCACCTCGTAGTCCGACGCGGGATCGACCCCGAGGAGTCCGATGACGGGTGGAGGGCTCGACGGCTCCTCCAACTGGTAGAGGAAGAGGACGGTCCGCTCGCCGAGCGACAGCGACCATGCGGCCCGGGACCGGTCCACCCCCGCGACCGGCGACACGTACCGGTGCAGGACGCCGCGCTGGATGACGTCCTGGGTGCGATGAGCGACAGCGACCGCCCGGCGCAGGACCGCGAGCTCATCGGCGGTCACCGCGTCGAGGTCCAGGTCCACACCGAAGCGGCCCGACAGAGCGACCGCGCATGCGAACGACATCGGCCGCTCCCCCCAACGCGTCACGTGGGCGGCCATGACCGCCGCCGGGAAGAAGTGCGAGCACGCCCACTGCATGCGGACGCGGGTGACCGGGTCGGTGTTGTCCGAGGTCCACACCTCGTGGAAGAAGCGCAGCGACCCGTGGTCGGTGCGTCCACCCCCCGACGCGCACAACATCAGCTCCACCTCGGGGTGGGCACGCGCCACCCGGTCCATCACGTCCCAGGTGGCGGTCGCGTGGTCGAACCACACGTTGGCCTGGCGATCCGACGCCAGGGCGGTCGACCCGGCGTCGGTGATCGGGCGGTTGGCGTCCCACTTGAGGTACGTGGTGCCCGGCGCGGCACTCAGTGCCCGGTCGACCACGTCGGCCTCGAACTCGCGCACCTCCGGTTGCAGCGGGTCGAGGTAGAGCTGGTGGCGGTGCAGGCGCGGCTCGCGGGCGTCGCGGAGCACCCACTCGGGGTGTGCATCGTGCAGCTCGCTGCGCGGGTTCACCATCTCGGGCTCCACCCAGATGCCGAACCGGATCCCGCTCCGCCTCGCAGCGTCGGCCAGCGACGACAGGCCATCGGGGAGCTTTCGGACATCCACGTCCCAGTCACCCAAGCCCTGCGTGTCGTCGTCACGCGGACGGGTGGTGCCGAACCAGCCGTCGTCGAGCAGGAACACCTCCGCGCCGAGGTCCGCGGCGCGCTCGATCAGTCCGACGACCCGTTGCTCGTCGAAGTCGAAGAACGTGGCCTCCCAGTTGTTCGCCACGATCCGGCGCGTCCGGTCGGGGTCACGCATCACGCGGGCCCGACTCCAGCGGTGGAACGCCTCGGTGACGCCGTCGGTCCCTCCGGTCGACCACGTCCACGCCACCTTCGGCAGCACCATCGTGACGCCGGGGTCCAGCCGATACGGGGCGCCGAGCGCGCTCGCACCGGCACGCAACCGCAACTCGCGGTCGGCCCCGGGCTCCGCGCGGGGGCGTACGTCGAGGCACATGTGCACGTTGCCGGCCCAGCACACCGACAGGCCGATCACCTCGCCGTGGTCCTGCGCCGCCCCGCTGGCACCCGGCTCGAACCGCCCGTGAGGCGACAGCATCAAGCAGGGGCCGCGCTGCAGGTGCGGCTGAACCCCGCCGAGCGACCCGAGCACCGTGGTGCCGATCACCAGACGATCGGTGCTCCACCGCCACTCGTCGGCCCAGCCTGCGCCTCCGAACTGCACCACCTCTGCATCCTCGGGGACCATCAGGAGCGGAGCGACCGAGTCGTGGGCCAGCAGCGTGACCGGCCCGGCCTCTCCATGGACGACCTCGACCCACTGCTCCAACACGCCCGACGCCGGATGCGTGCGCAGGTGGTGTTCGACCCTCAGGTCGAAGATCTCGTCGGAGGTCACGGCGACGACGTGCTCGCCTCCCGACTCGTGGAGCCGCCTGACGGACCGCAGCACCAGCCGCGTGCTCAGCGTGCCGTCCGCATGGGTGATCTGCAGCGCCGGCGGACGGAACGGATCGGTGCCGTCCAGGCTCGGGAAGGCGAGCGGGTACCACTCGGCGCCGACTTCAAGAGGGGCCGCGCACCCGTCGGGCCCCAGTCCGAGCTGGTGCAGCGCTCCCCGGTCGTCAGCCACCCAGCTGAGACCCCACCCGCCGGCGTCGATGCGGATGGGCTCACTCAGGTCGAGCCGGCGATCCTCGGGTCGGTGCTCTTCAGGTCGGTGCTCATCCGAGGCCACGAGCCGGCACGGTACCGCCAGGCTCAGCGTCGAGATCGCTCGAGCCGAGCGGAGGCATGTCCCCGCGTCGGCGTGAGCACATGAGCGACGTCTCCCGACGCGAGCGGGACGGTGGCGTCGAGACGGAGCCCAGCGGTCGAAGCCAACCGGGCGACCTCGGCCCGGGATCGCTCGCGTCCACCCGGGGTGAGCGCGGCCATCAGCAGATCGGTCGCCACGCCCAGCTCACGCCGCGGCACGGTAGGTCGGTCCTGGTCGACGACCACGACCCGATCGCCGCCTCCCGCTGCAACCGAACCGAGGATGCGCGCGGCGTCGGTGTCGTCCCAGTCGTGCAGCACGTTCACCAGAAGGTAGGTGTCGGCACCGGCTGGGACGCGTTCGAACATGTTGCCGCCCAGCACATCCACACGCGGGTGTGCCACGGCGCGCTCGACCACACCCGGGAGGTCCAGCACGGTGCCACTCACCCCCGGGAGACGATCGAGCAGGGCAGCGAGGAGCACCCCCGTCCCACCGCCCACGTCGCAGACGTGGCGCACACCGGACCAGTCCACAGCATCGGCCAGGACCAGCGCGTGCATCCGCGACCCGGCCGCCATGGCATCGTCGAAGGCACTCCAACGATCCGGATGATCCTTCATCCAGTCGAAGAACGACGAGCCGTTGGCCACCAGGAACGGATCCCGGACCCCTCGTGCGCTCATCGCCTGCACGGCCGACGCCACTTCAGGGCCACCGGCGAAGTCGACCCAGGCCCGCCACCCGCCCGGGTGGTCGGTGCGGAGGAACGCAGTGACCCGCGTGGCCCGGACCCGGCCTCGGCGATCGATGCGCAGCCAACCTCGGGTCGCGGCAAACCGGCACAACCGATCGAGCTGGTCTCCATCGATGTCGAGTCGTCGAGCGAGGTCGGCGAGGCGCGCCGGCCGGTCGAGTGCGTCGGGGACCCCGGCGTCGCACAGCGCGACCAGGACGCGGTGCTCCAGCAGCCCGAACAGCCCCTCGAGGATCCGTACCGGTGGCGGTCCCAGGGCGTCGTGCAGCCGAGCCAACCCAGCGCGCAGCGCGTTCGCACCACGTGTGGCCGTTGCAGGCGGGACCGCCGGCACGCCGATCACATCCGCGGTTCGCATCGTCGGACTCCCTCCGGCCACGGCGTGCTGGCAGCACCCATGACCGTACGCGAACCGTCGGTCGGCCGTCACCGATCCGAACGATCCAGTCACGCCTGACTTCCCGTCAGGCCCGACGCACCGAATGCTCCAGGGTGCGGACCAGTCGGCGGTCGCGCGCTTCCTCACTCGATCACGTCCGCATGATGGGACACACTGTTCGATGACCGGTCCGGGGGATCGGTTCAACCACGATCACCACAGGGTCAGGAGCCACCGCCATGGGCGTCCCCGTCGAGGACATCGTCGAGATCGAGCAGCTCTACGCCACCTACAACCACCTGGTCGACGCCGGGCTCGGAAGCCGATGGGCTGCGTTGTTCGTCGATGAGGGCACCCTCGACACCGGCTTCGGCATGTTCGTCGACGGGACCCCTTCGGCACGGACCGAGTTCGGCGACGGTGTACCGCTGATGATGCCGGGCTCGCGTCACGTGGCATCCAACGTGCGCATCCAGGTCGACGGCGACACGGCCACCGGCGCCGCCTACCTCCAGTTGTGGGTGGCCGACGAGGAGTCCGGCGGCACGAAGGTCATGGTGAGCGGCGTCTACCGGGACACCCTCCGTCGTGACGGTGGCACGTGGAAGTTCGTCACCCGGGCCCTGATCCCCGACGCCGGCGGCCCGGTCCCGATCGACTGACCCACCGGCGACATGCACCGCCGCCATCGCTCTGCGTGCGTTCGTTGCCACCTGCCGACGACGACCGATTCCGGAGGGCTGACCCCGGCAGCGACAGCTGGACGACGTCGGTGACGCCGAGTCGCTCGACGAGCGCGTCCCACACCTGCGCCGTCTCGGGGACACCGTGCACGAACACCGCCGTCATGAGCGTCACGCTACGTGCGGCTCGTCACGCGTGCCGCGGCACCATCGGGACAGCCGGGACTGCACCGGGTTGCCAAGTTACATTGGCCGTCCTATCTTTCTTGGGTGGCCACCCAGGAGGAACGGCGAACCGAAACTCGTCGACGCCTGCTGACCGCCGCGTCCGAGCTGTTCGCCGAGCGCGGAGTCGACGGCGCGTCGATCGACGCCATCGCTGACCGCGCCGGGCGCACCTCCGGCGCCGTCTACGACCACTTCGGCGGCAAGGACGGCCTGCTGTTCGCGCTGCTCGACGGCTGGGTGGACGACGTCGCCACCGTGATCGGTGCGGAGCTGTCGAGCGCCACCACGCTCGGAGAACGACTCGGCGTGCTGTGGCGCAACGTGTCGGCACCGGTCGCCGGCAACGGCCAGTGGATCGCTCTGGAGCACGAGTTGTGGGCGTACGCGTCTCGCCAGCCCGAGGCGCGCGAACACCTGGCCCGCCGCTACCGCGGCGCGTGGCGAGGCGTGCTGCAGGCCACCGGAGACTGGACCGGCGACTCCGATGCGGTCGGACCTGCCGTCATCGGGCTGCTCTTCGGTTTGGAGATGATGCGGCGCGTCGACCCCGACGCCGTCTCCGACGGCCTGGCCGTCGAGGCGCTGCTCAGCGTCGTGGCCGGTGCCAGCCAGGCAGCCCGATGAGCGCGACGGAGATCACCCGAGGAACCGTCGGCGCAGCCACGACGATCACGACAACTGACCCCGACGGCACCGACCCAGGTGCTCGACACGCGGTGAAAGGACACCACCATGCGCACCCCCATCTGTGACGAGCTCGGCATCGAGTTCCCCATCTTCGCCTTCACCCATTGTCGCGACGTGGTGGTCGCCGTCTCCAAGGCGGGCGGCTTCGGAGTGCTCGGCGCGGTCGGCTACTCGCCCGAGCAGCTCGAGGTCGAGCTGAACTGGATCGACGAGCACATCGGCGACCACCCCTACGGCGTCGACATCGTCATCCCCAACAAGTACGAGGGCATGGACGCCGACATGTCGGCCGAGGAGCTCACCAAGATGCTCCAGGACATGGTTCCCCAGCAGCACCTGGACTTCGCTCGCAAGCTCATGACCGACCACGGCGTGCCGCTGCAGGAGGGTGAGGACGACAACTCGCTGCAGCTCATCGGCTGGACCGAGGCCACCGCCACCCCGCAGGTCGAGATCGCGCTCCGGCACCCGAAGATGACCCTGATCGCCAACGCCCTGGGCACCCCGCCCAAGGACACGATCGACCTGATCCACGCCGAGGGCCGCAAGGTCGCGGCGCTGTGCGGCTCGCCGTACCAGGCGATGAAGCACGCCGACGCGGATGTGGACATCATCATCGCCCAGGGTGGCGAGGGTGGGGGGCACTGCGGCGAGGTCGGGTCGATCGTCCTGTGGCCACAGGTCGCCAAGGCCGTGGCGCCACGCCCGGTGCTCGCGGCGGGCGGCATCGGCTCCGGCGAGCAGATCGCTGCCGCGCTGGCGCTCGGCTGTCAGGGAGCGTGGACCGGTTCGCAGTGGCTGATGGTCGAGGAGTCGGAGAACACCCCCGCCCAGCAGCAGGCGTACATCGATGCCGGCTCGCGTGACACTGTGCGTTCGCGCTCCTTCACCGGCAAGCCCTGCCGCATGCTCAAGAACGACTGGACCGAGGCGTGGGAGAACCCCGAGAACCCGGAGCCGCTCGGCATGCCGCTCCAGTACATGGTGTCCGGCATCGCCGTCGCCGCCACCTACAAGTACCCGGACCAGACCGTCGACGTGGCCTTCAACCCCGTCGGCCAGGTGGTCGGCCAGTTCGAGAAGGTCGAGAAGACCTCTGCGGTCATCGAGCGCTGGGTGAACGAGTACCTCGAGGCGGCGACCCACCTCGACGAGCTGAACGAGGCCGCCGCCAACGCCGGCTGACGCCACGGTCCACCCACACCGACGAGGCGGCCTCCCGAGGGAGCCGCACCCTTTCGATCCCCGACCGGGGTGCAGACCGCCGAAGCAGTCGACGAGCACCCTTTCGGGCAACACCTGACGAACGGGCTGCCATCGTCGGGCGGCCTCCGCCGGCCACGAGCCGGTCCGCTTCGGCGCCGAATCGCCTGACTGGACCGGAGTTGACCGGCGATGTCCGCCATCGGATGGAGCCCGCGCCCCGAGGGGCGCAGGTGCGGCCACGGGTGCCCGAAGGCGCCCAGGTCGGACCGAAGTGGTGCGGCATCCACGGGAGGCCGCACTGAGCTCATCGGCGAGGATGTCGTCAGATTGAGCGTTCGCGACGATCTGTGAGCCGAAGCGGTCCAGTCCGAGGAGATCTCGACAGAAGTCCTTCCGCGACACCGACGAGCGACCGATGGACACCGGGATGGAAACGGGAGAGAACAACTCGACAACGGCGGTGACCGACGGCCGGCGATGGCACGGCGACGACGCTTCGATGCACCGCCGACACGTGCTGATGGCAGCGGGGGTGCTCGGCTCGGTCACGGCGCTCACCGTTGCCGGTGCCGACGGGGCCGGGACCGACGCTGTGACCGGCGGGGTGGTGTGGCGGCTCCAGGCCGACTGGGGCTACCCACGAGGACCGCACGGGAAGACGCGGCTGGTGTCCAACGCGTCCCGTCGTGCCGCAGCCCATCGGTACGCGCTCACCCAGCGCGATGCCGAGGCGATGAACCTGCACAAGTGCTCCTTCGCCCCCGCGGTCGCCGTCACGGTCGACGCCGAGTCGTTCGACCAGCTGTGGCAGGCGCTGGCCTACGAGTGGACGAACCCGTCCACGGGCCAGAGCGTTCTCATCCTCGATGACCGTCACGCAGGTCGCATCCCCCAGGGCACCACGCTGATCACGAGCGCGTTCTCGCCGCACCCTGCCAGGCCAGCGACCGCGGCTCCCGTCGAATCGGGCTCCACGGCGCCCGTCCGGTCAGAGCCCGTCGCGGGCGACGGTTCGACGACGTCGACCGGGACGAGCGGATCACCGGACGCAGCTTCGCCCTCGGCCGCGCTCGCGCTCACCGGTTCCACCGTGAGCACCGTGTTCGCTACCGGTGTGGGCATCGTCGCGGCGGGGGTCGCAGCGCTGCGATTGCGCCGCAGCGCGCCACCCGACTGACGTCGGACGAGATCGAGCGACGCGTTCGGTCACCGGGGTCCTGCGTCATCACGCCGAACCCCAGGCGAACAGCGACTTCGGCCGACCGCCGGTGCGTCACCGGACCCTGAGGTCCCCCTTGGCGACGGTCGTGGAGACCGGAGCAAGCCCGGGGAAGGTGAGGGCGACGGCGTCGGCGTCGACCGGCGTCCGGTCGACGATGCGCATCGTCAGCCGACCGGTTCGCCACGGGAACCGCAGCAGGTTCACGGCATCGATCCTCACGATGGCACCGCGACACACGTCGTCCATCGGGGTGACCACGGCGTTGGACGTGAAGACCACCGACGTCACGAGCGCCCTGGCCGCCGAATCGCGGTAGGTCACCTTGCCGACCCAGATCTTGCCGATGAAGGGGAAGGACCGTCGGTTGAGGTCGACCGTCAGCGTCGCCCTGTTCGCGAGCCGCGCCGTGCCCTTCACCGACGTGACCGTCCGCAACGGATCGCAGACGGGCGGCTCGACGACCACCTGCACGATCTCGGCAGAAGTCGATCCGGCGAAGCGATCATCGCCGCTGTAGGCAGCGGTGATGTGGTGATCGCCGGCGGTCAGCTCCGCGGTGGCGAACGTGGCGATCCCGGTGGCGTCGACCGAACCGGCGCCCAGCACCGTGGTCCCCTCCCTGAACTCGACGGTGCCGGTCGGGATGGTGCCATCGCCGGACACCTTCGCCGAGAACGTCACGGCCTGACCGGTCGTGGACGGGTTCGGCTGCGATCCAAGGATCGTGGTGGTCTGACCCAACGGGGCTGCGCTGACGACCTGCGTGAGCAGGTTCGACGTCGAACCGTCGAAGGTCGCGTTGCCGGCGTACACCGCCACGATCGGATGCTCGCCGGCGTCGAACGAGATCTCGAGCGCGGCCACGCCGGTCTCGGAGATCGGAGCAGAGCCCAGCACGGTCGTGCCGTCACGGAACTCCACCGACCCGGTCGGGATACCGCCTGCGGAGTCGAGCTGGGCGGTGAGCGTGATCGGTTGTCCGACGGTCGACGGGTTCGCCGACGACGACAGCACGATCGACGTCGCTGCCGCCCCGACCTGCTGGGTCAGGACGCTCGACGTCGATGTGGCGTGGGTGTCGTCACCGGAGTAGACGGCCGTCAGCTGGTGGTCACCGACGCCCAATCCGGTGACATCGAAGGCGGCGGTCCCGCCCACGAGCGGCTTCGAACCGAGCGACGTCGCGCCGTCCAGGAGCTGCACGGTCCCGGTCGGCGTGGACTCGCCCGCTGCGACCGTCGCCGTGAACGTCACCGTCTGTCCCACGGTCGACGGGTTGGTCGACGACGTCAGCGACGTCGAGGTGGCCAGCAGCGGGTTCGACTCGACGACCTGGTCGATCGCCGCGGACGTCGATGCGGCGAACGAGGCGCTGCCGACGTACACGGCGGTGATCGGGTGGGTGCCCACAGCCAGGTCGGAGGTGGAGAACGTGGCCGTGCCCGACTCGTCGAGCTCCACGGTCCCCAGCACGGCCGCGCCGTCTCGGATCTCGACGTCGCCGCCCGGCGTTCCGGCGCCGGGCGCGGCGGCGGTCACCGTCGCGGTGAACGTGACCGCGTCGCCTTCGAGCGACGGGTTGGCCGACGACGACAGCTCGGTCGCGGTCCCCGCCGGGTTGACCGCCTGCTCGATCGCCGAGGCGGTCGACGCCGCGAACTCGTCGTCGCCCTGGTAGGCGGCGGTGATCGAGTGGGTGCCGACCGCAAGGCCCGCTGTCGTGAAGGTCGCTGTGCCGTCGTCGGCCAGAGCAGCGCTGCCCAGGACGGTGGTGCCGTCACGGAACACGACGGTGCCGGTCGGCGTGCCGCTCGCACCGACCACCGTGGCCGTGAAGGCGACCGCCTGGCCGACGACCGACGGGTTCACCGACGACGTCACCGAGGTGATCGTCGGGGTGAGCGGTGTGGCGGTCACCACCTGGTCGAGCACCGGCGACGTGGAGGTGGCGAACGTCGCGTTGCCGAGGTACACCGCCGTGACCTCGTGCGTCCCGACCGAGAGGTCCGACGTGTCGAACGTCGCCACGCCGGAGCCGTTCAGCACCGAGCTCCCGAGCAGGTTCTCGCCGTCGAGGAACTGCACGGACCCGCCCGGCGTCTCGTCCGCTGCGACGGTCGCGGTGAACGTCACCGTCGCACCGGAGCCCGATGGGTTCAGCGACGACGTCAGCAGCGTCAGCGTGGGCAGCAGTGGCCGGTCCTCCACCAACTGGGTCAGGGTCGACGACGTGGACGCCGCGAGCACGCCGTTGCCGGAGTAGGCCGCGGTGATGTCGTGGGAGCCCACAGGGAGGCTGAGGATCTGGATGGTCGCCACTCCCGTGCTGTCGACGGTGGCGGACCCGATCACGTTCGCCCCGTTGCGGAACTGGACCGATCCGCCGAGTCCGCCGGCGCCCGGCGCGACGACCGAGACGGTGGCGCTGAACGTGACGACGTCACCGACCGACGACGGGTTCAGCGACGACGCCAGTGCCGTGGTCGTCGCCGCCGGCAGCACGGTGTGGGTGACACCGCTGGAGGTGGACGGCGCGAAGGTGGCGTCACCGCCGTACACCGCCGTGATCGTCCGGTCGCCCACGCCGAGCGACGAGGTCGACAACGTCGCCACCCCTGACTCGTCCAACACGCCGGAGCCGATGTGGGAGTCTCCGTCGAAGAACGCCACCGCTCCGCTCGGCGTACCTCCGTTGCCCGACACCGTCGCCGTCAGCGTCACCGACTGTCCGAACACCGACGGGTTCGGCTCCGACGCGGCCACCGCGGTGGTCGGCACGAGCGGCGCCGTGTTCACCGACTGGTCGAGGACCACCGAAGTGGCACCGGCGAACGAGGGATTCCCGGCGAACGCCGCGGTGATCTGGTGGGTCCCGACCGCGAGGTCCGACGTGGCGAAGGTCGCCACACCCGAGCCGTTGAGCGTCCCGTTGCCGAGCACCGTGGCACCATCGCGGAACTCCACGCTCCCGGTCGGGGTGCCCGAGCCCGGCGCCGCGGCAGTGAGGACGGCGGTGAAGGTGACCTGCGCTCCGACCGACGACGGGTTGAGCGATGAGGTCAGCCCGATGTTGGTCCCAGCACGCTGCACGGTCTGGGTCAGCGCGCCGGACGACGACGCGAGGAAGACCGCGTCGCCGCCGTAGACGGCGGTGATCGGGTGATCGCCGACCGCCAGCTCCGACGTGTAGAGGACAGCGTTGCCAGCGCTGTCCACGCCGACGGAGCCGATCAACGACGCACCGTCGAAGAAGGTGACGGTTCCCGTGGGCACCGCCCCGCTGCCCGTGACCGTCGCGACGAGTGCGACCGTCTCACCGGAGACCGACGGGTTCGACGACGACGTCAGGCCGGTGGTCGTGTCGGTCCGATCGACGATCGTGTGCGACAGCACCGACGACGTCGACGGCAGGAACGAGGCGCTCCCCTCGTACGACACCGTGATGTTGTGCGAACCGACCGTGAGCAGCGACGTGGCGATCGACGCCTGGCCGTTGACCAGGGTCGCGGTGCCGATCGACGTGGCACCGTCGAAGAACTCCACGGTGCCGGTCGGATGCACCCACGCCCCGGAGACGGTCGCGGTGAAGGTCACCGACTGACCGACCCGCGTCGGGTTCGCCGAAGCCGTGACCCAGCTGGTGCTGGCGGCGCGGGCGATGTCCAACTGGAAGTCCTGTGTGACCGCGGGTCCGACGCCGTTCGAAGCAGTGAAGACGAGCGGGTACGTGCCGCTCGATCCGATCTCCGGCGTGCCCTCGAGCGCGCCCGACCCGTTGCCGTAGTCGGTGAAGGTCACACCGCTCGGCAGCGTCCCGCTGACCGACAACGCGGGTGCCGGGACGCCAGATGCAGAGACCCAGAAGGTGTTGGTGATGCCCGGGACGAACACGACCTCGTCCGCGGTCTGGAAGATGGGATGGGCGTCCACGTTGAGCGTGAGCGGAATCGAGTCCGACGTCGCGTTCGAGGCGTCGGTGACGCGGAACACGAGGTTGGTGTAGGAGCCACCGGCGTTGGCACCGACGGTGCCGCTGATCGTTCCCGTGGACGGGTCGAGCGACAGCCCCGACGGCAGCGTGCCTGACACCTTCGACCACGTGAACGGTCCGGTTCCGCCCGTGACCGCGAGCGTCGTCGAGTAGGCCGCACCGGACGTCGCCGGCGGCAGGGTCGTCGTCGCGATGCCGAGGCCGAGCGTGAAGGGAACGGTCACGAGCGCCTGGTCAGAGCTGGTGCGCACGCCGATGGTCTTCGATCCAGAGCTGGAGGCGTTGGTCACGTTCGGAGCGACGAGCTGGAGCGCGTGGCCCGCCGGCACGTCGCCGTACCCGTACACCGTCACCTCGTTGGTGCCGCCGCCGGCGACAGGACAGGTGTAGTACTCCTGGTCTGGGTTCGGCGTCGTGTCGATCAACCGGTAGCCGCAGTGGTTCGGGAACACCGTCCCCGGGGGCCCGGTCACGGTCACCGTCGAGTACTGATAGTTGAGAGCGCTCGTGTTGGTGAACCCGACGGTGTAGGTCGCATCGGTCGCACCGGGCAGGGTGTTGTCGATCGCCACGCCCGCGCCGGTCACCGCCGTCGGTCCGGCAAGGAGCCCGAACGTGGTGGACACCGGCGTGACGTCCGACGACGTGGACACCGAGACGGACCTCGGTCCCGCGGCTCCGGACGGGTTGACCACGTCGTCGATGATCAACTCCAGCGCGTGGCCGGCGGGCACGTCGGCGTAGACCTGCAGCTTCACCTCGTTCGTACCGCCGCCCTCCTGCGGGCACAAGCTGATCGAGACATCGGGGTTCGGTGTCGTGTCGATCAGCTGGTAGGAGCAGTTCACCGGGTACACGGTGCCTTCCGGACCGGTGAGCGTGATCGTCGAGTAGTAGTAGTTCAGCGCGGCCGAGTTGGTGAACGACACCGTGTGACGTGCTCCGGTCGCGCCGGCAACCGACGGGCGTGCGGTCATGCCCAGGCCGCTGATCGAGGACGCTGCGGTCAGGCCGAACGACGCCGTCACCGGCGAGCGATCCGATGACGTGGACACCTGGACGTCGCGCTGGCCCGCAACGCCGGTCGGGTTGACCACGTCGTTCGCCACCACCTTCACCACATGACCGGCCGGTACATCCGCGTAGGGCCGCAGCACGACCTCATCGGTGCCGGCTCCGCTGTCGGCGCACACCGAGCCCAGGTTCACGTCGGGTTCCGGCGTGGTGTCGTACAGCTGGTAGAGGCAGCTCCCCGGGAAGGTCGTCCCGCTCGGGCCCCGCAGGGTGATGGTCGAGTAGTAGTAGTTGAGCTGATGGGTCGAGGTGAACGTCGTCGTCCAGCGTGCACCGACCGAACCGGTTCCGGACGGCGACACCACCACAGACGCGGAGGTCACCGCGGTCGGCCCGGACTGCAGGGCCACGTTCGTGACCACGGGGATCGGGTCCGACGACGTCGAGACCTCCAACGGATAGGTGCCCGCCGTCGGCGGGTTGGTCACGTCGTCGGCGATCAGCTGCAGCGCATGACCGGCGGGCACGTCGCCGTAGATCTGTATTGCGACCTCGTCGGTGCCACCCCCGCTTGTCGGACACGATCCGACCTCCACATCGGGATCCGGCGTGGTGTCCAACAACTTGTACGAGCAACCGGTGGGGAAGACCATCCCGCTCGGTCCGTCGAGGCGGATCGTCGAGTAGTAGCCGTGGAGCTGGTGAGGAGCGGAGAAGTCGACGGTCCAGCGTGCACCGCTGGCGCCGGCCACGTCGGGCACCACCGAGGTGGTCACCCCGGTCACCGCGCTCGGCGCCGACAGGGTGAACCCGGCAACCGCGGGCGACGTGTCGGTCGAAGTCGCCAGCGTGAGCGTCTTCGAGCCGGACGTCGCCGCGTTGCCGACGTCGTCGGCGACGATCTGCAGCGCGTGACCGGCCGGGATCTCGGTCCAGACGTAGAGATCGATGTCGTTGGTGTCGTCACCAGGCGTCGCGCAGGCTCCCTGGAGGACGACGTCGGGGTTCGGTGTGGTGTCGATGATCTGGTAGCTGCACGAGTACGGGAACACGGTGCCGGCAGGGCCGGTTAACGAGATCGTGTCGTTCACCGACAGCGCTGACGTGTTGGTGAAGGCGATGCTGTACCGCGCCCCGGTGGCGCCGGCCACCGGCGGTTGCACCGAGACCGACAACGATCCCACCGTCGACGCACCGGCGGTGCCGATGCCGCCGAGCACGGCGGCGATGGTGGCCACGGCGACCACCGCCACCAAGTAGGAGCGGCCCCGACGATCCCCCAGCAAGGAAGCCATTGCTTCCCCCCTTCCCTCAACCTGCCGGTGAATCTACGACCGACCCCTACTGCACCGTCAAGGACTTCTGTCAAATCGGCCCCGACCCGCGGCGCGGTTCGCGGGTGTGCGGCGACCTCGTTGCCGTGCCCCAGCCTCCGGACCCAGCCGTCAGGCGCGCAGCGCGTCGAGCATCGCCGGGGTGTCGATCGAGAAGTGCGCAACGGCGGCCAGGCCGTCGCGGATCGTCCAACGATGCACCTCGGCCACGTCGAAGGGCGTACCGGTCCCGGCGACGGTGCCCCGGGTGCGACCGACCTCG
Organism: Microthrixaceae bacterium; assembly: GCA_033813615.1. Lineage (GTDB taxonomy): Bacteria > Actinomycetota > Acidimicrobiia > Acidimicrobiales > Microtrichaceae > Dermatobacter. Next base: position 535 of record JAPXRJ010000015.1, on the reverse strand, counting down.
ATGACATCGCCGTCTGCCTCGAAGATCGCCTCGATCTCGACCGCGGAGTCGATGTGGGTGACGAGCGCGATGGCGAACTCGGTTACGCCCTCGTGACCGACGAACCGGCCGCCCCACGGCAGGCGGTCGTCCTGCACCACGACGCACCCGGGGTCGAACAACGACAACGCTGTCACGATGTCACGCTCAGCGAGCGCCGCGTAGATTCGGCGAACGACGTCGACGTCGGACGGAGCATCGGGGTCTGACACGGCGCCTCCTCGTTCGCTGAGGTGACTCGACGGTAGCGCCATCGCCGTCCTCTCGGCGTGCCTGAGCCTCGTTGTGCTGTGACTCGTGGAGCCCTGATCGACGACCACACACCGCGCACGCGACATCACGCTCGATGTGAAGGGTGTCACTGACGGTGCCGAACTGTTACGTTGCCCCGATCGCAAAGCGGAGGGAGGCCGACGTGGGATCGGTGCAGATGAAGAAGAGCGTCTCGATGAGGGCAGCGTTCGCGATCGGCATGGTCGTCGTCGCAGGGCTGGCG